>CALDTJ010000232.1 GCA_937924145.1 uncultured Saprospiraceae bacterium
CTAACCAACCAACCAACTAATTACTAATCAACCAATCAACGAATTTTGGCAGGAAATACCTTTGGCAAAGCATTTAAAATCAGCACTTTCGGCGAATCTCATGGGAAAGGCTTAGGTGTAATTATTGACGGTTGTCCAGCAGGATTACCGATAGATGAGGCATTCATTCAGAGTGAGTTAGCTCGTCGAAGACCCGGGCAATCTAAGATTGTCACCCAACGAAAAGAACCAGATAAAGCACAGATTTTATCGGGTATCTTTGAAGGTAAAGCAACGGGTACACCGATTGGGATGATTATCATGAATACCGATCAGAAATCGAAGGATTACAGTCATATCGCAGATAAATATCGACCTTCTCATGCTGATTTTACCTATCAAGAAAAGTATGGGCTGAGAGATTATCGAGGTGGAGGAAGATCTTCTGCCAGAGAAACTTCGGCTAGAGTAGCGGCTGGTGCAGTGGCGAAATTATTTTTGCAATCGAAGGGCATTACTGTACATGGTTACGTAAGTCAGGTTGGGAATATCAAAGTGACGCAGCCGTATCAGGAATTGGACTTTGATAATACAGAGAAAACACCTGTTCGTTGTCCAGATTTGGAAGTAGCGGAAGAGATGATTGATTTGATCAAAGAAGTTCGGAAAGCGGGTGATACGATTGGTGGGGTAGTGACGGCAGTAGTGCAAGGAAGTCCAACGGGATTGGGGGAACCTGCTTTTGATAAGTTACACGCTGATTTGGCAAAAGCCATGTTGAGCATTAATGCTTGCAAAGGCTTTGAATACGGTTCAGGTTTTGACGGAGTGGCGATGCGTGGTTCTGAGCATAATGACCGTTTTTATAATGAAAATGGAGTGATTAAAACGAAGACGAATTTTTCTGGAGGTATCCAAGGTGGTATTTCCAATGGAATGGATATTTACTTTAGAGTCGCTTTTAAGCCTGTTGCAACGATTGTAGAATCGCAAGAATCGGTAAATATGGCTGGTGAATCTGCGAAGGTTGTAGGGAAAGGTAGACATGATCCTTGCGTCTTGCCAAGAGCAGTGCCGATTGTAGAGGCGATGGCTGCCTTGGTGATGGCAGATCATTTATTGAGACAGCGAATGGTGCCAGTTTAAAAAATAAGGTTGGCATTATTTTTTTAGAGTAATTTTAAAAAAGTATATACCAACCCTATCAAATTAGGTTTTGATTTGACCTAAAACAACACACATTAGTCTACTAAACAAAACGTAAGAATAAGCTCATCAGACACGAAGTCTAATGGGCTTATTCGTTTTATTGGATTAGACGTATATTTTTAGTTGGCTATTTCTTTTCCTACCTGGCCATTACGCTTAACTACTTTCAAACCATCTTTAGGATTGCCATTAAAAAATTGCTCTAATTGACGACCTGCAACTTCTCGACCACCTAGTCCAAATGCTAAGGCAAAGGCTGTGGCAGCAGCTCCCAATGTTAAGCCAAATGCTAGATTTACGATACTTTCGGCAATGCCCATGGTATGTAAAGCGAATGCTAAGAAGATACCAATAACAGCAAATTTAGCGATTGGAGCCATCCAGCTAGATTCTGATTTTCGTACCATATCACCTACCATATTAGCTATATAAGCTCCTGCTGCTAAAATGACTACGCCAAATAATACTTGACCTGAGATTTGGAAAATATTAGCTAAAATATCGTTTAAGGCAGTCATTCCTAATTTTTCTGCACCAGTGATGATACCTGTGAAAATCAAGAAAAATAAAGCAACATTTCCAATCATACCTGACATAGACCGATGTCCAATCATTCTACTAACACCCATTTTCTGTGCAAATTCGTCTGTACCTACATTTCTCAAAAGATCTACCAATAATCCAACTACAAATCGACCGATGAAATAAAAGGCACCGATAATAATAGCTGCTGCTAGAATATTAGGAATAGCATTTAAAAATGTCCCCAACATAGCTGTAGCTGGTTCAGAAATTGCCTTCATTTTCAAAGTGTCTAATGCTACAATTAAGATTGGTAAGAACACAATAGCGAAGACTACTTTCTTTAATAAATTAGTTAAAGAATCTGGATTTTTAAAGCCAGCTTTTAAGGCGTATGGTTCTAAAGAGTTTGATAAAAAACCCGTTGCTTCAGATACTATTTTAGAAATAATATAGCCTGCAAATCCAATGATCCCTGCGCCAATTAAATTCGGTAGGAAAGATAAAAATTTGCTCATCATATCTTCGATTGGAGCCAATACACTATCCAAGCCCATCATGCCTAATACAATTAATAAGGTATAAACGACTACAAGATAATAAGCGATTTTTGCTGCAAAATCATCCACTCTAAAGGAAAGATTCAATTTTTGACCTAGCTTCTCATCCATATTTGTTTTTGTCATTAATCGACGTACAACGTTTCGGATAATTCTAGCTAGGAATAAGCCAATCAATAGGATAGCTAAAGCGCCTAAGATGTTGGCAAATGCTCCACCCATTCTGGCTGATAAGGTGGCATAAAGTTCATTTAAATAATTCATATTAAAGAGTTTTAAGTTTCTGATTTAAGGAAACAATAATTAAAAAGATGTATGTTTTTTAAACTCGACTGCAAGAAAAGTAGTGAAATGTGAAATATTATTTAAATATAATATTCTAACTTGGATGTCACATTTTTCATTTTTTTGATAAAAAGGAATTTTGCTTTGAAACTCGGATTAGGGAACGTATTTGTTGTTAATTCTGCTGTTGTGACGGAGGAAAAATTGGAGGTCACTATTTATTTAAGATTTTTTTAACAAAATAAATAAATTGTTTTTCGGAAAAATGTATTTACTTTAGTATCAGTAAATTAGATAATTTATTTTATAATATTTTAATTAATTTATTGACTTTCAATTTTTTATAAAGTGATCTTTATGTTTTTTTACTTAAAAAGTAGAGAGAACAAAAACTTAGGATGAAGAAATTATTTGTCACAAAATCAAAAAATATTCCTTTTTTTTTTATTTATTCAAGTAAGTTGCTATATTTGACTCAGGGTGATTTTTAACGAGCATTTTAAATATGAATAAATATCTACAGGTTATTTGTATTTTTATACCACTTACCATTCTTGCCAACTAATATCACTTCGCCATCTTTAGAGAGAATCATAAAAATCAAATATTTAGCTTAATGGGATTCTAGCTATTTAAATTTTTATGTATAAGAATAGCTACTTGTAAGTCCTATCGTTATTAACCATAAAACACTATAATTTTTATTACTGAATGCTTTCTACTAAAATCAAAGGTAGAATGGTTATTCATGAGCTTCTTACTGTTTACAACAAATTTAATCACTAACATCGTACGAAATAACATGCTAAAATTATTTAGTCTTTGGACTGAATGTGATACTCTATTTCTAAAACTTAGTGAAATTGATAGATAGGTACTTGGGAAAACTAAAAATTACATGAACTGATTTATTTTTCATTCAAATGTATGTGCTTAATTCTTTTGATCGAAAAATTAAAAATTGGTTTTGTAAATAGCTAGCCTTTTGGACACGTTTTATCCAAGGTCTAGTGTGAGCATTTTATTTGCCCTAAAACCATTAATATCAATCAACACGCAAAACAACAGTCTTACATGGTATTAACAAAAACACAAACTAATGAGCAAATCCTACTGAAACAAGAATTTTTGGCTACTTATCGCCAAAAAACGTTGCCAGTAAATGCCCTCGTAGAGTATATCCAAGTACTTTACGACTGTGGCGGTCCAAATGAAACCGAATATGAATTGTTGAATGATGCACTCAATTATTACCGGAAAGCAGTCCCTCTAGACGAATGGAAGGAAGCCAGTAGACAGGTTGCAGCTATTTATGGAGAAGATTTTATTGACTCTATTCCTGGGCATGCCTTTCTAAAACCTTATGGTTATGCGGGAGATTTTAGTGTAATTGATAAAATGTATCTAAAGACAACCTCAACAAATCCGATGTTGACCAATTGGGATTTATTTTATCACCAACATGCAGCGGCGGCGGCAGTTAGAAACCGAAAAACTTTTTTCAAAAATGTATTAACTGAACGAGCGGCTAATAGGGAAGGTAGCTGTGAAGTATTAGATGTGGCAAGTGGACCATGTCGTGATCTATTGGAGTTCATGGATGAGCAACCAAAGCACAATGTCCATTTTGATTGTGTGGAGGCAGATATCAAAGCTATTCTACATGCTACTGAAATCAATGCTAAACACTTACCTAATATTAGATTTTACAATCAAAACATCTTTCGTTTTAGAACTGAAAAGCAATATGATGTTGTTTGGTCGGCAGGTCTATTCGATTATTTCGATGATAGGACTTTTACTAAGTTGGTCAGCCGATTGATTGGTTGTGTCAAACCTGGTGGAGAACTAATTATTGGCAATTTTGCGGTTGGTAATCCCACTGAAGGTTATATGGAATTATTTTTAGATTGGTATTTATATCATAGAAGTCCTGAGCAATTAGTGCGTTTGGCACAGGCTGCAGGAATCGAGGATGCTAGTCGTATTAGAGTGGACCAAGAAGAAGCAGGCGTGAATTTATTTATGCGAATTCAATTTTAGCACCTACCGTTGCTAATCTTTAAAGAAAATATAGCTTACTTATAGGCTAAGGAAACGTAGCGATATTGATGTCGGGCATTTGTTTTAGAATGTCCGACATTTTTAGATACTGTTTGGATTTAGCTTTCTTATATGCTTTGCAAAAAATCTACAATATCTTCCTCTGGATTCAGGTTTAATTTCTTTCTCAGTCTATACCTTGCTACCTTCGCAGAATTGGCGGAAATTTTTCTAATGACGGCTACTTCTTTGTTCGATAGATTTAAGCGAATTAACCCACATAGTTGTTTTTCATTTTGACTTAAATCCTTTCCCAAGTTGTTCAAATTATTATAGAAATCTTGATTTATTTGCTCTACATTTGTTTGTAAAGTGGCGAGATCCTCATTGATTTGTAGATGAGAAACTGTAAAAATTTGTAGGTCTTTTATTTTTTCTTGGAGTGGTACAGGTAGTTCTGAATCTAACTCATCAAGTCGTTTTTTTAGTTCTTGAGAAAATTCATTTTTTCGAACTATATCTAATGATAAGTCGGTGATATCCTTGCTCATGTTAGCGAGTTGTTTTTTTAATTGCTTCTCTTTGAATCCTTTTCTTCTAATTTCACTTTGCAAAATTTGCTCTTGAGCATCATATTTGGCAAGTGTCTTTTTTCTTTGTTTTTGGTAATTTAGAAATAGTAATAAAGCTGCCGTAGCAAAAATTAAGAACCCAATTATACTTAATAATCGTCTTTGTCGATTGATGATGGATTGTTGCTTGAGCTGGAAAATTTCATTTCTTTGAGTGGCTAAGGTTCTTTGGTTTTTTTCAGTTTCGTATTGAACTTTTAATTCTTCTATTTTTTCATTTACTGCTTTATTATTGACAGACTCCTTTAATCGCTGAAAGGCTTTATGTTTTTGAAATGCCTGTTTAAAATCTCCCTTGGCAGCATAGGTGTCCGCCATATCTAAATAGGTGATATAGAGCGTTTCTTTGAATCCCTCTTTCTGAGCGATTGCTACACAAGAATCGTAATAACTAAATGCTTGATCATACCTTTTTAGCAGGCCATAAGTATAACCCAAATTCCCATAAGCCTGTGCTTTAGGCAAAGCGTGATTCATTTGTAAATAAGTGAATTTCATTTTTTGAAAATAGGGTAGTGCCTCAAGCGGTTTATTTTCATATAGTAGGTAGACTGCAAAATTATTTTGTGCAGTAAGTAGAGCTAATTCATTTCCATGTTTAGTTATTAATTCCATTGCTTTTTTATGGAGAGATAGGGCTTGCTCTTTTAGCCCAGTTCTGTGAGCAGCTATTGCATAGCCATCATAGAGTTTGCCTAAAAGAAAAGAGTCTTTTGTTAAGATAAGTGCTTTTTCTCCTTTTTGATAAGTTTCTAAGGATGCTTTCCAATTACCCATCTTTTGATAGATTTCTCCCATGTGAAGGTTGACTTTACCTTGTAGGAAATCCATCCCCTGCCGCTCAGTTACACGTTCCGCTTCTTTTACCCACTCTAAAGCTGCAATGAAATTAGCATTACTTATTTCATTGCTCGCTAGTTTTAATAAAATATCTACCTCATTTTCTAATAAGCTTTCATTTTTTCGCACGAAAGCCAAAAGGTTTAACAATTTTTCTTCTTGCTGATTGTGTTCGGTGATACACAACTCTGCAAGTTGGTTATTAATACTATCTTGAGTGATTCGTTGGCCCAATAGGTAAAAAGAAGATAGAAGGATGCTCAAAAAGATACAAAGCCTTTTCATATATTAACTCGGGAAATAATGTTTTCTACAAATTAGTGGGATACCAATAGGTGATATCCTGTAATAAAGGAGTTATCAAATTAATGAATAATGATGTCTTGGGAACGATCATATTACCTTTAAAAAAAGACTTGGTGAGGGGTAAAAGTACAAATTATTTGTAATGTAACCCATAGGTAGCCCAGATGTAGCCCCATATTTTTCGGTTACTTTAGTAAATTGTTATAAAATTGCACCTTCAAAATAGAAGTTTCTAAGCATAAAGATTAACTAAGATAAGACTTGGTTTTTTGGGGTTTATTTGGCCCATCTTCGGATGGGCTATTTTAAACCCCGTTTAGAAAATTCTAACCTAAAATAGTGCAAAAATTCTCTCAATTAAATAAAGTTGGGTAAGCTCATGTAGTTTACTTGACTTTTTGTTTTGTGGTCATTCCTATTACTCTACCATAGAAAAAGGATTGATCGTCTCCACATCTATCGTTTTGATTTTAGCAAATCGATCATTCTTTTTATCTACAATAACCCAAGTATGGCGTGTTTCCCCAATCATTTTTTGATTGGCTTTTGTCATGCCTTCCCAATCAAAATCTACTTTTAATTCATAGGTATCTCGACTAAGGGTTTTGACTTTTATATTTTTAGGGTAATGACTAGTGATTGTTATTTTTTTAGCTGCATTTCTTAACCAATTACCTAAATCTTCAATAGAGATTAAGCTGGTCTCTTTTGATAAATTTAGTTGGAAATCATTGGTTAATATTTCTTCAAAGTCTGCTGCATTATTTTTTAGTTGCTCTATTAAATAGAGGTAATAATGCATCAATGCTAATGATCTTAACCTTGGGTAGGTATCTACAAATAGAGGTGATTCAAATGCCCCTGCCACACTTAAATGAATGGATTTAAAGATAGGTAATTGGTTGGGTATGGACACTAATTCATTTTTATAAGAAAACCTCAAGCAAGTATCTGTACCATCTTTTTGGATACCGTGGTAGATGATGTTAACACTTAACTCAAGCCTTCCGTTGGGTTTAGGGAGTAGCTCAATTTCTTCTACCTGATGTGCTATTTTCATGCCTTTATAATCTCCTAGTGAAGTTGAATAATTTGCTCTCCCCGATAGCTTTCCTCTAGGTGTCGTAATTTGGATATCTTCTGCTAACAATTCCAGTTGGTTCTTAATTCTAGAGGCGGTAAAATAGCGTTCATAGCCATTATGCCAGCGGTACACTTGAGTTTTGATCGCGTGGTTTATTTTTGTAGAGGCAATCATCTGTTGAACTAATTTTTTAACAAAATCAAAACTGCAAGATAACTAAAATAACGCCTTATGGTTATTTAAACAAATAATACCTCTATGAACACTAAGTTTAATTTTGAGGATGTTGAGAGCAAGTTTATCCCCCTTATCTACGCTTTAAACGCCTAAGTGTTAAGTATTTAGCAAAATTTAAATCAGAAATGAAGAAGATATTATGAAAAATCCCTACATTCGCAGCGAATAATACGGAATTATTCAATAATTAACGGTAGCATCATTGGTCTGGTGCTACCGTTTTTTTTATAAAAGCACCAATTTCAAAACAGCACTCCGATCATTTCCCACCACGATTTGCCCAAAGTAAACGCCCTTTTCTAATTCCTGTCCAAAGGAAAGTGTACCTCGTTTTGCATCTAATTCATGACGTTTTACAATCCGTCCTGAAATATCAGAAATAACCAACTGTGCATTTTTTACAGAATTTTTTAATTGATAACGAATTGTGGTTTGATCTGAAAATGGATTGGGGCTTGCCGTAAACTCAGTTAGTAAATTTAAAGACTCTAAGCTAGTGGAAGGATTGCCTAATTGAATAGAGAAGGTCTGTTCGCCACATTCATTGGTAGCAGTTAGTAACACTTCGCCTGGTGTATTTGCGAAAAGGTAGGTTGGATTTTTTGCATCAGAAAAATCTCCTGTTCCAAAATCCCAAAGATAGCTATCTGCATTTTCAGATAAATTATTAAAAGTATATTCTCTTCGATCCTGCGTAAAGGAAAAATTGGCAGTAGGAATATCCGTGACTCGGACTAAATTATTTTGTTGTAAATCAATTGGTTGCCCATCAAAGCTGGATTTTAGTTGAATATCATAACTTCCTTCTTCGTCGAAAACAACGGTAGGGTTCGCCTCTGTAGAAGTGGCGGGTGTTCCCCCTTCAAAAATCCATTCAAACTCAGTAACAGGAGCACCTACTGCTGAGAAAGTGACTTCGTGTGGAGCGCAACCACTAAAATCACTACCACTAATAGATACACCTGTAGGTAATAGATTCAGTGATAGATTTGCTAAATCTCCATTTGCTAAATCTACTGTGACGACCTTTGTTCTATAATCTTGTTTGGAAAAAGTAAATTCTACCGAGCCAGCAATCGTTGTTCCAATAGTAAATTGACCATCCAATCCACCTCGTTCATCAATCACTATGGCATCTCTAAAAACGCCTTTTATGTCAACATTCGATAACCCTTCTCCTGAAATAGAATCTCTGATGATGCCTTCGAAAAAAGACGCTCTTTTATAAGTCGGTTGTAAAACAAATAATCCATTTTCTTGGTCAGATACAACGATAATATCCGATTCAAAAAATGGGAAAGCACCCCAAGCGCCGTTAAAACCTTCATTCGATCCAATATAGGTATCGTACTGTCCAACTTGTACCAAATTATTAGGTCGAGAAGCATCTGTGATGACTACACCTTCTGCATAATAAGAAGTAATTAAAAAATCATTTTTGACATGGACATTATGTGGAATCAGTCCAGTATTTCTAGTATTCTTTGGAAAAAACATATCAATCAACTGAATATCCTGCAAGTCTGAAATATCATAAGCGGCTACTGGAGCATTACCTGTTTCGTCCGTTGTATATAGCGTTTTACTATCGTCTGATAACCAAGCATTATGGGTAAATTGAGAAGGAGTTCTTTGGGTACTTATGATCGTAGGATTAGATTTATCTGTCACATCAACTACCGAAAAGAAACCAGAAAAAACATCTGAACTATATAAAGTATCATTCCTAACATAAGCGTCGTGCGAATAAGGATTGGGGGTTCTTCCTAAATAGACAGGTTTGTCCCCTTTTACGTCTAACATGATGACACCATTATTGACTACGGAGCAACCCGATAAATAAGCGACACCCGTTGCTTCTTCGATGAAAATATTATGACATGCGCCAATGCTACCAACGCCTGGAATGACATCTCTCCAATAATAAAATTGAGTGCTATCCACCGCATTTGGTAAGTTTGAAAGATCTATTATTTGTAAACCTTCATTATATTCCCCCGTCACATAGGCTTTATTTTCATAAGTCTTGATGTCTTTCCAAATCGAACTTCCTCCTTTGATGAAAGAAATTTCGACAGGATTTCGAGGATCATCTAAGTCTACGATTGAGGTGCCTGTAGTTAGTCCGATTAGGGCATACTCTCGTCCGTTGTCGTCTGTATAACCCCAAATGTCACTTAAGTTGACATCATATTCCCTTTGAGAAAGCAATGCTATATTTTGGATATTCTGCGCGAATAGGGTAGGAAGACTGAATAAACAAATTAGACAGCTTAGCAAAAATAATTTCATGTCGGTATTTTTTATATATCAAATATTGAAGCTGTAAATATAGTGTAAAACGGAGGGAAATAGTTGCTTGTTGTTGGTTTTTGCCCTGACAAACCTATTGGGTTGTTTAAACTTTAAGGAATGAAGGAATTTGTCGGATTAGCTACGATTATTTTGAAAAATAGGAGGTATTAGTAAGCGTGAAACAATTTGGAAGTACTGTGGTTTATAAACCATTATGGCGACTTAATAGTTTCTTTAAGATGAAAAAATATCTACTACTGATTTGTTTAATAATTGGCATCAATAGCCTATTTGCCCAATCCAATAACAACTGCATAATCCAAAACGACACCATGCAAAAAACGACCACCCAATCTAAAAATGTCCTAGGCACCGAATTAAAGTCTTGTTGCTACGACCCCATGACAGGTTTCTACCGAGATGGCTTTTGCCAAACAGGTCCAACGGACTATGGAACGCACGTAGTGTGCGCCCGCATGACCGAAGCATTTTTAACCTATACGAAGGGGAGAGGAAATGATCTAAGCACCCCAATGCCGATGTATAATTTTCCAGGCTTGAAGCCTGGCGATCAGTGGTGTTTATGTGTAAGTCGATGGAAGGAGGCGATGATAGCTGGCTTTGCACCGCCCGTGATATTGGAAAGCACGCACGAAAAGGCGTTACAAGTAGTAAGTATTGAAGATTTGCGACGGTTTGAGGTGAAGTGATTATTCGGTTGTCAGTTATCGGTTACGAGCGTAACTGACAACCCTAAATAGCACCAATAAACAATCGTTCTTCCCCATATTTTACCCAATTTCTTTTAGAAT
Source organism: uncultured Saprospiraceae bacterium (assembly GCA_937924145.1). Classification (GTDB taxonomy): domain Bacteria; phylum Bacteroidota; class Bacteroidia; order Chitinophagales; family Saprospiraceae; genus JAFMDF01. The sequence continues at coordinate 10,805 of CALDTJ010000232.1, forward strand.
AAGGTAACCTATCTGCGATGATATTCAAAACATCAATATTCACGCCCATGCCTAAATGACTGCCAAATGTCTCTATATTTTGATGGATGTCATCTTCTACTTTTTCTATACATGCTTGCCAAGGAACGATACCATCTTTTTTAGAATAGATTGCCGTCGTTGGAACAGGAACGGGTATAGGTAACTGGGCAATAAAGTTCTCATCTAATTCAGGGTAACCTCTAAACCATTTGATGACATTGAAAGTAATCGTCGCATTATTTGGTTCTTCTATTCCTGCAAAAGGAGAGCCTAAGGTAATAATTTGTCGAATTTTCTCTGTTCGATCTCTCGCCAATTCTCTGGCATAAACACCACCTAAACTCCATCCAATTAGACTAATTGGCTGACCATTTTCCTCATATAATCGATCAATCTTATTTGCAATAATTTCTAATTGCTCTAAATCAGCCAGATTGGTTCCTAACTCCCATCCGCAAGTTTTATAGCCAATTTTTGTTAAGAATTGTCTTAATGGTTTAGTGGACAAATCACTCGCTAAAAAACCAGGAATTACCATCACTATATGCCCATCCGCTTTTTCTTTTACCTTATAGTTTTTAATGAAAGGGCGTACTTTTCTTAGCTCCCAAAGTGCTCTGAACATTTCGGTGAAAAACAAAAATATGGAAGGACGTTTTATCTTTTTCATGATTTGAAATTAGGCTATTTTAGTCGTTACTTCGTACAAGTAAAATACCAAAAAAGGCGAGTGACCCCAATGGAATCACTCACCTTATTAAAGTAGTCTTTATAACTAATTACCACGTGGTTTTGTTTGTAATCAGTCTAAAGTTATTAATCTGTAATTCTTAGTTATTTGAGAATAACCGGCTGAAACGCTTTGCACTTTCTGCCAATTGTACTTTTACTGCGTCTAAAGTATCAAATACGATTTCTTGTTGCTTGTCTGCTAATTCCAATCCTCCGTTTACTGCTTTTTTAGCAACTCCTTGCCACTCTTTTCCAGTTACAACTGCAACGTCTAATACGTTTTCAGCAGTTTCTAAACCGTACTTATTGATGTTAGTAGCTGTTTCCTTAACGAATTTTACACCGTCTTGTACTTTTACATTCTTCACTGTTTCAATCGCAGCATTCACTTTTTCTGTTGCTACTTCTCTGATCACTTCACTATTGTTTCGCAAGTCTTCTAAAACTTCTGTAGCGGTAGTTAATACCTCATTGTTTAAAGTTTTAGCGGTTCCTTTGATCTTTTCTACACTGTTTGTGAAATCAATTGTTACTTCTTTCTTCGCTGTCTTCTTTACTGCTTTTTTTGCTTTAGTAGCCATTATATTTAAGTTTAATTTTTTTTAAAAAATAGTTAGATTATCTTTCTTTTTAATTACCCCACAAAGATAAGATGAGGTAGTTACAGATGAGTTACATGTGTGAGAGATGAGAAGGCGAGAGATTAGAGAGCGGGAGAAAATACTCGATGCGCTCTGTTAGGTCACGCATTCTCACATTCTCACTATCTCACATCTCTCACTGTCTAAATTACTTTACAGCTCTTCCGCCTTTTAATTCATCTTGTAACTTCGCCAATTCTTCTCTTTTTCCTGCTGCTGCTAAAGTTGCTTGCTGGTTCCAAGAAGTTGGGTCATGCATTTTGTATCTTGATCCACCTGCTGCTAAAATACCTTTTAACGTACCTTGGTTAGTTGCTGCTAACTGAGCGAAAGTGAAAATGCCACCTTTGTTTAATAATTCTTCAATCTTTGGTCCGATACCTTCGATTACTCGTAAGTTATTTTTAACAGTCACTTTAGTTGCTGGCTTAGCTACTACTTTCTTAGCAGTTGCTTTGACAGCTACCTTCTTAGTTGCTGGCTTAGCTTTAGCTACTACTTTCTTAGCAGTTGCTTTGACAGCCACCTTCTTAGTTACTGGTTTAGCTTTAGCTACTACTTTCTTAGCAGTTGCTTTGACAGCCACCTTCTTAGTTGCTGGTTTAGCTTTAGCAACAGCTTTCTTAGCCGTTTTAGTCGCTTTAGCAGTCGCTTTTTTAGCTTTCTTTTCTACCGTTACCGTTGCAGGTGTGAAATCAAGATCAAAGTTGAATAACTGCTTTAATCTGAAATTTCTGTTGCTGTATCTCTTCTTCAATCCCTCTAAAGTAGTGAAAGTCAAATCTTGTGACTTACCAAATAAGTCAACTCCTTCCTTCATAGACTTAGCAAATAATGCTTGCCATCCTTTTGTTCCTTTTACAGTTGCGTCAATTACCTCTTCTGCTGTTTCTAAGCTATATTCGTTGATGTTTTTAGCAGCTTTTTTTACAAACTGAACACCATTTTCAATTGTCAAATTTTCGATTGCTGCATTTACGTTTGCCGTTGCTGCCACTCTAATCTTTTCCCCGTTCGTTCTTAAATCTTCTAATACTTCGATTGCAGTATCTACAACTTCTGTATTTACAGTTTTTGCAGTGGTCTTGATCTTATTAACACTGTTAGAAAAATCAATGTCTGCTGTCTTTACTTCTACTTTAATTTTCTTAGTAGCCATTATTAATTATGATTTATTGAATGAAAATTCTGTGATTAAATTAACTAATCTTAGTTCTCTGATTAATTATGCCACAAAGATAGAAGGGGGTAGTTACATTTGAGTTACAAGTGAGTAACAGTGAGCAGTTTGCAGTGGGGGTGATTAACCTATTATTTTTAGGTAATTAAAGTGTATAGTGGGCGGTCAAAATCTAGATCCGAGGTACTTTAGTAATCCGAGGTAAATAAGTTAACGTCTAGATTTGTAATAAATTCCTGAATTCGTGGGTAAAAAGTCAACCTCAAATTAGCAATCCTAAGAAGGATCCATCCTCAAAGCCATCTTCTGAATAGTAGCAATAATTTGATCCAATTCCTCCGGGTATTCCACGTATTGAATATTTCGATTATCCTTACCAAAAATACTAATCGTTACGACCTTTCGACGATCTTTATAAGCAATAGCTAAGCGTAAGGGAATAGGCGCAGGCTTATGTTTGAGCCGTTTTTGGCAGAGTTCTGTTTCACAATCATAGATTCGCTCTAAATCAAAAAACTCTTGAGCTAGGACGTACTCTGCGAATTTTTCTAATTCTTCCCGTGGAATGTCTCGTTTTGTAACGACCAAACCACTTTCTCGACTTTTATATTCTTTAATTAAACGGCCATCATTTTTGATATGAATATAATCTCGTAGGGTAGGGTTGATGCCACCATAAAAACCGCCACCAACCATTTCGATACTTATATAAGGTTCGTTTGCTTTAGGAGCTGATCGTTTCTTTTTTTTCTTCTTTTTGGTTGGCTTATTAAAGACCCACCATTTTTTTTCAGGCTTATTTGGGTTAATCGCTTCTACATTTACATCGGGTAATTCGTTTGGAGGTTTGATAAAAGGGCTGTTTTCAGAAGACACCCTCACGAAGTGATATTGATAAGTCCCTCGACTGTTTGGTTGCGTAAATTCAAGTACCAGTACTTTTTTATTGGCAGTAGCAACAGAGAATTTTTTGATGTGTTTAAAGCTGTAAAGCAGATCATTACTTTTTATGCGCCAACTCCCTCTGGAGAACTTTCCATTTAAATATTGTTGGTAGGTATAATTATATCGAAAGAATAAGAAGTATTCATAAGCATCTTCCGCTTTGTGAATAATAGTGTTAGATTCCAAATGGAGTGCATAGGTATATTTCCATTTGGTTTCCACTAATCTCCTTTCATCTACTTGATAAAAATTATCTCCCTTTTTATAATTGCCTTGTTGAGCTATCAAAGATAGCGAGCAAAAACAGAGACTTAGTCCCATCAAATACCTGATGTTACGGAATAGACTTTTCATTTTTTGAGTTTTAGTACAAGCGACTTCAGTCGCCTAATACGTTGGGGCGACTGAAGTCGCCTGTACTTGTGAATGAATAAGTTTGGTCGTAAAAAAGGAAAATCGTATTGGAGGAGAGGAGGAGAGATTTTGGATAAGTCCTTCCAGCACTCAAAATGCTGGAAGGACTTTAGAGTCGTTTAAAACCTATACCCAAAAGTAAACAGTAAATGATTTTGTAAACTATTGGTTGTTACGCTATTTGTAGGAATATTATTACTAGCTGCATAATCTGCTGAAATAGAATAAGGTTCATAAGTACTTTCTCTATCTGCAAATCGAAAAGCGAAATCTACAAAATACCGATCTTGTCTAAGACCTACTCCCAAAGAATAGGTTTGTCTAGTCTCTCCAATTCCTCTGATATTAGGATTTTCCTGTATATAACTATCAGCATAAGGCGTGCCAGATAAGGCAACACCTGCTCTAAATCGCAACATTTTTAGGGCATATTCCCCTCCAAGTCGCAAATTAATGGCAGATTGATAAATACTGGCAATTTGACGATTCGTATTTTGTTGAAAATCGACGGTTGATTGACTTGGATCATTAACGGACAAATCAAACTCCGAATCATTATATTTTAAATATTCGACTTCCGCAGTAATAAAACCAGAACGCTTGATAATGAATCCTGCACTACCCATAAATCTCCAAGGCGTCTTAAAATTATAAGAAAACTCGCTTTGATCCTCTGGAGAGGCAGATTCTAATGGTCCATCATTTTCATCATCCACATAGTCATAGACCATTCTTGTGCTATAATCATCTGTTAAGTTAAATCTTGTTGGTGTATGCACAGACGCTCCTAATCGGATAGCTTGACTCAGTCTTAGAATAACTCCTAATTTTAAATTCACACCAGAACCGGTCGTCGTCAAATTCTCATCGAATTGTAGACTTCTATAAAAAGGTAGTTCGTCATTAGGGTCTGATTCATTGTAAACTTTCTCTTCTGTGTAAGACAAAATAGGAAAGCCTAAAGCTACACCAATCTTTAATCTATCCTTAAAATTTCCAGAATATGCTAAGGACAACTCATTAATCCCACCTTTTCTTCTGATTGTTTCTTCTTTTGTTAGAATTGCATCGCCGTTCAATTCTGCATCTGTTTCGTAAAAACCGTCTTCGTCTAAGTCGAAGAGTGCTTGCGTATCAAAACCCAATCCAGTAGTGAAATTGCTTAATTCACTAGGATCTAAGCCAATAGATGCCTCTTGTAAAAAGTCAACATAGGAACCTCTAGTTTGACCTCTATAATTAATATTTTGCCCAAAACTAGCAATACGGTTGATGCCTAAGGCGAAGTTCTTAGTTCGCCAGTTAGGATTTCTACCTTGTTTGGCAAAAACTAACCCTAGATTATTTAAATTAAAAGCTAGTTTATTATCTGTGAGAGACCCAGCGCCGCCACCATTTAAAGTAGCATCTGTGCTGTTTAAAAACAGAGAAGGGGTCACTGTAAATTCAGATTTCCGATAAGCTGCCATACCCGCAGGATTAGTGCTTAGTACAGAAAAATCTGCACCCAATGCTCCTAGTCCACCTCCAACACCAACTGTTCGGGCTGTTCCTAAAACATCAAAAGAAGAAAATCGGAGGGCATCTGCTGTAGTCTGTGCTTGTATGGTCCACCATGTTGAAAAAACGATGACCATTGAGAAAAGTAGTCGTTTCATATAAAATAGGTTTGAAGATTTTTAAATAGACTTGTTTGTGAAGTAATGAAAGTTGTATCACTTGCACTTACCTTTTGCCAAAGGTATTAAAAATTAAAACAATCGTCGATGGGAAATGTTTGGTTGGATGTTCTGTAGGGTTGATTAACTGCCGAATATTTTAGAATAGATCGTATCCCTTAGTAATGAGCAAAAAATAAGTCGGTCGTTTAGAGCTAATTACTCGCCCGCTGCGCAGTCGAGCGGGTTTTGTGCAAGAACTAGGCATTTTTTGAGGACATAGCATCGCTATGGCTGATAAAAATAACGACGTTATTGTGCAAAAGAATAGCTAGGAAATGACTGAGTTATTATTTACTCGTTACTTAGGCTTGTGATAGGCATAAAAAAAGAGGATGGAATATGGAAGTTCCACCCTCTCAAAATTTCTAAACACGCTATAATCTTAATAATTCAAGCTGAAATTTTAATAAAAAGTACTTGAATTTATATCTTACTTGAGGTCAAGTTTCGTAATTTCTTTGTCAAAGATAAGAATTGATTTTGAAATTACAACCCCATTCTCAATTTTTTTTTAGTTTCTTCTTGAAGAACTTCTACTTGAGCTACTTCTGCTAGAAGAACTTCTTGAAGGTGTTGCGCTACTTCTGCTAGAAGATCTACTCGGTGTATAGCTTCTACTTGAAGATCTGCTAGAAGATCTACTTGGTTTATAGCTTCGGTTTGAACTTCTTGTAGTTGATCGACTAGAAGATTTGCTTGGTGCATAAGTTCTATTTGATCTAGTGCTAGAAGCACCACTTCTTGTAGTTGATCTTGTACTTCTTGAAGGTGCTGCTGATCTAGTATTGTTAGTTCTTCTTGTTGGACGCTCGTAAGAACGGTTCGCTCTTGAGCTGCTATTCGTATTTGTACGAGTAGTTGATCTAGTGCTGTTTGTTCTTGTCGCTCTTCTGTTAGCAGAAGAATTTGAAGTCCTAGTATTTGATCTGTTTGATCGGCTAGTTGCACTTGAAGAGTTGCTTCTTAAAGTTTCCTTTGTGTTAGCACCACCTCTTGTGTTATTAGCATTTGAACGGCTTGCGTTCGTACTAGTACCTCTTGGTCCATTTGAAGATCTACCGTTGTTAATAATCGTTGTATTATTATTAATGTTAGTATAACCGTAACCATTTGTTGGAGGACAGTATAAAGCACTGCTAGCAAATCCGCCACCGAATCCTCGGTTGAATCCACCACCGAATCCATTGTTAAATCCACCAAATCCACGGTTAAAACCGTTATTGAAGTTGTTGAATCCAAATGGGCTGCTGTAATAAGCGTATGGGTTATTCCATGCATTCCATCTGCTGTATCGGTTGTTGAATCTATTAGCACGATTAAATCTGTTAGCTCTGTTCCAACGGTTGTAGCTGAATGGGCTACCTGCATAGATAGAAACACCAGGTCCGAAACCATTATTGTAGAAAGCTGCATCAGTGTATACTGGATCGTAGTAATCAAATCCTCTGTAAGGATTGTTGAATCGACGGATACGAGAAGTATACTGATAATCGTAATCATCGTAGTACTCATAATCGTCATATTCTTGCTCGTCGTAGCTGTACTCGTCATATTCATCTGCGTCATACTCGCTTTCGTAATCATACGAAGAAGTTACAGAAGAATTGTCATCGCTCGGGTTGTAGTATAAATCATCATACTGAGCGAAAGAAACAGTTGCGAAACTCAATGTGAATAAAGCAACTAAGAAAGATGAAATTTTATAAATTTTCATATTTAATATGTTTTTGATAGTAATTATCATTAGCTCTAACTAACAACCCTAAAATTATCACTTTATTTAATAACTTGCTGTTAAGAATGTAATAAAGTGAATATTAAAATTGTTAAAGTCAGTTAATTGGAATATTTATTACACTTTTTAGACGTTGAAAGGTCTCGTTAGTAACAGTGATATAATTTTTTTAATAAAATATTAACTATTAGCTCACTATTTATGCTCTATATTAAACCTTAGAGACTCTTTTTTGAACTAAGGTTGAGCCATTATTAATACTTCTAAAGTCTCAAAGCAAAAAAATTACTTTTCTATTTATTATTTACTCGTTACTTAGTAGTCAGTCAAGTTGATAGTGTCGGCAATATTTTATCAAAAGATACCGACATTATTAACTTGACTGACTACTTAGTTACTACTAGTGGTACTTGAAGGTGCTCTTCCTGTAGATGCCGTTTTACTGGGGCTGCTGCTTACTACCGCAGAAGGACCACTTCCCCCTTTACCACTTGAATAGTTGCTATAATTGGAACTAGTCGCATTGGTGCCATTACTTGTAGTAGTTCCAGTTGATCCATTGATTCCTGCCGCATATAAAGATTGATTAGAGTTGATATAGGTTTGAATACCGCTACTCATCGCTCTATTTCGTTTATTCATCCCTTTGTTTTGACTCCAAGAGGTAGCAACAGGCGTAATATGTTGAGTGAAGTCTACCTGCTTTACCACATGCTGATTAACAGTAGTGGTTTTAGGATTTTTTGGGGGTAGACTTTTTATGCCCGCCTCATTATCAGTATTATTTGGTGATTGCACTTTACTTGCGAAGGAAGGCAACCCAAAAATATTAGTCGGCTTTATAGGGTTTAAATTGTAATTGTTCCTAAGGTGTTCTTCTAGAGAACCATAGTTTTCGACAAAATTGACTTTTGACAAGCCCATAGTAAAATCGAACGTACCATAAGGGCAACTTCCTGTAATTGCTGCGGCCCAAAATGGATTGTTAATCGTATTCCAGTTATTGGCTAATGTTCTATAATTTTCATCAAATAAATAAAGCCAAATAACGCTATTATTTTGTCCCTTTGCCCAAATTTCAAAATTCGGAAAATCAAAAGGCATCATTTCTGAAGTATTCGCATTAAGTGGTCTTATTTCATGCGTATTATTAATGGCTTGAGTTGTGTTTGCCGTTTGTGCAATGGCTACCGAAGAAAACAAAAACGCCAAAATAATAGTAGAAAGAATTCTACAACACAATAAGGATATTTTCATAATAAAATGTTTAAGGAGTAATTAAACGTGCTCTTACCAACATTTCTATAAATATAACAGAATTTTTCAATTAATTGTTCTTACTGAACGACAAAACCTATTATTTCTGACCCAACCCAAATACTAGTTTCTCCCTTTTACAGAACTCAAAACAGTTGGATTGCTTGCGGCGTTATTATTCGAAAAGGTATTTCCTACCGTTTGACTTGCATTATTTAACTCGGTAGTTGGTATGGTATTGAATACAGCATTTTTATTCTTATCAGAATTGCCCTTTTTTACAGCCGTTTGTTTTAATTGTGCCCAGACAGCCGTAATATCCTCTTCGTTTTTTATCTTAAATTCCCCTTTAGGGATAGCATCCCATAGAGGCATTGCTTTTACGTTAATCAAATGTTGGGTCAAACTTTCATTGATGCTTTTTGTGCTTGCACTAACGAATCTTTTTTTAGTAGTTGGTAATTTTTCATTCACCATATATTCCGTCGTATTGCTATTACCTTGCGATTTGTATTCTGTCAAACTTTGAACAGGTTGAGCGACATATCCCGTGGTAAGCGCATAGTTAGGAAAATAGCCATAGATGCCGTAGAAAGATCCATCATTATAATCTCCTAAGCTGTAGCCCAAATAGAAACTACTCAAAGCTGTACAATGAAAAGGTAAAGGATTTGCATTGCCTGCTAAACCAAAGCCACTTTCAAAATTAAATTCGTCAAAAAGCCCATTATTATAAATGCGATTCCACATATCTACTCTTTTTCGATACCATTCATCTGTGTAGTATCGCCATCTAGCAAGCGAACCTTGTAAGCCAAATAATTTAGCAACATTGTTGGAATAAGGACTTTTATTATCCAAAAATAGATATTCAGGTATCAAGCTATCTACATTTATCGTTTGATTGAGCGATATTATTTTGGTTGTAGGAATAGCCGCTAATAAAGGTTGTAAACCTATTGAGCACAGGAAAGCACAACACCCGAAAATAAGTTGTTTGGTTTTCATTTTTTATTATTTAAAAAGTAATCTAGCAAGCACTTACGAGACATCCTTAAAATTATTACTTTTGCGCGACTTTTGTTGTTAAAGTTTGAAAAAACGAGGCAAAGATCGATGTTAAAGTAGGCTAGAAGGAGATCATTTTTAGTTAAATCTAATTTTTCTGGCACTTTTTCTTAACACTTCTGGTTTTTGCCAGTAAAATTGTACCGACAAGTTAATTGTCGCTATATTTTCAAACAGAAAAATTGCAATTACTTCACTAAGTAGATTTATTAGTTATTTATTCTACCATTTAGACATTGAAGAACATTTAGAGCGTAACTAAAATGAACTTAAATAACTAAATGGTAAAAAGTTCGTCTAATTTGTATTAGATAATCAGATAAAAAATGGATATTATAAAGAAGAAATATGTCAACGCTTGGATCAGTTGTCCTTCATTAATCCGTTGTATATTTTTATTATACAACGGATTAATGAAGGACAACTGATTTAGATGTTGACAAAAC
>CALDTJ010000233.1 GCA_937924145.1 uncultured Saprospiraceae bacterium
AAGATAAAATTATTGGTTCTATAACAGAAAGTGCTGTTTTAACTTCTCTGCTGGAAAATCCATTGAACAATACAGAAGCGCCTATCAAAAATTTCATGGGAGAACCATTTCCTTTGGTTGAAGAGGCGTTACCTGTCAAAAGTTTAACTCGATATATTAGCAAAAAAATCCCTGCAGTTGTGGCACAAGATAAGGCGGGCAGCATGCATATTTTGACACAGTATGATATTATTCAGATGGTATAATAATTCCATGAGGGAATAAGAAGAATAAGGGTTTTACTTTAAGGTAAAGCCCTTATTTCTTTGCATTCAATAAGGTAAAATTAAAGATTTAAGTTAAAGTTAAAGTTAAAGTCTTAAATTTATCAGGATTCCGAATAAAATAAAGCGAGTCAACCTTAAAATCAGTTATACTTAAAACTACAATTGTTTCTAAATTTCCGTCCAAAGTACTCAAAGCTAAAGCCGTTTCTCCATTTACCTCAGCCAAAGCTAAAGACAACTCCCCATCTCTCTTTTTAAATAAACCTTGTAAGAATTTTGTACAATTCGCTTTTCCAAAAATTGGATTTTTCGCCGCTGAAACTTTTCCTCCACCATCAGAATAAATGACAATATCTTCTTTTAAAATTTGGATTAACATATCCATTCCATCTGCTTGTCCTACCGCAAGAAATCCTGCTAATAGACGCTCTTTAGCCGATTTTTCTATTTGAAGATTGGCAGTAGGTTTTTCCAATTTAAGCCTTAAACGTTGAAAGGTTTTTCGACAGGTTGCCTCTTTCAATGTTATCGCCTCCCCTATCTCTTTAAAAGTAAAATCAAAAGCAGTTTTCAAGATAAAAACAGCTCGTTCTTTTGGAGTAAAATGATTTAGTAAAAAAGTAACACCGTAATCCATATCTAGTTGAAAATCAATGCTATTTGTTTCATTTAAAATCGGTTCTGGTAACCAAACGCCAAAGTAATTAGCTCGTTCCTTTTTAATTTTTTTAAGGTAATTTATGCTTCGGTTAGTAACAGTTTTAATCAAGTATTTTTGAATATCTTGAACCTCTGACAATTGATTTTTTAAAGACTTAGATAGAAAAACGGCAATCGTATCTTGTGCTATATCCTCGCTTGCGGCTACCTCCCCAATCATTTTGTAAGCAACAGCAAAAAGCGTCTTCTGAAAGTCTCGTAAATTAATGGTTGAACTATTAAACATATCTAATTAGCTGGCGTTTAAGAACGTTGATTGACAATTTTCACCTATTATTGGCTACAAGCGATATAATTCTCTGTAACAAAGCAGAAACAAATAACTTTTTTGCTATTTTTGCGCTCAAGATGAAATCACTACTAATTACCTCCATATCATTTCTGTTCTGCATCTATCTTCAAGCCCAAGATGGCACAAAGATAGGACAAAACATCTATCCAAATATTCACTTAAAAAAGACCACTGAAAAAATTGTCTTAGACGGCAAATTAGACGAGGCAGTTTGGAAGGAAGCTGGTGGAATTAGTGATTTTTGGCAATTCTTTCCTACCGATAGTTCCAAAGCAGGCGGTGAGACAGAAATTTACATGACTTACGACGAGGAGTATATTTATGTAGCCACTAAATGCTACAGTTCTTCTAATAACTTCCTTACACCTACTCTAAAAAGAGATTACGGCTTTAGAAATAGTGATAATATCAGTATTCTTTTTGATACTTATAATGACCAAACCAATGCCTTTTTATTCGGAATGAATCCAGAAGGAGTCCGAAGAGAGGCATTAATTTCTAGTGGTGGAAGAGACCGAGGTGCCTTTGATAGTTCGTGGGATAATAAATGGGATGGAAATGCTAGAAAATACGAGAATTATTGGATAGCAGAATTCGCCATTCCGTTTAAAACCATTCGGTATACAGAAGGTAGTACTCGATGGCGATTCAATTCCTACAGAAATGATACTCAGATCAATGAAATTACCAGTTGGGTAAATATTCCAAGGAATAATATTCTGATGGATCTAACCTATATGGGGGAAATGGTCTGGGACGAACCTTTAAAGAAACCAGGATCTAATATCTCCATCATTCCTTTTACAGCAGGATCTGTTATTAGAGATTTTGAGGATGCAGGCGAAACGAAAGCAGCAACAGACTTTTCATTTGGAGGAGATGCAAAAATTGCAGTGACTTCTGGGTTAAATTTGGACCTCACAGTCAATCCAGATTTTTCTCAGGTCGAAGTAGACCAACAAGTAACTAACCTCGACCGATTCGAAATATTTTTTCCCGAGAGACGTCAATTCTTCCTAGAAAATGCAGACCTATTTGGCAGTTTTGGACCAAGTAGAGTCAATCCTTTTTTCTCTCGTAGAATTGGAGTTGCCATAGATACTGCTACTGGTCAGAACATCCAAAATACCATCTTGTACGGTGCTAGATTAAGTGGAAAAGTAAATGATAAATTGAGAGTTGGTTTGTTGAATATGCAAACCGCTAAGCAAGTGGAAAACGATTTACCAAGCTTTAATTACACCGTCGCAGCGATAGAACAACGAGTGGGCACCCGTTCTAATTTGGCTTTCATGGGGGTCAATAAGCAAGCCATCAATGCAAGTGATTTCAGTAGTTCTTTTAACAAGTATAATCGGGTAGCTGGTTTAGAATATCGGTTGGCCTCTCCTGATAATTTATGGATTGGAAAAACCAACTATTTCCAAGCATTTACCCCAAACGATGAGCCTGACAAGTTTACACATTTCACCCAATTAGTGTACAATCAACGAAAATATCGGTTAGAATGGGCACATCTTTATGTGGGGGCGGGCTACGATGCAGAAGTAGGGTTTGTGCCCAGAAAAGATATTTTACTCATTAGTCCAGAAGCATCTCTTAATTTTTTTCCTACCCAAGGACCTATAGCTCAGCATAGTGTGGGATTGGATGTTCGCTGGATTTATAAAGCAGGAAAGGACAATAACGAAATACTACCAGATTTTGGTTTAGCCGATGCTGGTTTAGAGGCATTTTGGGAAGTTCAATATAAAAGCACTGCCAGATTATCCTTTAATGTAGATTATAATCGAGTACTTCTGCTCAACGATTTTGACCCTACTCGAATCCAAGCAGATGATATATTTTTGTCAGCAGGTAATGTCTACAAATACACTTCTTTTAGTGCTCGCTATAGCTCTCCCCAATTCAATTTATTTGAATGGGAAGTACGTCCAACAATTGGCCAATTTTTCAATGGATTTAGGACAGGAATGCGTGGTAGTTTCACCTATAAATTCCCTCCTTTTGGCTCCGTAGCCATTGATTACAATTACAACCACATCAAGCTAGATGCCCCTTTTGAAAAGGCAAATTTATGGTTGGTTGGTCCAAAAATTGATTTGACTTTTTCTAAAAAATTATTCTTCACAACCTTTATCCAGTATAACAATCAGTTCGACAATTTGAATATCAATGCTCGGTTTCAGTGGCGGTTTAAGCCTGTCTCTGACTTCTTTATTGTTTATACGGATAACTATTTGACGGAGCCTTTTAGTCAGTTTGGGGTGCGAAATCGAGCTTTGGTAGCTAAGGTTACTTATTGGTTGAATCTGTGATGGTTTAATAATCTACAACAAGTCAAAATTAAGGAGTCAAAATCTTTCGTTTAAAAATTAATACCAGTTCTTTTTTACCATTGCTATCTAAATCCGTTGCAAAACTAGATGCCAATTCCCACCCTGCATCTCCATGGAAATTTAACTGATTTTCGATATCTTCTCTTTTTAGTTTTGTTAAAAACAATCCTTTTTCCTTAATTTCGACTAGTTTATATTCAAATTTTTCTGGATTTGTAGGTGTATTTTCCATTTTGTTTTTTTTGAAATGAAGAGATTTAACAAAATGCGTTTTCGAATCAATAAACTGCCTTTTTTTCTACAAAATTTAATTAAAAATCTACTAATTAGCATTGTTTATTTTCAAATATTGCAGAATTGGGAGGTAATGCTTTTGTAGGCAGAAATTGCATATAAGTGTACCTAACTATTTTTCACCTACCTATTTGATCTAAATTACAGTTGAATTTTCCAACCAAAATGATACTTATAGTCCGTAGTCTTATAGTCTTCAAGTTTAGATATTTGTAAATAAAATTTAATGCGAAAATCATATTCAAAAGAAGAAAAAGAATTCCTCTCCAAAGTAGGAAATCGCATCAGAAAACTAAGATTAGATTCAGGTTTATCCCAAGAAAAACTAGCCTTTGCAAGCAATCTAGATAGAACCTACATAGGCTCAGTTGAAAGAGGAGAAAGGAATATCTCTGTTATAAATCTAACAAAGATCTCAACAGCATTAAAAATAAATCCTTTCGAATTATTAAAGATATCAGAATGAAACAGATTTTGACAAAAGCATTAAAAAAGGTAGATGCGATCAAGAAATCAGGATTTACAATATATGACAAAATAGAGATTGGTGATAAATCATATTGGTTGACAAGCCAAGAATTACAAGTTGTTCTGAATCATAACTTGGTCGGTTTAAATCTAGTTGGGCTACCTTTAAGAACAAGGTCAAAAAAGGTGAAATGCGAAATTAGTGCAGCTTTAGGCTATCCAATTCCATCTTCTTTTAAAAAGACTAAACCTAGATTTTTAGGCCAAAAATTTGATATATACACACAAAAGTCAAATAATTTACAAGTTTGGAATGAGGATTTAGATTTGACAAGAAGATACGTATTAATTAAAATAAACGACAAAGATGTTATTTCAAGAATAAAAGTAGTATCTGGAAGTGATCTAGCACCATTAGATACTACTGGTACTTTGACACAAAAATATCAAGCGAGCATAAAAAATCTTAAAGCTAAATTTGAACTAGTCAACAAAACTGATACCGAATTAATAAAAAAGCTATGTGGAAAAGAAGTAGGAAAACAAAGTCCTACTGACGGTCCTCTTTTAGGAACACTACTACCTATAAAATCTCTATATGAAAAACTCAAACCGATTGTCGGAGCTAGCTTTATTGATCCAGGAGCAGTTCAAGAGCGTAATAGAGGTGCTGAACTGCACAGATTGGTTTGCAAAGCACTTGGTTTTTCGGATTACAAAGATAGTGGGCAATTTCCAGATATCAGAAACCAATTATTAGAAGTAAAACTCCAAACCTCTCCAACGATAGATTTAGGGTTAATATTACCAGATACAGATGCACTTCTTGATATGGAAAAAATTAATGATTCCTCTATTCGTCATTGCGATATAAGATATGCTATTTTCTATGGCGAGCTAAAAGATGGATATGTAACAATTACAAACCTTATCCTAACAAATGGAGAAAACTTCTTTGATAGAATGTCAAAATTCGAAGGCAAAGGACTCAATAAGAAAATTCAAATCCCTCTCCCCAAAAACTATTTTGAGCATTAAATTAGTCTAGAGCAAAAATAGGCTGCACATTGAAAGCACCTGCTACTGCCTTCTCTAATTCTATTACTAGCTCTTTCTCATTAGATTTTTTAGGACTATTTAATTTCTTAACTAATGTTATAATTCTTTGTGAATAACTGGAGTTAATATCTGGAAGAGGGTATTTTTCAACATACTGAGAAAAATATCTTCTACGACCTGAATATAACTTGTTATTAAACATCAAACTATGATATTTCGTCATTAACAAAGAATTAGCTACTCCTTGAATTAAAAGTAATAGATCTACTTCCGCAGGTGAATTAGCTACAATCCAATAACAATTACCATTTACGATTCTTTTACTTTCATCTAAACAAAATCTTGGATGGGTACTAATATCAGGAAAAACAAGTTTTATTTTTTCCCACGAACTTGGATTTTGAGGAACCCATAATTCATACCACTTCCTACCTGCGTCAATCAGGTATTTTCTACCACTAAGTTTCTCTTTATGGCTAAGAAAATACTCCTTGGCCTTTGGATATTTCTCTAAGTCTACTACTACCTTTTTTCCATTTTTAGAATAATGAGGATATATGACTTTTAGCTTTTTGTCATCAGATATACCCCATGGCGTTATATTTTCTTGTGAAATTAAATCTTTTAATAATTCCTTTTCAGGTACATTATCACCTAACGAATCCCAATCATCTTTAATAAAAACTTTATCTGCAGTACTTTTTATACCTACTCTCACTTTAAATAGGTCGCCAATAAAATTTTTAGATGATTTATTAACCTTATTAACCCATTTGTTTTCTTCATTTGAAAGTAAAGCCCAAGAAGATTCTTTTGAATTAAGAAACTTTATAACTCCTGTTGTTTTTTTGTATTTTTTAGATTCAACATCAAAGAATCCATCCTCTCTATATCCAATTACCTCATAAATATTTGAAACAGAAGTAAATGGGCCATTATATCCATTCAATTCTTCGTAAATTTTCACAAAGCGGGAATTATAATTATTCTCCGACTTTTTCTTTTTTCCAATAAATATTGCAGGCAGTACCGCAGCATCAAATAATTTAGTGTCGCCCAAATCAATAATTTCTAGAATATCATAATTTTCTTTTAGAAATTTTCTGATGCTGATTCCACTTTTGGTGGACAAATAACGATTAGAAGTAATTACACCAATTAATCCATTTTCTTTTAATGCGTAGGTCATTCCAAGCAAAAAAGGATAATAAAGATCAACTCTCCCTTTCAAATTAAATTTCTTTGCAATTTTTTGAGCATATTCAGCACCTAAAATCTGAGTTCGAACATAAGGCGGATTTGCAATGATGAGATCAATAGAATTATTAATAAAATTAGAACTATCTTCATTGAAAAGAGAAATTTGTTTAGTAGAAGGAGAAATTTCATCAAGAAAATCAGAATGTTTAAGGTTAAATGAATTTTGATTGGAGGTCAAAGTCAAATTATTCTTTGCTTCTTCTAAAAACTCTTTATTGAGATCATACCCCATTAAATCAAATTCAAACCCTTTAGCTGAAAGTTTCTTTGATATAGAAGATAATAATGCTCCCTCACCGCAAGCAGGATCCAAAACTTTTAATTTATTCTTATTAGATGATAGATAAGAAAGGATTTTATCAGAGATAAAATCAGCTAAATTAGGTGGAGTAAAAGTTGCTCCTGTTTCTTTTATGAGTTGAGAACTTGATGACATGTAGTTTTAATTTATTTAGCTTCAAAGATACTTATAGTCATCAATATATCAAAATAAACCTCCAATTCATTTTTAATCATTTACCCCACTACAATCTCTGTTTACTTACATAGCTTGACACGAATAAATACCACAAGAATAACATACACCAATAAGTTTATGAGCTAGATTTATGAGAAAACACTCAAAATTTATAGTAAGTACGTGGACACAATTATCTTCTATTTTATGACGGGATCTTTTTAATTTATACGTCGTTATTTTTTTCAGCAATAGCATTTTTCCACCCTCCAACTCCCGCCAGCGGGAGAGAACCTCCTACAAATTCAATACATTTTTACTAAAAAAAAGTAACTTTTTACTCTAAAAAAAATGTGGGGCATCAATAGCACTGAAAGTGCCCCCGAAAAGCTATCGTCGTGTCGTTACAACGTTGTGTGAACCATTGATGTAAGACTTAGGTAAATTAAGGTCATAATTTTGATAGAATAAATCCTACCTTTGCCCACCAATTGGAACACTTTTTCAGCCAATTGAGTGATTACCCTTTATCAAATCAAAAATTACCATTATGCAAAGTATAGCCGTCTTTTGTGGTTCAAGTCCAGGGCATAACTCTATCTACACAACCGTCACCAAAGAATTAGGAGAAAGTATGGCGGAACAAGGCATCACCTTAGTTTATGGCGCGGGAAACGTAGGTTTAATGGGCACAGTAGCCGATGCAGTCTTATCAAAGAATGGAAAAGTAGTAGGTGCTATCCCAAAATTTCTGGCAGATAAAGAAGTAGCACATTATGGTATTTCAGAAATAATTGTTACAGAAACCATGCATGAGCGTAAGCAAAAAATGGTAGATGTAGCAGAAGGGGTCATCGTATTACCCGGTGGGATTGGAACACTAGATGAGTTTTTTGAAATGTTTACTTGGCAACAACTCGGCTTGCATGATAAACCTATCGGTATTTTGAATGTAAATGGTTATTATGACCATATTCTAGCGCATATTAATCACATGGTACAAGAAGGTTTTTTAAAGGATTTCCACGGTGATCGAATTATTGTAGATGCTGATCCCGTTAATTTAATAGCTAAAATGAAAGGGCAAAAAATTGAGTATGTCGATAAGTGGTGGGTCAAATAAACTCAATGGCATTGATCATATCTTTTTCTTCTAAAACTTCGTGCATTAACAATAGAAAACTGATCATTTCTCCTATCGAAACTGGATTTTGGGAAAAGGCAATTCCATAATGACTCTTCTCCTCAGTATGAAGTTTCAAAAAATCGTTATCGTAAGTAACAATAACTCTTTTGTTTTCATAGGCAAAAGCCAAATGTTCTTTATCAGTTGCAGTTCTCATACCAACCTCAACACAACTAACAGCATCAATTCCTCTAGCTTTTAAGCCTTTAACAACCGCTTACGCTATATGCTCATCTGTATAAAATTTAAGCTTTGCCAAATTGTCTAAATTTAGTTAAACGAGAGGTATTTTTTTGCTTTAAATTTTCTTGTTAACGCATCTTCTTTATCCCATTCAAGCCGAAGATCTGAGCGATTAGCATGATAGTAGGCTAGTGAAAGATAAATATCAGATAAATTTAAGTCATAATCATGGGCTATTTGGTCTGCATTCATGTTTAAAACTTCAAACCATTTAACCACATCTCTTACTCTAATTCTATGACCATCTATTCGCGGTTGTCCACCGCAAATACCAGGCGTTCTGACTATTCTTTTTACCAATAAATCGACACTCATATCTTTTTTTTGTACAGAATAAGTAATTTTCTCTAAAAATTCTTCTCTTACCACACCTTCTTACCTTTTCCATCTTCCACCCACTGGCTCCATTTCTTATTATAGGTATGGATTTGTTTAGTCGTTTTTCCAGTTTTATCAATGACAGGATAACCTTGATTCACCCATTCAAAAATACTACCATAGAGATTATAAACATTGGTGTATCCTTTTTTACGAACTTTCTCAGCCACTTTTTCACTACGATACCCGATAGAACAATATAAAACCACTTTGGCATCCTTTGGAATATCAGCTAATACGGATTCATCTACCTTATTATACCCAATATATTGAGCATTAGGGATATGGCTAATATCGTACTCTTCTTTTTCTCTAGCATCCAAAATGTAAACCTTCTCAGATGCATTTTTCAAATCAGCTGGTCCCATCACAGGAACAGAAAAACTAATCGTATTGCTAATTTTTTCATCAAAGGCTGGATTCCCAATAAATGGACGGACCTCAGGTGCTTGCTGTGCACAACTGGCAAAACCGATTAATAAAAACGACCATAAAATCAATAATTTTTTCATATTGAATAACTTTTTGTTTTTAAATTGATGAGCATAAACCTGATAGTTCTACGACAATACACCTTGGCGAATGAATTCGCCGGTACTTTTCTACTCGCCCAACTGCTCAGGCCCCTCGCCTACCCAATCAGAAATCCACATCTCGTCCTCACAAAGTGGCACCAATTTTTGTTCAATAAAAGGAAGTACTTCGTGAATAACCGTCTCTGGATAAAGGACATGTAAATTCGGTCCTGCATCCAAAGTAAAATAAATCGGATTCTTAGTATCTGCTCTATACTGTCGAATTAACTCAATCATTTTCAAGGAGTTAGGCCGCATTAAAATATAGGATGGATTCGAAGTCATCATTAAAGCATGAAGTGTCAACGCCTCATTTTCTGCAATTTCCCCAAACGTTTCGACATCTCCATTTTTCAAAACTTCTACCAGACGTTTCATCCGACTTTCTGCTTGCTCATAGCGTGGTGCAGCGTAGGCATTACCTTCCATAAGCGCATGACCAGCACGACTAGACACACTTTTTTCACTTTTACTAGCGATCAAAATATCATCGTGAAAGTCTTTATAAATGTCGTGCATCTCTTCGCTAAAAGAAACCGCGAAATCATTCGATGCGTTGGATATTGCGTTCGTTGTACCCCATGCAGCCATTCCTGCATATATCGAGCGACAAGCACTCCCCGACCCTAATCTAGCTACGTAAGACGCTTTTTGATCAAACAAATTATCGTCCTGCAAAGTTTGAAATAATTCGTCTTCTAACGTACATAAACACAGTGCCAATGCACTCATACTAGACGCAGAAGAGGCGATTCCAGCTGAGTGTGGAAAGGAATTTCCCGACTGGATTTTTAAATGTAATTGATTCAAAAAAGGAAAGATGGGTCGAATACTTTCTAAGAATTTGACAATCTTTGCTCGGAAAGGCTCATTTTCTTCTGTATGAAAAGTGAATTCTAGGGAAATGCCATCGCCCTGATCTGTTTTGGGTTCATAAGTCAAAACAGTTTCTGTGAAGGCGTTTTCTAAAGTGAAACTTATCGAAGGGTTTCTTGGATATTGGACCCCATACTTCCCCCAATACTTAATGATAGCAATGTTGGAAGGGCTTTTCCAATGAATTTTTCCAGAAGGTGTGGCAGATGAATCTAGTAATAGTGCAGGATTGTCGAACATTGAATGGCGTTACTTTTTGCTTACCGTCTTTTGACAGATTTTAAGCTTTTTTTATAAAGGCGCAAATTTAATATTTTTTAGTGGGAGGTGAGGGGGTGTCGGGTATCAGGTTTCAGGTAGTAGACTAGACGTTGACCAAAACAGTCATTCAAAATCTAGTATCAATGTCTTACCTGGCACCTGATACCTAACACCAGATACCTATTTATCATGCGAAATATCCAAGTCATACAAAACCGCATCCAAAATCTTATCTTCTCCAACTTGGTATTTATCTTTTAAACGGTAACCATAAACTCGACTTAAGGTACTCCAATAACTCGCCGTAAAACCGCCACGTAAACTTTTCATCAACTCATAAAAACTAGTATTAAGCTCTTTTTCAATCATTTCAATCAAAATCTTTCCTTGAGTTTTACTTAGATTCTTTAGAGGATCAGTGAATTCTTTTTTAAGACGTTTATGTAATTTTTTGATATGCTTTTTGCGTTGTCTAGGTTTCATCGTTAGGGTCACCTCCTCGACTTCTCTAAAAATTTTAATAGCTTTCACCGCATAAGGATGTACTTTCGTAGCATATCTTTTATACTTTTGATAGCGAATATATTCATCCACATCATCAAAATTCCGCGGAACCGATACTGATACTCCTTCTAAATCTGAGACCAATAAGGTATCGGCATCCGTATATTCTACGGAGACGATTTCCCCATCTATTTTATCTTTAGGACTAGTAATGCTATCCTGCCCCACTAAGTTGGTCGCAACTAGCAAACTAAAGATGAAAAAAACATTATATCGAAAATTAAATTTCATGTACTTTCTTTTCTTATAAAACGGTTATAAGACGAGTTAAAGTTTACACAACGGGGTTATTCTTTTGTTAAAAGGGTTTTAGTTGTTCTCATGTTGTCTTGTTGTCCATTTTGTCGTAAACGAAGACCACATGACAACTCTCTTAAAACAACTTCCCTTGTATAGCAAAACTCATAGGGTTTTCTAATCGCAATAATTCTTGCTTAATCCCTACTCCGCCTCCAGAGTAGCCAACCATATCCCCATTTTGACCAATACAACGGTGACAAGGAACAACAATCGCAATTGGGTTATTTTTATTAGCCAATCCTACGGCTTGATATGCCTGTGGATTTTTAATCAATTTGGCAATAGCCCCATAGGAAATCGTATGTCCATAGGGTACTTTTAGCAAAACTCTCCAAACTTTCTTATTAAATTCAGTTGCGCCAGACCAGTCTAATTTTAAGTCAAAATCAGTGCGTTTTCCTGCAAAATAGGCGTTCAACTGTTGAGCACAAGGTCTAAGCACCTTTGGTAAATCTTCTGTAATAGGTTCCTCATATTCCAGTCTGTTGACCGAATAAATACCTTGTTCGCTACCCACTATCTTGAATAGCCCAAATTTTGTGTAGATAACTGCTCGTTCTCGCATAGCTAATTTAATTGGTTGCAGGTATCGGGTTTCGGGTACAAGGTTAGACGTTGACACTAGATTTTGAACGATTATTTGGGTCAAAATCTAGACTAACACCTAAAACCCGACACCTGAAACCTCCTCAATACTAAAGATTCCTTTTTTAAAGTTATAGTTGTGTGGCAACTAAAGCAATAAAGTTAAGGTATTTCTTTATTTTTGGCCTACTGAGTAACGAGTAAACAATAACTACGGCATTTAGGAACTGATCTTATACTCCAAATGCCAAACTTTTTTTGCTCGTTACTAAAAATTCAGTTTCAAAAATTCGGCAACTACAATATGTAAGTTTCGATTTAAAAATTGAAAATTATAAAATAAAAATAAGAACTGTACAAGTTTTTTTGACGCTGAGAGACGCTGTTTGAAGTTATGAATTGTTATGTTTTCTTACGAAAAAGATCATGATTAGACTTATGTTTAGATTATTAAACAAAAGAAAAAACATAAAAAGTCATAATAGTCAGCGTCTCTCAGCGTCAAAAAATAAACATTATCAAAACTTAGTGCAGCCCTTATTGAAAATTGAAAATTACCCTTGAATTTACCCATCAAATTTGCGCGTCGATATCTTTTTGCCAAGCGGTCTACCAATGCCATTAACATTATCACAGGCATTACCGTTTTTGGTTTAGCCATTGGTACTGCTGCATTAATTCTCGTGCTTTCCGTTTTTAATGGTCTAGAAGGCTTAATTCGGAGTATGAGCAACAATTTTACGGCTGATGTTAAAGTATCGATTGCCAAAGGAAAAGTATTTAAACCTGAGGAAGATAAGCTGCTAAAAATCAGCGAATTAACAGGCGTAGATCATATTTCAAAAACCTTAGAAGAAATTGCTTTTTTTGAATATCGAAAGAACCAAACTTTTGGTACATTAAAGGGCGTTGACAATAATTTTCATAAAGTAACTGCGGTAGATTCTACCCTTTGGGAAGGAGAATATTTGCTAAATAGTGAAGAGGCAAATTTCACCATTTTAGGGCGTGGAATGCGCAATAAATTAGGGGTCAACATTGACAATCCACTAGGCCATCCATTGAAAGTTTACATGGCCAAAAGAAATAACTCTAGAAAACCTTTTCGAGAAAAATTAGCCACTCCAAGAGGTGTTTTTAGCGTCGAACCAGAATACGATAATAATTACATTCTCTCTTCCCTCTCCTTTGCCCAAGGGCTTTTAAATTATGATACAGAAGTAAGTTTTTTAGAAATAAAACTAAACGAATCTGTCGATCAATCATCGACCATTGACCAAATTAAAACCATTTTAGGTCCAGCCTATGTAATCAGAGATAGATACCAGCAAGATGAGGCGTTTAATAAAATAATGAATGCCGAAAAATTTATTGCCTTTGCCGTTACGAGTCTAATTTTAGCACTGTTTGCCTTTAATATGATTGGTGCCTTATGGATGATCGTAATGGATAAAAAGAAGGATATTTCTATCTTAAAATCAATGGGGGCCACTGACAAATTAGTCCGCAATATTTTCTTAAATGAAGGACTACTAATGGCATTAGTTGGGATGGGTGCTGGTTTCGCTTTAGCACTTATCTTATATAGCCTTCAAAAAATGATTGGTATTATTCCTAGCCCAGGTTTTATCGTAGAAGATTATCCGATTGAGATTCGGTTTTGGGATTTTGTGGTAACGAGTTTTATCGTTTTAATTGTGGGAATTTTGGCTTCTATTGCGCCTGCGGTGAAGGCGGCTAGTATACCTGCTATTGTGCGGGAGGGGTAGTACGGGTGATTTCAATCGCCTTTTCCTGAAAATTTATACACATAGCCATAGGCGACTAAAGTCGCCTGTATTAATCCAAAAACAACCACCGAAAACCAAATCGCATCTGAAAATCAGCTACTGGATAAGGATAAGTCGTGTAATGAAAATTGATAAAATTGGGTACAAAATGCATGACATTCTCAGCCACTAAAAAGAATCTAAAGTCTTTAATTCTAAAGTTATAAAAAACATCCACAAAAGGATAAAGTGGAATATTTGTTCCTTCAACAGGAGAGATTCGCTGATCTGCATTTAGCTCAAAACCTTGAAAGTTATCCTGCAAATAAAACTGCCCAGTTAATGGAGAAAAATTATCAGGTCTCCAAGGTGAATTCAATCTTACCTCTCCACCAAATTGCGACTCCATCACCTTAAATAATTTTAGATCCAAATATAGTCGATGGATAGAATAAATCTTTGGAAATCGAATCGCATCGACTTCATCCTTAAAGTTAGTCTGAAAATACACCGTATTTTGTAAGTGGAATCGCCATACATCAATTTGATTCTCGACTTTCAACTGAAAAATATTTAAATCATTCTGCAATTGTGTAGGCTTTGCCGATGTATCAAAATAGATATAGTTTTTAATCAAATGATAATTCGCAGTTAGGTTTATATTTACCTTAGGAATCGTGTAACTTGCTGATAGGGTATTTTCAAAAATTTTCTTAAAAGTATCGGGGTCGTCTTCATCCATAAAAGTATTATACCAAACATTATTCTGCGTCACATAAAATTGACGTTGGACCAAACTTGGAGTACGCAATTGCTGCGTAATAGATAAATTTAAGCGTCCCAATTTCTTAGTATCCCACAAAAAATCACCTCTCGCATAGTAATCACCAGCTTGACTACCAATACCTAAATGCCCATAAGTATTGATTTTTAAACGATCTGAAGGTGTGAATTGAACATTTCCAAAAAGAAAAATATTATTAATCGTCGAATCAGTAGTTCCTTCATTTCTCAGCTTTGTAAAAGTATGAGTCAAGCCAACCTCTACTAAATCCTTTTGCTTGGGATTCGTCGTTTTATTTCGAGCAAAGGCACTTGCTTGCTCTTTTTCCAATTTAAAAGTTCTAATACTAAAAGTATTTTCAACTTGATTGGTCTGAATAAAATTTCTAACTCCACGATTATCTGTTCTAAAATCAGGCTGATAACCCGAGGTATCGGCATCCGAATATTTATAGGTATTTTTTCGGATACTTAGATTGTGTTTTAAGGTATATTTCCTGCCCGTTGGTTTTATGGTTGCGGGTTGCGAGTTGCGGGTTGCGGGTTGCGAGTTGCGGGTTGCGGGTTGCGGGTTACCTTTTATGGGACCTTTACCATTTGGTGATTTTGGTGGTGGTACTTTTTCAACTTTGGCAATAGGTTTATTATTTGGTTCAACAGTTTCAATGACTAAGGCAGTAGAATCTTTTTTTGGATGGGCTATTTGAGTATTTTTTATAGAATCGACAGTTGAAATAGTGTCTAACTCCATTTTTGTTGAATCCTCCGCTGTTGTGGTATCCAATTTAATCTTGGTCGAATCTACTATTTTTGCAGGGATATTTGTTACTAAGTTTCTCAAAGAATCGCCTTGAATATCTTCTTTCGGGCTATTATTTTTTGGTATTTTTTCTAGAATATAAAATTGGGTATAATTAATATCACTTGAAAAATATCTAGATTCACCAGAACTCGTGTTGACAGGGCGACCTACCGCAACTAGGCCTTTCCTAACATTAGTAATAGTAGTAGAATCAAAACTTAGTCCTCCGTTTTCTTTTTGTTCTATCGTGTTTGCGGTCACGCTCAAATAGCCTCTATATTTAAGATTTTTTGATTGATAACTAACACTAGGTGTAAAGGAATTCACCCGAGCGGCTTGGTTGTCATATTGCCCTGTATTACGGATATTTCGATAGCGAACATTCAGATAAGTACGCTTACCAATCGGCTTGCTAAAATCACCATTAAAGGCGGTTTTTTCTTGACTTGTTTGAGAAAAAGAAATATCAGAAAAGGCTTTTTCCAATTGATAATATCGGACATCTTCTGGTTTCGTTAGGTATAGATCATAATTATGAAAACCTGCATCAAATCCTTTATGAAAGCGCTGTTGATAGACTATTTGCCGATGAGCCGACCCCAAATTCCCCAAATTTGCATATTCATATTCCCCTTGTCGAATCGGGTCATACAAATGGAGGTTGATAAAACTACTATCATTAAACAGCTTTTTATCTTCTGCATTATCAGCATAATAATAAAAAACTTCCTTGCTTAAAGTATCTCTAGAAGCATCTCTTTCTGTAGTCCGTGAACTACCACCACCAAAGCCAGAAGAAGGGTTTCGACCACCTGTCGGGCTTCGGCTGCTGCCTGGAAATTGGGCAGACAAATCAATCGTAAGAAAAAGTAAAGCAGAGGCAAGGAACCAGATATTAGGACGAAATATTTCATCCAGCACAGTTCTGAAAACCGTAATCCGTCCACCGTGTGCCATAAACCGCAAAAAAATACTATCGCCCAATTACTAACTTTTTCGTTAAATTAAAGGAATTGCTGCGCAAAGATAAAAAGTAAACACCTTCAGCAAGCGAATTTGGTAATAAAATGGAAAAATCATTTTCACCAGCACTCACATTTCGGTAATTCCAAGTTTGCAATTGCTGCCCATTTATATTTAATAACGAAATACTTAAGTTATCTAATGTCTGTGATAGGTTAACGATAAGTGAAGTCTGATCTGACGCAGGGTTCGGACTAATTTTAATAGCATTATTTACAACAAAATCATCGACCGAAGTCAAGTTGCATGATTGACTTTCTAAACTTTTAATAGTTCTAGACTGGGTATTACAGTTATCTCCCATGCCCTCAAAAACATACAATCCCGTTTGCATATCCGACAACAAGATATTACCTGATGGCAAATAGGGATAAACTCCCCATGCCCCCTTATATCGTCGATCATTAGCCTGCGGATAAGTATCATAAAAACTGACTAATTTAGGATTCATTTGGTCAGAAATATCATATACTCGCAAACCATCATAGTAATAGGAAACATATAAATAATCACAAGCCACAATTAAATTATGAGCAATACTATTTGGTTCGGTAGATGCTCCATCAAAAGTATTATCCACTTCAATATCACAAAAATCATCAATAGCCATTGCTTTGAGCGGAAAGCCATGATCTTCATCAGCAAAATAGTAGGTCTGGGCATCATCCGTCACCCACCCAGAATGATTGTATCCTCGACTAGGATAAGCAGTCAAAGAATTGATGATTACAGGATTCTGTGGATCTGTAAAATCAGCCATTAGTAAACCATCCCCGCCTGTATTTAGAATAGCAATATTATTATCAATATAACCATCGTGAAAGTATCTAAAGGTTGAATTGTCTAAGGCATCGTGAGTCGCCAACAGTTGAGGACTGGCAGGGTTAGCAATATCAAAAATCTCTATACGACTGTCCATAGCATATAATCTGGCAGCCGTTGTATCTACAAAAAGATTGTGCGCTCTGCCTATAAAGTCATTGTTCACAGAAATAACGGTATCGGGCAATTGTCTCATATCCATAATTTGAAAACTTGGTCCACCTTCATCTGCCGCCACATATAAAAAACCTCGATAATCATGATAATCCCTATGAATAATAGCCCCTCCAGCACTTCGACCTGCCACAAAATGTGCCTCAAAAGGGGCAATAGGATCTGTCACATCGATAAAGTGCGTACACGCAGTAGAACCAATAATCGCATATTCGTATCCGTTGATCGCGTAGCCCCAAATGTCATTGTAGATATTATCATGAGCATTTGAACCAATTAAGGTGGTATCTTGCCAGTTACCTAAAAGTGTTGCTTCTTCTGCTTGACACCACAAAATATTTATTCCAATAAGATAAAAAATAGCACTTAAAATTAATCTTTTCATTTTTCAAAAATAAGGGTATTTACCTGCTAGAACAACTTTTAAAATATAGATTGTCGGGATTATTCCCTTATCTTTAGCACTCCAAAACCGTGTCTAATGGATTATACAAAACTCCTACTTTTTTGTTGGCTAATTTTTCTCCCTAAAAATAGTGCTGCACAAATCACTTAGTAACGAGCAAATAATAAATAGTGCATTTGGAGTTAGAGATTTTGTTCTAAGACTAGGCATTTTTTTGAAGAATAGCATCGCTATTCCTCAAAAAAATAACGACGTCTTTGGGCAAAAGATCAGCTCCTAAATGCA
>CALDTJ010000234.1 GCA_937924145.1 uncultured Saprospiraceae bacterium
CAATTAGAAAATACATCTCGAACTAAAATATTATAAGTGCCTGCTACTAAGTTCTCAAAAGTATTTCCAGCTTGATAATTCGCTCCATTATCCATACTGTACTGATAATCTCCACTTCCTCCAGATACGTTTACGATGATACGTCCATCAGCCGTCTCACACTCAGGTTGCTCCGTAACTAACTGTACATCAATATATTGCAAAGGAGTCTGTGGTGCAAAAGAAATGGTAGGATAGGAAGCTGCGCAAGATTCATCACCGTTTCTAACGACTATGTGGTAAGTGCCACTTGGAACATTACTAAACAGGTAATTTGCTTGAAAAGTCCTCCCACTATCAATACTATATTGCAAATCACCAAGGCCTCCTTCGGTTAATATTTTAAGCGTTCCTCCCCTATCACATTCGGTAGCATCCGCCATAACTATTCCTCGAATAGATGGCGCTCCGGCTGCTTGCAACTTTGCCAATTTGAAGGACGAAAATTGCTGTTGTGCATCTCTTACCAAAAGGATATAGGTACCAATTCCTAGATCCGAAAAAATACTATCCGATTGAAAGGTTGCGCCCCCATTAATGCTGTATTCAAAAGGTGCAATTCCAGTCAAAGGAGTTATATGGATGGCTCCATCAGCTTGATTACAAACTGTAGGATCAATAACCTTAAAATCTATGTCTATCATCCCGCTTTGTGCTTGTACCATCATTATGCTGCAAAGCATAAATAATACGGTCAAACAATTTTTGACAATGGCTCTCACTAACATTCTTTGAAGTTTATAGTCTTTAAAACAAGTCTCAGCTATTCATTAGCGAAACCTAATTCTTCAATACTTGAAAAAATAAACCTTATTTTGCTTATCAGGAAAGGCAAGAATGCTTCATAAAAATTGATCCAAAAGGTCGATACTATTCCCTTAAAAATGAGCCTAAAATAACTTAGTCTATTTTGGAAAGGAAAATTTAAATTTCAATTATCGTATTAATAAGCAATGAAAGATGGGTTAAAATTTGTGATTGTAGATTCGGAATGAGCGATACTTAACCTCAATTAATAAGGCATCCTTTTTTAAACACCATTAAGTATTTAAATAGATGACATGTAGGTTATTGTTTTGGATAAGTCCGCTTTGACTAATAAAATTCATTTTTTCCTAAAAAGAAAAGCATTTTTTATTAGTAGTAAAATGGACAGATAATTAAAATTGCTAAATTGTTTAGTATTGAGGATCAAAATTTCATGTTACGATTCCTTGCATCATATAAGAACTTTTAAATTATAGGGGAAGCTAATTCAATATTCTTTTGTTTAAAATTCGATATATTTAAAATAAAAAACCGTACTAAAATCAGTATCCTGTGACAGGTTATTTTTTTAAACTTAACTATTTGATTATCAAGTATATTAAATCATTTTTTAATTAAAAATTATATCCTATATCTATCATTATATGAAACTGAATTTTACATATTTATTTTAAACTAAATTATTTTATCTTCTACCTACCTCTTTCTACTTTTTTCAAAAAAAAATAATAGAGTGACATTATTTCGGTGATTATTTTTTTTATTTGGCAAACCTGCCGATGTTACGATAAACACATTAAAAACACCCTTTATATTGCTCAAAAATTAGTAACTTTATTGCCACAACAAGGTATCAATAATGCGTAGAATTAGCTTGATACTTTAGCATAGAAAGGTTCTAGTTGAAATGTAACCAAAAACTAGCAACCAGTAAAACTAGTAGAAAATGTACTCAGAAGTAAGAAGAATTAGATCACTCATTAAAAGCTGCTTTAACGGCCCTGCATGGCATGGACCAGCGGTGTTGGAGACTTTAAAAGAATTAAAAGTCGAAGAACTAGGTCATCGGATTAATGGTAGTCATAACATCATTGAATTGGTGAATCACATGGCTTCTTGGAAGATGTTTATTATCAAAAAATTGGAAGGCGATGCGGAATTTGATGTAGTCGGTGATTTTAACTTTACGCCTATTGACAACCCTACGGAAGACGACTGGAAGGCTGCTCAAAAACGAATAAAAAAAATCCACGAAGAGTTGATGGATAAACTAAAATATACCGAAGATACGGTCTTACTGGAAGGCGTTCCTGGGCGATCTTATAATTTCTTCTTTTTACTGACGGGTATCGTTAATCATGATTTGTACCATTTGGGGCAGATTAAACTTTTGCAGAAATATAAGGCTGTCTGAATGATGAACTATGAATGATGAACTATGAATATTTAGCCTTTTTTTATAAAAATCGGTCGTCCTACTTTTACAAATTCGTCTAAGCGCTACCATCTTTAATCTAAATACCTCCCTTTTATTGGAATTATTGTTTTTATTTGTGTTAGTACAGGCGAATTCATTCGCCTTCATTTTTCAACGACGAATGTCTTCGACTATTTTAAATCGAAATAAATTGTCGATATAACACCAATCCATGCCAATTTCTAAAAGAGCAAATATTAGAAATCAACTGTACGCTTTTTTTTCAAAGCGAGTAGTTTATCATTCCATCTTCTGGTTGATGGGCTTTCTAATTTTGTTATCCTTTGAGGATTTTACACATGGCTTTTTCTTCCACTTTACAAATGCACTGCTACGTACTGCTATTCTTGGCGGATTGATATACTACAACTATTACTACCTGATTACCAATTACTTAACCAAAGATAGGTTTTTAACTTATTGTCTTTTATTATTGCTATCAGTAGTAATCGTGACTCCTTTAAGTAATATTATTTTCTTTTTTAAATATTCAAATTATCCTCGTTTACAAAACTATCTGACAACCTATCACAATTATTATTTTCTAATCAATATCATGATTGTTGGGTCTTCTACCGTCTTCAAAATTATTTCTGATTGGGTCAAACATCAGCGGGAAAGAGCAGATTTACAGACGCAAACCATGCAATCAGAATTGCGTTTTTTGAAGTCACAAATCAATCCGCATTTTCTGTTTAATACCTTGAATAATTTGTATGCTTTGACTTTGAAAAAGTCGGATAAAGCACCAGAAATTGTTATCAAGTTGTCTGAAATGATGCGCTATATGTTATATGAGTGTAACGAAAAACGGGTCCCTTTATCTAAAGAAGTAAACTACATTCAAAATTATTTGGATCTAGAAGCTTTGCGCCAAGGAAAGGAAGTAGAAATTAATTTTGACGTATACGGAGAAGTAAATAATCAGACGATTGCACCATTGATGTTTATTCCTTTTTTAGAAAATAGTTTTAAGCATGGTTTGAATCACCACATCAATCAAGGGTATGTGGATATTCGATTGGATGTGGAACATGAATTTGTTCGGCTGCGTATCGAAAATAGTAAACCTGATTCTGTGCCATTGCCAGAGCATCCTCAAAGTGGCGGTATTGGTTTGGTGAATGTACGCCGTCGATTGAATCTATTATATCCTGAGCATTATGTGCTGAATATTGAGAATGAGCCGAATTCTTATGCGGTGGATTTGAAGTTGGATTTGATTTAATGGAGGAGGTATCGGGTTTCAGGTTGCGGGTTCAAGGTTAGATCTTGACTACACTTCTAACTTGGAATTTTAACACAGCTTGCTCCGATTTTCTATCGGAGGAAATTTTATAACATGGAATTGGATGTTGACAGCATTTTTCTCTTAACTTCACCTACAAAATCGACTCTGCTTTCTCTTCTAAATAATAAGTTTTTACGATGAAAAAAACGAATGTTCTACGTTTACTCGATCAGAAAAAAATAACTTACGAAGTGGCAACTTATGAATATGATGCGGCTAATTTCACGCCTGAGAAGATGCAAGAGTTTGTCAGTTTTGATATTGGTCTGTTGTATAAAACGCTAGTTGGTAAAGGTAATAAGACAGGTTATTTGGTTGGTGTTATTCCTAAAGATAAAACCTTGAATTTCAAATCATTATCTAAGGTATCTGGCAATAAAAAAATGACTTTGATTCCTCAAAAAGAATTATTGCCTTTGACGGGCTATATTCGTGGAGGGTGTTCACCAATGGGTATGAAAAAGGCGTTTCCTGTCTTTTTGGATAGTTCTATGTTGGATTTTGAAAAGGTGTATGTGAATGCTGGACAGCGAGGGATTTTAGTGGGTTTGGCTCCTCAAGATTTGGCGAAGGTGACTCGCGCACCTTTTGAGGCTATTGCGGAGTATACTAAAACAGGGTAAAATTTAAACAAAAAATATTTAGAAAATTGTTTTACTTTGAGTTAAAAAATATGATACAAATAGATTTCAGTACTCAAGAACAAGATACTTTATACGAAGGTTATACAAACCATCCTCATTCCAAAGTTCGGATGAAAATGCAAGTGTTGTATTTGAAATCTATTGGTTTTGCTCATGGACAAATAATTCAGGTTTGTCGAATAAGCAGAGCTACACTTAGTAGTTACTTGAAGCTCTATAAAGCTAAAGGCTTTCTAGGTTTATTAGAACTAAATTATAAAGGACAACCAAGTGAATTGAATGAATATTCAGACAAAATCAAAAAAGATTTTACAGACAATCCGCCTTCTAGCGTGTCAGAAGCCAGACAACGAATATATGATTTGACGGGCATCAAACGGTCAGTAGAACAGATACGAGAATTTTTAGGTCGTATAGGTCTACGTCGTTTAAAAACAGGGTCTTTACCCGGAGGACATAAAGGTAATACCAAAGAGAAACGGGCAGAACAAAGAGCATTTGTTAAAAATCAGCTTAAGCCTCTGCTAAATCAAGCAAATACAGGTAAAAGAGTCGTTCTTTTTACAGATGCCGCTCATTTCGTGCATGGTGCTTTTATGAGCTATGTTTGGTGTTTTACACGCATTTTTATTGGTACACCTCCTGGTCGAAAGCGATATAATGTTTTGGGTGCAATTAACACCGTAAGTATGGAATTAACCATGGTAACTAATGATTCCTATATTAACGCAAAATCTGTTTGTTTACTGCTCAAAAAACTATACTTACAATATTTGGGAGTACCTATCACCTTAGTTTTAGATAATGCACGCTACCAAAAATGTAAACTGGTTCGACGATATGCTAAGATATTGGGTATTCAATTGCTTTATTTACCTTCTTATTCTCCTCAACTCAATCTAATTGAAAGGCTTTGGAAGTTTGTTAAAAAGAAAGTTTTGCATGGCAAGTATTACCCCACTTTTGAGGAATTTAGAAATGCTTTAGAACAATTTTTGAATAAACTCAATAAGTTAAAAAAGAACTTAACATCGCTTTTAACTTGGAATTTTCAATCTTTTGAAAATGTTCAAATCTTAGCCTGTTAAAGTATA
>CALDTJ010000235.1 GCA_937924145.1 uncultured Saprospiraceae bacterium
CAAAATTTTCATTATAAACCATCTAAGGTATTTCTTCTCATAAAAAATCCCTTTATATTTGCCTTAACAGTTGTTGAAAGACCTATCATGTAGAACCTATTTATCACCAAATTAAAGGAACTTTTGTTCTTTGAAGTTGGTAATAGTTTACATGATAGGTCTTTCGCATTTTGCGAATAACAGAACAAATTACATTACAAAAGAGAAAGCGAACTCGATTTCTCTTTAATTTAAAATCATTTAATCATGCCAATCATTTCACGAAGAGGAAAAGACGCTTACACATCCCCCATACGCCACTTAGGACCTTATGCGGATGCAGCCAAGGCGACAGGCAAGCATGTATACCACTTAAATATTGGAAACCCAGATATAAATACGCCAGAATTGGCGTTAGCAGCAGTAAGAAATGCCGCCGAAAAGATAGTGCCTTATAGTCCATCAAAAGGCTTTACTTCTTATCGAAAAAAATTGGTCAGTTATTACGAAAGATTTGGGATAGAAGGATTGTCCTACGAAGATATTATCATTACGAATGGTGCATCTGAAGGTATTTTATTTTCTATGTTTTCTTGCTTGGATGCAGGTGACGAAGTGATTATTCCTGAACCCTTTTATGCAATTTATAATGCCTTTTCTTACGTGTCAGGTGTAAAGTTGGTAACGATTACTTCTTCTATTGAGAATGGGTATGCCTTACCTACCGCACAAGAATTTATCAACTGCATCACTCCTCGAACAAAGGCCATTTTTATTTGTAATCCTAACAACCCAACAGGTTGTGTTTATACCAGAGAGGAATTGGAGGAATTAGGAGATATCGTCAAAAAGCACGATTTGTTCTTCTTTGTCGATGAAGTATATAGAGAATTTTCTTACGAAGATGATTTTTATTCTGTACTGAATATCAAAGGGTTAGAAGATCATGTGGTCGTAATTGATTCTATTTCTAAGCGATTTTCTGCTTGTGGTGCTAGAGTAGGGGCATTGGTTTCTAAGAATCCTCAAATCCTAGAAAACGTTAATAAATATGCGGAGTTTAGATTGAGTCCACCGCACTTTGGGCAAGTACTAGCCGAGGCAACTTTAGATGTGCCCGAGTCCTATATCAATGAGGTGAAAATTGAATACGTCAAACGAAGAGATTTAATATACAGCCGTTTGTCCAAAATGGATGATGTGATTTGTAAAAAACCAAAAGGTGCTTTTTACATTCTAGCTAAAGTCCCCATTGACGATTGTGTAAAGTTCTGTAAATGGTTATTGACCGACTTCGAATATAAGCGGTCAACGGTCATGTTAGCACCTGCAAGCGGCTTCTATGCGACTCCCGGAAAAGGCAAGCAGGAAGTTCGATTGGCCTATGTGCTTAATAGCGAAACCATCGAATTGGCTATGGACTGTTTGGAAGTGGCATTGAAAGAATATCCGGGAAGAGTGCCAACACAGCGAATACCTACCAATGGGGTTTTGAAACATGACTAGTTGCTGGTTGCTGGTTGCTCACATGACGCAAAGCAACCAGCAACTAGTTTGCATCTTCCGTATCACCACGTCCCCATAGGGAGTATTAATTAGTGCCTGACCGAATAGATAATCAGATAAAAAATGGATATTATAAAGAATAAATATGTCAACGCTTGGATCTGTTGACAAAACTAGTCTTAATAATATTAATCTTTTACCTGACGATCTAAAAACTCTTAAAAAGCTATTAATCAGATTGTTACAAAGGTTTTTACATTTGCTTTTTTTTTCATGAAATTTTGATAAAACTCATAAATATGGGCTAATCAAGTTCTTATGGAGCTAAATCAAAATCGCTTAAAAAAAGATGCTTATTTTTCGGCAAAAACCAAATGGCAAAACCTGTATAATTAATTGATTGTCAATTGATTTGGAGTTTTCGTTCAGACACTAATTAAAAATTCAGCTCCACTACCGTCAATCTTCATTCCACTACCGTCAATCTTCATTTATTTTCTACCAGCAGAAGTGTCCTAATCTGAACAGCTATTGACCATTTTCGGACATTTTTTTTCATTTCCATTTAGATTAAAATTTTGTAAATTATTGGTAATTAGTTAGTTGTGCCTTTGGCATGCCTGTTGGATTAGCCTATTTTGTTAATAATAAATCCAATTTTACTCGACTAAGTAACGATAAAAAAATAAGGTGGACATCTTGGGTAGTGAATTTTGTGGATAGACAAGGCAAAAAGCACAGACATAGCCTAGCTATGGCGAGCATTTTTAACGCAGTATATCCGCAAAAGGCACAGCCAAGATGTTCAAGTTATTCTTTTACCGTTACTAAATATTTATCTTTGAAAATGGGAGTCAACACCTTTAAGATTGCTATTAGAACACTCAAAAAAAATAAGCTATACACTTTTATTAATGTCCTAGGATTAACAATCGGGATTGCCGCTGCATTATTGATTTTCCGAATGGTAAGCTATGAATTAAGTTTTAACCAAAATTTTGAAAATTATGATCGGATCGCTAGGGTTGTTTCCTTTAGTCCATACATAGCGAATGACGATGCACATAGTTATTGTGTGTCATTACCAGCTATGAAGCAAATGCAGACGGATGTACCTCAGTTTGAACACGGTGCGAGAATTTATGAGGCTTGGTCGAACATTACGGTACCCGATCCAAATGGTGGTGCTCCACTTAAGAAATTTAATGTGGAAAGAAGAAACATTGCCATGTTTGTGGATTCTAATTTCTTGCAAATTTTTGATTTTGAGCTATTGGCAGGAGATAAAATGACGGTTTTAGATGATCCAAATACCATTGTGTTGACAAAAAAATGGGCAGAAAAATGTTTTGATGATTGGCAAAGTGCTATTGGTCAAACAGTGATGATAGACAATCTCATTCCAGTTGAGGTTACAGGGGTATTGGCAGATTTACCGACCAATTGTGATTTTTCCTTTCCATATTTAGGGTCCTATGCTACCGTAGAATTGAATAAAGAGGTATTTTTTTACGGTGGAAGTTGGGGAGACTGTGGATCAAATAATCAGTTTTTTGCCCTTTTGACGGACGAAAATCAATATGAGGCAGCCGAGGAAGTATTAGCAAAAATTGGAGCGGAACAATATCGAGACGCAAATAATCGTCAAAATAAATTTCATAAATTACAACCATTGTCTACCCTCCATTATGATGAAAACTATGGTAATTCAGGCACACACATGGTCAGTAAATCTCGCTTAAAAATATTGGGCTTTATCGGTTTATTAATTTTGATTATTGCTTGTTTCAATTTTATCAATTTAGCAACTGCTCAAGCTACTTTAAGAGCCAAAGAAGTCGGCGTAAGAAAAACATTGGGAAGTAGACCAATAGATTTAATTGCTCAATTTATGACCGAAACTGGCGTGATCGTATTGATTGCTTTAGTGTTGGGGGCTAATTTGGCAACAATCACTTCCCCACTTTTAAAATACGTTTCTGATGTTCCAGATGACCTTTCCTTTTTAAGTTATCCTAAAATCTTGACTTTTCTAGGAGGAATTGGTGTCGTTGTTACCCTGTTATCAGGTTTCTATCCTGCATTCAAATTATCACGATTCAAGCCTGTAGAGGCATTAAAAAGTAAGGTGTCTAGAGAATCTTTTGGAGGTATTTCACTGAGAAAAGGTCTAGTGATTGCTCAATTTGTGATTGCCCAAGCATTGATTATTGGAGCGATTATTACGATTAAGCAGTTGGACTATATGCAATCTAAAGACTTAGGATTTTCAAAAGATTTGGTGTTTACTTTTGGTTTTGGAGCAGATGAGTCAAGCGTTGCTCGACAAACAGCTTTGAAACAAAATATTTTGCAAATACCTGAAGTAGAGGCGGTTAGTTTCAGTAGCGATCAACCATTATCAGGGAATACTTGGTCTTCTAATTTTGCTTACAGTACAAGGCCCGAAGACGAAAAATATGCAATTACCCTTAAGTATACAGACGAGCATTATGCAGAAACTTATGGTTTAGAACTCTTAGCGGGAAAATGGATAATGAAATCAGATACCATTAAAAATTGCGTCATTAATATGACTACTCTGAGAAAATTAGGGATCAATGATCCAAACGAAGCAATAGGGCAATACATCCGTATGGGGCAACAAAGAAATATCCCGATTGTAGGGGTATCTAAGGATTTTCACACCCACTCCTTGCATGATGAACACCAACCTTTGATTATGATGTCCAGAAAGGATCGTTATTGGGAGGCTGGAGTAAAAATTAGACCAAATCAAGTTAATCAAACCGTTGCAGCGATCAAAGCTCAATTTGATGCTGTTTTGCCAGAGCAAGTATTTGTTGGTCGATTTCTAGATGAAAGTATCGCTCGATTTTATGAAGATGACGCTAAGATGTCTGCAACCTGTAAGGGCTTTGGACTATTAGCCATTTTGATTTCTTGTTTAGGACTTTTTGGGTTAGCGACTCATGCTGCCAACCAACGCATTAAGGAGATTGGTATAAGAAAAGTCTTAGGAGCGAGTGTGCCAGGTATTGTGGGTTTGTTGTCCAAGGATTTTTTAGGATTGGTATTAGTTGCCTTACTGGTGGCAGGTCCACTCGCATATTATGTTATGAATGAATGGCTCAATGGCTTCCAATTTAGAATAGATATTCGGTGGTCTGTATTTTTACTAGCGGGTGTCTTGGCTTTGTTCATTGCCTTTTTGACGGTAAGTTATCAAGCAATTCGTGCGGCTATGTCTAATCCGATTAAGGCGTTGAAGTCCGAGTGAAGTACCGGCGACTTCAGTCGCTGACTATACGTTCTTTAAGTTGATAATAGGTTGACTTTAGTCGTTCACACGGATTTTGTGGGCGACTAAAGTCACTTGTACATCCGAATTTCCCACCTTTTCATCCAAAAAGACCTCACTTTTTCTTAAAAAATGTTAGTTTTACCTCGTTACCTATTTACGAAGATGAGTCTAACGGTAAGAGACTTATTTTTATAATTTAAAAAAGTAAAACTACTATGATTTATGCTATTATAGCTTTAGTGCTAATTGGATTATACATTGGCGGTACTTACAACAAACTCGTTCGAACTAGAACAATGGTGGAAGAAGGATGGAGTGGCATTGATGTGCAATTAAAAAAGCGGTACAACCTAATTCCTAACCTAATTGAAACGGTGAAAGGATATGCTGGTCACGAGAAAGAGACTTTGAATCAAGTAATTACGGCTAGAAATGCAGCGCAGGCAGCAGACGGCGTGAAAGCGACCAAAGCAGCGGAACAACAACTGCAAGCCGCAATGGCAAATATCTTTGCATTAGCAGAGGCTTACCCAGACTTAAAAGCCAACACAAATTTCCTGCAATTACAAAATGAATTATCGGCTATTGAGGGCGATGTAGAAAAAGCTCGACGTTACTACAATGGTACGGTTCGAGAAAACAACGTAATGGTAGAATCTTTTCCAAGTAATTTGATTGCAAATATGTTTAATTTCTATTTAGCGGACTTCTTTGAGTTAGACAACGCGACTGAAAGAGCAGT
>CALDTJ010000236.1 GCA_937924145.1 uncultured Saprospiraceae bacterium
TCTATCAAATCAGCAAAAACTAAAATCACCTCTAAAAAATCTACTAAGCCTGCCCCTAAAAAAACAGCACCTCCCGTAGTGCCTTTTGACCCAGATGCGCCACCACCAGATTTTCTTGAAAAATTACAGAAATTGAGTGAATTAAGAGAGAAAGGCTATCTGACCGAAGAAGAATTTGTGCAACAGAAGGAGAAATTGCGGTTAAAATAGCTTAAAATTTGTTGTATTTTACAAATAAGAATGGCTGAAAATTAACATGTATTTTCAGCCATTCTTATTTACTTTAATGAATACTATAGCAACCTAACAGCTAATAAGCTTTTTCAAGTTGTTTAATTTGAACGATATTTTCCTCTTTTCTAATCACCTTTTTTTCAACAACTTTGTGTTGCTCATGATGATGCACACAATGCTTACACCCTTCCAATAATCGCCAATTTACAAAATGAGAATAAGCAACGATTAGTCCACCAATGACTACCAAAATATCGCCAATATGATGTGGCACAAAACGACTCACCAGTAAAAATCCAAATCCAGCCAGTACAATATTGACCGCTTTTCGCTTTTTGTGGTGCTTTTTATAACTATTCCATAATGACCAATAGGCTAATACCACGCTAATAGTAATAAAGACCAATTCTACCTCATGACTGGCAAACCAAGAGAAACTACCTAGTGAGCCAAATAATAAAATCAAGGGTACTACCGCACAGTGCAGCGCACAAATAAAGGACGCTAAAAAGCCCCAAAAATCTATATTATTTTTAAAAAATTGTCTCATATTATTCTCTTAACTTGATTACTTTCTTTTGGATTTGTTTCGCTAATTTAAGGGCCTGTTCATTCAAGTATAATAACTCTTTGCCATTCGGTTCATAAGCCTCTTCCGATTTAAAAATATCATCTTGAAACTGATGGTATTTTCCTTGAATGGTTAAAATATCATTGACTTCTTCTACAAATTTCAGCTCTGTCTCCGTCAAGGTTCGTCCTTGCACCATGATGGCGTTTCGCTCTTGATGCAAATTTTGAATGGTATCTTTAAGGCTTAATTGTATTGCCTCCGATTCAGCTTTTAAGGCATCGGCTTGCGCAAAATAGTCTACGCCTGCATCTTTTACTTTCGGAGAACAAGCCGCAAAAGCGACCAATCCAATAGCAAAAAGCAAAAATTTGTTCATGTTACTATATTTTCAATTGTGGATTGACAATCCGCATTACACCCTATTGAATAATCATATCGAAAGTCACATCTAACTCAACCGATCCCCCTACTCCACTTGGCACGCCATCTCCAATCGTATACCCCAAAGATTTATCGGGGTTTTCAATTAGAGTGATTCTTAAACTTCCCGTCGTAAA
This sequence comes from uncultured Saprospiraceae bacterium, assembly GCA_937924145.1. Classification (GTDB taxonomy): domain Bacteria; phylum Bacteroidota; class Bacteroidia; order Chitinophagales; family Saprospiraceae; genus JAFMDF01. The sequence goes on from CALDTJ010000236.1 coordinate 1,366, forward strand.
TCGTTCGCTAGTTGTTGCCTCTGAAGTCAAACCTATTGGCTGCGCATTGGCATCCATATCGGTATATTCGAAGGTTTGGAAAACATTATCTGGCGAAAGCGACATAAAAACTTGATAAGCATCACCAGCATCTCTTATTTTCCCCGTCAATATTTTTGTAGCGTTATTCGCCCGAGTCAAAAATTCGGCTTTGATCTCGTAAGTTGTATTTGCGGCTAATGGCTCACTGCTTTGAGTGGGCGGCAATCCCGAAGTATTACCCAAATCTTCAAATGCAAAAATGATTACACTGCTACCATCTGTCGGCGTAAAAGTCAAAGACAAATTCGTAATTATTTCATCTCTAACATCTACTGTCGGTGCATCTTCTTTTCCACAACCTATTGATAATAAGGTAATAAAAGACAAAAATAGAACAGTGCTAAATTTCATTTACAGGTTTGTTTTTATTGAAACGAATTTCCTAGATGCAATAACGTTGCAAAAGTACAAATTGTTTTCTAAATGCAACAGTGTTTCATTTTGAAATAATAAGGAAAGACTTCCAAAGGGTCACTTCAAGTGTCACTCTAAATTTAAAAAAGAAATAATTAAAGTTTTAGAGACATTAAAAATAGAATATCGTCAACTTAAAGTCTATTGTTCCCCATAGTGTTCCGAGGTTATATGAAGTACTAATCAAACTTTACTTTCCTATTTTTTAACACGGAAACTTGTAACACTGAATTAGATGTTGACTGTGATGATTTTGAACAAAATTCAATAAGTATTTGTCAACGTCTAATTCGGTGTTATAAAATTTCCGTGTTATTATTTCTACTCACTTACTAATTAGTGTTACTAACCTCCCACGGAAAGGAACTCCGAAACGCTACTAACTATTCAACTTCATTACTCCAACAAAGATTCAGCACTATAAAATCGACCATTGACCACCGTCCATTCGATAGCTCGAATATTTTTAATATCAGTCAATGGATTCTCTTTAACAATTAACAAATCGGCCAATTTACCGACTTCTAAACTGCCCATATCCTCAGCTGTACCTAGCACCTTTGCATTATTAATCGTTGCTGTTTGCAAGACTTCAAAAATAGATAAACCTGCCGCTTGATACGCCTCCAATTCTATATGTAAACCAAAACCATAAGGTAAAATTGGGCCATCCGTCCCCGCTGAAATCAAACCACCTTTATCATGGACATCCTTAATCATTTTAGCAGCATTTTGAAATCGTTTTTCCCAACCTTCTGGATCAGTTTTGACTTGATCAATCCCACTTTTAGCATTTTGAATATTGAAAGGCGATTCTAATTTAGTCAATCGTTCATCTTCTAACACCGTTGGATTTTTTTCCAATAACCAATTATAACTCACATAAATGCCGATGGTAGGCGTAAAACTCATTCCCGATTTAGCGATAAGCGTAGTTACATCACCATAAGATGCCAAGGTTTCTGTCAACTTAGGCGAATATCCTCGACGACTCGTACCTGCAATATGCTCTACTCCATCAACTCCATAAGCAGTAGCAGGATATAACTCATGCGAAGTAACAGGAATACCTAATTGATGCGCCCTTTCAATCACTCTTTTCTGTAAAGGATCTGGTAATCGAACGTACGTTTTTATCATATCGTAATCCAATACTGCTGCTCTTTCGAGTTCTAATTCAAGTTGAGCCAATGATTGAAAGGCGTAACTTCCTCCGTAGTAAATTCGATTACCATCAATTGGACTTCCTGTATAAAATAGCCTTGGGCCAACGTATAATCCCGCCTCGGTCGCCTCTTTTCGATTAATTGCATCGTAAGGATCAGTAGCAGGGTCACGGGTAGCAATAACACCCCAAGCCAACCATTTTTTGCCCAATTTCGAACCATCCCAACTGCCCATATGCGAATGAATATCAATTAGCCCTGGCATCGCATAACTATCAGAGGCATCTATTTTTTTATCGGCTTTTCGGTTGGCATCATGGTTTTCAATTGCTATTATTCGATTATTTTCAATGACGATGTCCTTATCTGCTTGTAGTTCATTATTGATTCCATCAAAAAGACCTTTTACATGAATAACCGTACGCTCTTTAGGCGATTGTCTAGTTGTTTTTAAATGAATCGCTACCTTTTCAATCTCGCCCGTTTGTACATTAATTTTCTTTAAACCTTCGGTAGATAAATATAAAATATACTTAGAATCACCCGACCAACTTGGGATATCTGCTAATTCATTGGTCAATCTAACAGGCGACCCGATTGCCGCTCCTTTTGAATCAACGGGAATCATCCATAAAACACCATCACTAATGGCTGCCAAATGTTTTCCATCAGGTGACCAAATAGGGCCATCTTTTCCACGTACTCCAAAAGACCAGTTTTTTAAGCCTTTCCAAGTCCAATTTTCGCTACCATCTGCTGCATAAAACAACATTCGATTGATGCCTTCTCTATAAAGGGTAGAGTATTTTTTTACAACTGTTGTAGCAATCACTTTCCCATCTGCAGACCATGTCGGACTTCCAATACTACTTGGTATGGCTTTACTTACTTGCTTAGTTTCTCCTGTTGCTACCTCCATCTTCCCCAATCGCCCTAATCTTGGTCCGAAACTGACACTGTAAGCAATCGTTTGTCCATCGGGAGCATAAGCTAAACCTGCTGGTGCAGCAGCTATTTCTCCTATTTTATCAATCCGACTAGTACTTAATTCAAAGCTATAAATCGCCCAATTTCCAGTTTTATC
>CALDTJ010000237.1 GCA_937924145.1 uncultured Saprospiraceae bacterium
TTTGTAGGAGAAGAAACTTTCGAATATCAAGTTTGTGATGACGGCACACCAGTAACTTGTGACACCGTTGAAGTAGTCATCGAAGTCTTACCAGATAATGGTATGAATGACCTCTACGCAACGGATGATGCAGGTGCAGGAGAAGAAAATATGGATATTACGGGCAACGTAGCCAGTAATGATAATGATCCAGAAGGTGATAATACAACAGTCAATACCACCCCAGTAATCGCTCCGATGAATGGTACATTGGTATTGAATACAGATGGAACTTATACCTATACCCCCGATTCAGATTTTGTAGGAAACGATCAGTTTGTTTATGAAATTTGTGATGATGGCAGTCCAGTAGCTTGTGATACGGCAACTGTATATTTAACGATCACAGAATCACAAAACCCTCCTTTAGTGATTCCTAATCCGTTGACTATTCCAACAGATTCTACTGGCACCATCTGCGCACCAATAACGGACACTAATGACGGGGATACTTTCACAGCTACACTTTGTGGTGCTGAAAATGGTACACCTACGGCAACTGTAAATGGCAATGAAGTATGTATAGAATACGTACCAGATGCAGGATTCGCAGGAACAGATAGCGTTTGTGTGATTGTTTGTGATCAAACAGGTTTATGTGATACGACCTTTGTTCCAGTAACAGTAATCGCACCACTTCCTCCATCTATTTTCCCAGAGCCACCAGTTGGTATTCTAACACCAGTGACTACTTTAGAAGATAGTACTGTAACCGTTTGTTCTCCAATTTTAGATCCGAATGTCGGTGATACATTTACTGCTAATTTATGTGTAGGCAGTCCAGCAAATGGTTCAGCGACCCCAACCGTAAATGGTGGAACATTATGTGTAGAATACACACCAGACAACGGCTATACGGGTGATGATGAAGTCTGTGTAATTATCTGCGACCAAACAGGATTGTGTGATACCATCGGTATTCCAGTAACGGTTGTTCCTATGCCTGAGCCACCAGATAGCATACAGCCACCAGTCGTTACTTTCCCTCCAGTAGTAACTCCAAGTGACTCTATCCCAACGGTTTGCGCACCAATCGTAGATCCAAATCCATTGGATACGCATACGGTAACGATTTGTGAGCAGCCAGCAAATGGAACAGCTACGGCAGCAGTAGATAATATGAATGGCGCCGTTTGTGTAACCATTGATCCAGATGATAGCTTTAGTGGAACAGATAGCGTTTGTGTGATTGTTTGTGACCAAACAGGACTTTGCGATACGGTAAATATTCCTATCATCGTAACACCAGGAGAGCCAAATAATCCACCAGTTGTGATTGGCAATCCATTGACAATTCCAGAAGATTCGACTGGAAATATTTGTGTACCAATCTTGGATGCAGATATGGGTGATACCTTTACTGCAACTAGTTGTGGTGCGAATAACGGAACGCCAACCTTTACCGTAAATGGGAACGACTTGTGTCTAGAATATGTGCCAGATGCAGGTTATACAGGAACAGATAGCGTTTGTGTAATTGTGTGTGATCAGGCAGGAGGTTGTGACACAACTTTCATTCCAGTGACTGTAGTGCCAACTTTACCACCATCTATTTTCCCAGAGCCACCAGTTGTCATTGTTACGCCAACTAGTACGCCACAGGATAGCACGGTTGAAGTTTGTACACCAATTTTAGATCCGAATGCAGGTGATACTTTCACTGCAATGCTTTGTGCAGCCAGTCCAGCAAATGGAACGGCAACCCCAACTGTAAATGGAGGTATCTTATGCCTAGAATATACTCCAGATAATGGTTATACAGGAACGGATGAAGTTTGTGTAATTGTTTGCGACCAAACGGGACTATGTGATACCGTAGGTATTCCAGTAACGGTTATTCCACCAATTGAACCAGTAGATAGCATTCAACCTCCAATTGTAATCTTCCCTCCAGTAGTAACGCCAGTCGATTCTACGGGAGAAGTTTGTGCGCCAATTGCTGATCCAAATCCATTAGATACGCACACAGTAACTATCTGCGAGCAACCAACTAATGCTACCGCAACGGCAGTAGTCAATAATACAACAGGTACCGTATGCTTAACCATTGATCCAAACGCTGGATTCGAAGGAACAGATAGCGTTTGTGTAGTTGTTTGTGATCAAACGGGACTATGTGATACAGTGATTGTTCCTATCGAAGTGATTCCGTCAGAACCTATGGATCCGCCAGTAGTTTTACCAACTCCTTTGGTGATTCCTCAAGATTCTACGGGAGAAGTTTGTATTAATATTTTAGATCCAAATGATGGAGATACTTTCACCGCTACTGTTTGTGGTGTGGATGATGGTACAGCTACCCCAACTTTAACAGGAAGTGTCCTTTGTATTGAATATACACCAGATCCTGGATTCAACGGGACAGATAGCGTTTGTATCATTGTTTGTGATCAAACAGGTTTATGTGATACGACTTTCATTCCAGTAACAGTGGTTGAACCATTAGAACCATCCGTTACACCAGAGCCACCAGTTGTGATTGAAACAACAGGGGTCACACCTGAAGATAGTACGATTACGGTTTGTACACCAATTCTTGATCCGAATGTAGGCGATACATTTACGGCTAATTTATGTGTAGGAAGTCCTGCAAATGGCTCAGCCACACCAACCGTAAATGGAGGTATTCTTTGTTTGGAATATACACCAGATGCAGGATTTACTGGGGATGATGAAGTTTGTATCATTGTTTGTGATCAAACAGGTTTATGTGATACGACAGAAATTACCATTACTGTTGTACCAACTATACAACCGCCAATTATTCCACAACCACCAGTAATTGTGTTCCCTCCAATCGTAGGGCCTGAAGATTCTACGACAATAACTTGTGGGCCAATTGTAGATCCAAATCCATTAGATACGCATACTGTTACCATTTGTGAGCAACCAGCTAATGCAATGGCAGTAGCCACAGTTGATAATGCAACGGGTACTTTATGCTTGGAAATTGACCCAAATCCTAATTTCTTTGGAGAAGACAGTGTGTGTGTAATCGTTTGTGACCAAACAGGTTTATGCGATACTTTAAATATTCCAATCACTATTTTGGAAGATAATGAAGTACTAGCAATTGATGATATCAACTCTACGCAAGTAGGCGTCATGACTGCTGGTAATGTATTGACCAATGATGATGATCCAGAAGGTGATAATCTGACCGTTAATACTGTTCCAGTTGGCAATCCAATTGGTGGAACCTTAGTCTTAATGACCGACGGAAGTTATACCTTCATGCCCAATCCTGGCTTTACTGGCGAGGCGAGTTTCCGATACGAAGTTTGTGATGATGGAGTGCCAATGGCTTGTGATACCGCAACCGTAATAATCGACGTAATCGACAATACAGATCCTAATAATAATCAAATAATTGGTAATGAGGATAACATCGTAACAGAGGAGGGCGTCACAACGACCATCAACGTATTAAGCAATGATACGGACCCAGATGGTGACAACTTAGTTATCAATACCAACGCCATTACCCCTCCAACGAATGGAACGGTAACGATCATGCCTGACGGTACGATTGAGTACACACCAAATCCTGATTTTGTAGGTACAGAAACTTTCGAATATCAAGTTTGTGATGACGGTACACCAGTCACTTGTGATACAGTCTTAGTTACTATCGAAGTATTAGAAAATGATGGTGAAAATGATGTCTATGCAACCGACGATGCAGGGACAGGCAACATGAATCAAGACGTTTCAGGTAATGTGTTAGACAATGACAATGATCCAGAAGGAAACAATTTAACTGTAGCTACGACGCCAGTAATGGCTCCAGCAAATGGTACATTGGTCTTAAACACAGATGGAACATTTACCTATACACCTGATGCAATGTTTACTGGAAATGACCAATTCGTTTACAGCGTATGTGATGATGGTTCACCAGTAGCCTGCGATACCGCAACGGTTTACTTAACGGTATTAGCGACCAACTATCCACCAACAGTAACACCAAATCCAATTACTATCCCAACCGATAGCACAGGAATGGTTTGTATGCCAATCAACGATCCCAACATGGGTGATACTTTCACCGCAACTATCTGTGGGGCAGATAATGGAACTCCAACTGCAACTATTGATGGAGCTACCCTTTGTGTTACTTATGACCCAGATGCTGGCTTTAGCGGAACAGATAGCGTATGTGTGGTCGTATGTGATCAAACAGGCTTATGCGATACGACCTTTGTACCAGTAACTGTGGTAGAACCATTGCCACCATCAACCACTCCTGAACCACCAGTAGTCATCGTGACACCATTGGTCGTGCCAGAAGATAGTACAGGAATGATTTGCACACCAATCTTAGATCCAAACGCAGGAGATACTTTCACCGCCAATTTATGTGTGGGAAGTCCAGCAAATGGTTCAGCTACTCCAACAGTAAATGGTGGTATTCTTTGCATAGAATATACTCCAGATGCTGGTTATAATGGCGACGACGAAGTTTGTGTAATTGTCTGTGATCAAACAGGTTTATGCGATACGGTAGGTATTCCAATTACAGTTATTCCTATGGTCATGCCACCAGATAGCATACAACCGCCAGTAGTGGTATTTCCACCAGTAGTGGGACCAGCAGATTCTACGACGGTAACTTGTGCGCCAATCGTTGATCCTAATCCAGGGGATACACATACAGTAACTATTTGTGAGCAACCAACTAACGCCACAGCAACTGCGACCGTTGACAACACAACAGGTGCCGTTTGTTTAGAAATCGAGCCAGATGCTGGATTTGTAGGGGAAGATAGTGTTTGTATAATCGTTTGTGATCAAACAGGCTTATGCGATACGGTGAATGTTCCAATTACAATCGTTCCATCTATCACTAAATTAGAATTAAAGGTGCTATTACAAGGTGCTATGTTATTCACTAGTGATGGCTTAATGCGAGATGATTTGAGAACAATGGGCGTGATTCCAACCAGTCAACCGTACAGTGCAGGTTTACATCCAAGGTTCACGCATTTAGGTGGAGGAAATGAAACAACTACACCAATCATTTTATCACAAAATGCCTTCACTGGAGATGCCGTGGTGGATTGGATTTTCATCGAAATTCGAGATGCAGCAGATTCGACTAGTGTCCTCAGAACAATCTCTGCACTTGTGCAAAGAGATGGAGACATTGTAGATGCAGCAACAGGCACTACGCTTTGCGTAGCAGGTTTACCTTCTAGTTTCTTCGTGGCTGTTAAACACAGAAATCACTTAGGTGCAATGACGGCAGAACCAGCGGTTGCAACAGGAGGCACCGTAGTGGTAGACTTTACTACAATGGGTGATAATGACTTACACGACAATCCATCTAATACTTACGACTATGATGGTTTAGAACAAACGACGATGGCAGGTAAACGAGCCTTATGGGCAGGTAATGCCAATGCGGATAGTAAAGTAAAATACGATGGTTCGGCCAACGACCGTATCAAATTAGCGAATGATGTACTAACCTTCCCAGGTAATAGTTCTTCATTAAACCTGAACTACGATAATGCACTTGGCTACTTCCAAGGAGATGTCGATATGAATGGAAAAGCTAAGTATGATGGGGCACAAAACGACCGTATCATTATTCAAAATATTGTACTGACTTATCCATTGAATGCGTTGATTTTGAACAACTTCAATGATTTATTAGAGCAGTTACCATAATTAGAAGTGAGAGGTGAGAGGTGAGAAGTGAGAAGTGAGAACGTCCGTACGGACTGTGAGAGGTGAGACTCGTGCCGTATACTATGTCATATGTCTCACTTCTCACAATCCCGATTTATCGGGATGATCTCACTTCTCTCTTCTTATTCAATTTTAGAGAAAATTTCATAAAAAAAGAAATGGTCACGATAGATAAACGATGCAAGAAGTTTGGAAAATTTCCAAATAAGCTTCAACTATCATCTACCCTCAACCGTTCAAGTATGAAGAACAGACTATACATTTATCTATTTTTCCTTGCGTTTTTTATCAATCAAAATGTTGGAAAAGCTCAAGAAGTAGACTTCACCCTAAGATATAACGCTACTGACAATCAGTACGAAGTTTATGGGCAACCCAACTTCAGCCAAGCACAATTTTTTGTAGGTGGTGGAAGCCAATTATCTATTGTTTTTCCAGCAAGTATCCCTAATAATCCGTTAGTTATCAATACGGTAGAAGGGGGTATTTGGACAGACAATTCTAGAATTTATGCCCCTAGTGCAACACCTAACTTAGACTACCACGGTATTGCGTCGAACGGTTCTTTCATGGATTGGACATTTGGAACAGAAACCTTGTTATTCACTTTTTCTATTCCAAATGAGACCTGTGTAGATGGTATTCGACTATTTGAAAATGGTAGCGATCCTTCTTCTGCTGAACCAAGTATGAGAGGGGCGGATTTTGCCAATTATTTTGCTAATGCCTTTACCTTTGCAGATGCCTACCGATCCAATTATAATAATCAAGGAATCTCCTGTGGACCACCTGCTGTTTTCATCAATAACATTAACACCAATATCAATACCAATGGGCAAAGTTGTGGTAGTATTGTAAGTATAAATCCAGATGCGACCTACACCGCAACAGTCTGCAAATCTGCCGTGAATGGAAATGCGACCGTGAATGTAAACAATACCGCTAATCAACTTTGTGTAGATTATTTACCAAATACAGATTACGTTGGTCAAGATAGCGTTTGTGTAGAAATTTGTGATGAAAACGATGTTTGTGTTGAAACAATGGTATTAATCAATATCATTGGAAATACGCCAATTACTCCAATAACCCCACCAGTAAATTGTACGAATCAAACCTCTCCAAATGTCACGTTTAATACGCCCATTTGTATAGGTGATTCAATTATTCTAAGGACCGATGCTTTTGATAGTACTTTCACCTACGAATGGACGAATGGCAATGGAAATGTTATTGGCAATCAACCAAGATTAGCCATTTTAAGTACCAATAGTTTAGCTATTTCGCCTTATAGAATCACCCGAACACAAGAAAATTGTACGCCCGTTACCTCCTTGTCTGTCCCTATTGAAGTGATTGATTTTTCTCAATTAAATGTGCAGAACAATGGTCCAATTTGCGCCGAAGGTACAGTATCATTAAGTGCAACAGGTTTGGATATTGGCACTTATAACTGGTACTTAGCAGGTACCAATAATTTAGTGGCAACAGGTCGTAATCCAAGTATTGCTAATTTGACCGCTACGACGACCTATCGTTTAGAAGTAAGTCATAATGGTTGCTCCAATACCAATCTTTTAGAAACAACGGTCATTGTCGATCAAAAACCAGCACTTGGAGAAATTCCAAGATCTATCACCGTTTGTCGAGGGGAAAATGTATTAATTACACCAACGAACGATCCAGCCACAGGCGAAGAAATTCGATATATCTGGAAAGGACCAAATGATTTTTTATATAAAAATAATACCACTGAAGACGAATTCCCTTTATTCTTAGAAAATATAACTCCTGAACAATCAGGATCTTATAGTATTGATATAACCTCCAAGAACGGATGTGAAGTAGATTCTAGATCCGTAATCATCAATGTGGTTGATGATTTGGAGGCCCCAATACTTTCAGGTACTACTGAGTTGGTATGTAATGGAGATGCCATCGAAATAACGGCTACCCAACAAAATGATCCAGAAATAGAATTTGAATGGTTTGTCCAAAATGACAACGACGATTTGACCCTTTTACAAAAAACGGTTCACCCTACTCTACTATTAGAAAATGTGAACGGGTCAAACTCTGGAAAATATTTAGTTCGAACTACTAGAAATGGTTGCGTTTCAGGTTTTTCAAATACCATTTTTATAACTGTTTTCGATGTGTCTTCTACGATTGAAGCGACTAATAATGGTCCAGTTTGTCAAGGTCAAAGTGTACAATTATCAGGAACGGCTATTCCAAATGCCGTTTATAATTGGTACATGGCAGGCAGCAATGAACTAGTGGCATCGGGTCAAACCATCAATATCCCAGCAATAAGTACCACGACTACTTATGAGTTAGAGGTTAGTTTGGAAAGTTGTTCAAATATTATCAGAACCGAAACAACCGTTGTTTTAGAATCTAAACCAACCATCACTAATATCACTAAAACTGCGACTTATTGTATAGGATCAGAAGTCGTTTTATCAGCCATGAATGGTACTCCGAACGGGCAAGAAGTCCTATTCACTTGGACAGGGCCTAATAATTTTAATTTTACTGGAATGACAACCAATGATTCCTTTGAATTAGTGATTCCTAATATTACTGTAGAAAAATCTGGTACTTATACTTTAGAAATTAGTTCAAATAATAGTTGTGAAATAGATGCTCGTTCTGTTATTGTTAATGTCGATGAAGCATTAGAAGCCCCCCAATTAATTCCTTTGCAACGAGTCGTTTGTGGGGGAAATCCAATTGAATTAACTGCCTCCTTACAAAATGATGCAGATGTACAATTTGAATGGTTTTTACAAAATGAAGAAGCCGATTTATTCTTATTAGACATCACCAATGTGCCAAGCATTATCATTGATAATCCAACGGCTGCCAACTCAGGTAAATATCTGGCTAGAGTAAGAAAAGGAGATTGTGTATCTGGATATTCTAATACAGAAATCATTACCATTTTAGACGAAGCTTCCAATTTTGCCGCTACTAATTCTTCCAATATTGACAATCAAATATGTGAAGGTGGATTTGTTCAGTTGAGTGTACCTTTTTTAGAAGGAGCGACTTACCAATGGTTTGGTCCTGCTGGGTTTACCTCTGACAGATACAATCCTTTAATCAACAATATTAGTGGATTCAATGCAGGGGATTACTTTGCAGTGATAACGATAGAAGGTTGCACAGGTGTAGTATCTAGTTCAACTACTGTTTATGTAAATTCCTTCCTTGAAACACCAGTGGTAGCAACCGACTCGGTCATTTGTGAAGGAGAAACGTTGATGCTTGAAGTTACAAGTAAAATTTCTTCGGACAACGACGTGCGACCATTAATTTCGTGGTATGACAACCAAACAGATGAATTAATAGCGACTACTACGGATGCAATCTTACAATTGTCAAATGCACAGTCAAGCAATAGCGGTGAATATTACGCCATACTTTCTCAAAATGGCTGTGAATCAGCACCGTCAAATGTTATCGAAGTATCCGTGAAAGAAAGAGAAAGATTGGTTGCTTATGCTGGAAAAGATGCCAGCTTGTGTACCGCTGGCACTATCCAACTAGAAGCATTAGCCAACGAAAACACCACAGGAATTTGGACTTCTCCGACTGGTGCAATTATTGAAGAAGCATCTTCCATAGTGACTTCGGCAAGCAACCTAAAAGTGGGAGAAAACCAGTTTATATGGACCATCCAAGACCGCTGTGGTCAAACAGCATTTGATACCTTATTTATTACAATCCTAGAAACTTCGGGTGATTTGATAAACGCAGGTCCAGACCAAAATATTTGCGAATTGGAAGCTATCAATTTGAATGCAAGTGCTTTAGAAGAGTCAACTGGACGATGGTCTCAGCATATAGATCAAGCCAATCAAGGCGTCATTATTCAAAATCCTCAGGACCCAAATACGTTAGTAGAAGGATTGTCTCCGGGAAATGTTTATCAATTTGAATGGACTTTATCAACTAATAGTTGTCCTGATTTTGCAACGGATAATGTATTCATAACCGTCAACGAAGAACCTGAAGAAATCGCTTTTATCACAGAAGAAAATACAAATCTATTAATTTGTGAAAGCGATCAAACTTCTTTGATAGCGGAGACTCCACTCTTCAGTACAGGAAGATGGACGACCGATAATGGAGCACAAATTGCCAATCCGACTTTACCAGAAACAATGGCAGGGGATATTCCTGTTGGTGACAATCTATTCATCTGGACGCTATCCAACGAAGCATGTGCAGATTTCTCATCAGATACCATCAATATCTATAAAGAAGAAGCAATCACTGCAAATGCCGATCTATTAACCTTAAATTTTAATGACAGCATCACCTTCGACGTAATAGAAAATGATGTTTTTTATAAAATGGAAGACCTAACGTTTCGAGTTACTAAATTTCCTGACAATGGTACTTTGAGAGAAGAGGAAGATGGCACGTTGACTTATATTCCACAAAGAAATTACTTTGGAGAAGATAATTTTAGATATAAATTATGTAGCAATTTTTGTGAAGAAGTTTGTGATACAGCAATCGTAAATATTGTCATTGATGGTTTAAACTTAGGATCACCAGAAGGATGTTTTATCCCTAATATTTTATCTCCGAATAACGATGATAACAATGACAAACTTTTAATAGGTTGTTTAAGCGAATTTCCCGATGCTAGCATTGTCATCTTTAATCGTTGGGGAGATGAAATATACCAAGCAGCTCCCTATCAAAATGATTGGGAAGGCACACATAACGGAAATCCACTTCCAGCAGGCACCTATTATTACACCCTAAGGCTGACACCAACAAGTGACCCTATTCAAGATTTTATCACCATTTTTAGATAGACTAGTTGCTAGTTCCTTGTTACTGGTTGCCAAGCTAACAACCAGTAACTAGTAACTAGCAACCAGCAACACCAAAATCATGAGAATACTATACACCATTTTATTAGTTTTCAGCATAGTAGTGATCGGACAAGCTCAAAGTGATCGACTATATACGATGTTCGTTTTTAACAAATTACAATACAATCCAGGATATGCTGGTGCAAAAGAATCCTTAAATGTAGGGGCACATTATCGGCATCAATGGCATGGAGTCACAGGTGCGCCAAGAACAGTGACTGCCTTTGCCCATACTCCCATAGCAGGTGGCAGAAGTGGCGTTGGCTTATCGCTCATCTCAGATGAAACAGGCATTTTCCAAAATACTTATGGTAAATTAGATTATGCTTATAGAATAGGGTTTAAAAACGACCACAAATTGAGCATAGGTTTAGGTTTGACGTATCAAAATACAGCATTCGATTGGAGTAAAGCTGAATTAGTGGACAATGACGACACGACCATTCCTTTTGGAAGCAGAGGCGGAAATGCTTTCAATTTTGGCGCAGGAATTTATTACTCAAGTTCTAAATTTTATCTAGGGGCTTCGATCCCTAACTTATTAAAAAACGCTATTACGACCGATGCTTTTGCAGGTTTAGGCGGTTATACTGATTTTAGACCGAACTATTTAATGGGGGGATTAATTTTTCCAGCAGGCGCAAACCTCCACATCAAGCCCTCTATTTTGGTAAGTTATATAAAAAATGCTCCCGTGGATATTGATTTTAATCTAAGTTTTTTCTTTATGGAAAAGTTTTGGATAGGCACTAGTTATCGATTGAATGAATCTATAGACGCTTTCGTTCAGTTTCCACTAACCAAGCGGATTAAACTTGCCGTTGGAGTAGATTATGCTACTACCGCTTTGAATCAATTTACCAAAGGAAGTGGTGAAATAATGATAGAATATTTGTTTAAAGAAGACGGAGAGAAAGTGAATAATATTCGATTTTTCTAGGTATGAATTGCTAAGGATCGTGTAAAAAATAACTTACAACAGTTTGAGTATTCTTTTTTCCTTATTCTGCGTTAAAAAGCCTTTTTGCTTGTGCTCTTTGTGCCACAGGCACAAGCACACTCAGGATGCGATGCATCGCCTACGTTTTTTGCCTTGACTAAGAAAAAAATAATTACTCACCTTTGTTATAACTTATTCTTCACATGATCC
>CALDTJ010000238.1 GCA_937924145.1 uncultured Saprospiraceae bacterium
AAGGTGATGGTAACGTAAATAAAGTCGGTACCAAGATTTTCTTTCTAGGTATTGAATAATCACACGAATAGCTTTGAGCGTATCCTCTAATTTACCTGTAACTCGATTAATGAAAATATCAGGATTTTTTAAAACATCATAAGACTTAGCATCAACAAATTGAGGAGAACGAAAATGCTTGACTTCAAAAAACACCACCTGCCTTCTTTTATAAATACCCAGAAAGTCCACCCCTTTTAAGCCTACACCACTCAAAATTCTGTAGTACCGATGCGTATCATACCGAATGACTTCCCAATCATCATCGGAGAAATTAAAGATTAAATCACTTTCTTGGAAGGTCATTTTGAAGGGGATGAGGTAACGAGGTGATAAGGTAATAAGTGAATGAGGAAGAGAGGAGTGGAGGCTTCACGGCCTCTCAACCCTTCTGTCACTCAGTCTTTCCTAAACCCCATACCGTTCTTCTAAAATTTGCCAGTGATGGATTTCATGACCAGCTATCATATATCCGAGTGCTAAGGTAGATACATGGCCGCCACTAGCGATACCAATCCTATCCAACATATCAGAAGACATATTTTGATACATAGAGATCGTTGATCGTCTTAATAAATCGTACTCTTCGATTAAAGAAGCACCCGTTCGGTTGTTAGGTTCATAGAAAGGTACGTAATCATCTTGTTCGAACCCCATTAGTTCTGTTTTATCATTACGGGAAATTCTTAGTGCGCGATAGGCAAAAATGCGCTCTGTGTCCATAATGTGGATTAATACCTCTTTGATCGTCCATTTATCCGCACCATATTTTGAGTCCCATTGATCTTCCGAAAGGGTATATAACTTGGCTAAATTTTGTGCCAAAGACTGACGCAATACGGCTAAAAAATCAAGGCCTTTTACTTTTCTGATGTAGGTTTTGAAATAATCGGCTGATTCGTGGTCTTGTGGTCTGCGGTGTGTGGACATACTTCTTAATTTTAAATTTAGTACAGGCGATTTTCTACCTGTCGGTAGACAATGCAATCGCCTAGCATGATCTTAGGCAACTGAAATCGCTTATACATTAAAAAAGGGTTATTCTGAATTTAATCAAAACAACCCTTTTTTGTTTTCAGTTCAAACAACTGATATTATAATATTAACATAGCATCACCATAAGTGAAGAAACGATATTTTTCTTTGATAGCCTCAGCATAAGCCTCCTTAATCAATTCTGATCCACCAAAAGCGGAAGTCATAATGACTAAAGAAGATTTTGGTAGGTGGAAATTAGTAATCATACAATTGGCGATTCTAAATTCGTAAGGAGGGAAGACAAATAAATTGGTCCATCCTTCTACTGTTTTAAGCGTATCTGTAGCTGAAACAGCAGATTCGATTGAACGCATAGAAGTCGTACCTACGGCACATACTTTTTTATGGTTCTTCATGGCAGTGTTCACTTTTTCTACCATGATATCGTCAATCTTAAAGTATTCTGCATCCATTTTGTGCTTAGACAAATCTTCTACGTCAATACTTCTGAAAGTACCCAAACCAATGTGTAGCGTCAATTCAGCAAAGTCAACGCCCTTGATCTCCAAACGCTTCATCAATTCTCTACTAAAGTGCAATCCTGCTGTCGGCGCAGCTACCGCACCAATTTCTTTAGCATAAATAGTTTGGTATCTTTCGATATCAGAAGGTTCAGGTGGACGGTTCAAATATTTTGGAAGTGGCATAGTTCCCAACTTTTCCAATTCACCGTGGAATTCAGCATCTGTTCCTTCGTATAAAAATCTGATAGTACGACCTCTAGAAGTAGTGTTATCTACCACTTCAGCAATAAGGATGTTATTACCCTCGCTATCAGAGAAATATAATTTATTACCTACTCTGATCTTACGAGCGGGGTCTACTAAAACATCCCAAAGTCTAGCCTCTTTGTTTAATTCCCTTAATAAAAAGACCTCAATTCTAGCTCCAGTTTTCTCTTTAGTTCCGTACAATCTTGCTGGAAAGACTTTTGTATTATTAAAAATCATCACATCATCTTCGTCGAAATAACTTAATACATCTTTGAAGATTTTGTGTTCGATTTTTCCTGTGTCTCTGTGTACAACCATCAACCGAGACTCATCTCGATTATCCGATGGATATTTAGCAACTAGCTCTTCTGGTAACTCAAAATTGAATTGTGACAGTTTAGTCCTCATTCAAATAATAATTTTATTAAAAATTCAGTAAAAAATTTCTTGTAAAGCGCAAGTTAACTTACACTAAAAACAAGCCATTTTTTGAAAATGATTGCAAAGATAAGAAATGTATCTGTCATAAAGAATAGGAAAGGCACTACTTTAGAATTTATATTACCCTCAAATCCAATTAAATAGGACAAAAATAGGCTTTATTCATCCACATAATTTTCTTTTTAAAATAGTTTATTCCTCTATACTTTAAACCATTAATTTTTCCATTAGTTCAATATCTTTACCTTTTGGACGAATTAGCAGAAAAAAGTACCCTCTTCATCGAATAGTCTGACACCTTTCGAAGAAGAATAGTAGTTTTGTTGTGTTGGTTGCTGGTTACTAGTTACTGGTTGCTAGTTTCGAGCACAACTAGCAACTAGCAACTAGCAACCAGTAACCAGCAACCAGTAACCAGCAACCAGCAACCAGTACAATCACCCGAAAAAATAAATCATTCATGATAACCATTCTAAAAGTCATTCAAGAAAGTTTTCGTCAAGCGTGGCAATCTTTAGTAGGTAATAAACTGAGAAGTTTTTTGTCACTACTAGGTATTTCAATTGGCATCTTCTGTGTGATTGGGGTATTGTCTGCCGTTGATTCGTTGGAAGACAATGTTCGATCTAGTTTTGATAAGTTGGGCAATGATGTAGTTTATGTGGATCGTTTTTCATGGGCAGAAGACCCTGGACAGAATTATTGGAAATGGATGAAGCGTCCAAACCCTTCTTATAATGATTTCAGAGCCATTCAAACTAAAGTGAAAAGTGCAGATATGACTTCTTTTTATACGGTAATTGGAGAGAAAACAGCGAAATATCGGTCGAACAGTGTAGAAGGTAGTTTTTTGATAGGAGTCACTGAAGATAGCGGTACACTTTTCGGGTTTGAATATGCTAAAGGGCGATATTTTTCAAAAGCAGAATTAATTTCTGGTGCTCCAAAAGTTGTTTTAGGTGCAGTAGTCGCACAAGAATTATTTGGATCGATAGAGCCTATTGGCAAAAAAATTAAGTTGGGTGGTAGAAAATTGGAGGTCATTGGAGTAATCAAAGAAGAAGGCGAAAGTCTAGTCAATATCATGAATTTTGATGAAGGGGCAGTCATTCCATTTGAGTTAGCTAGAAAATATGCCAATATTAGAGAGGGCAATCGAATGGGATCAGCGATTAGTATCAAAGCTAAAGAGGGGATAGATTTAAATGACATGAAAGAAGAGGTAAGGGGTGCTTTAAGGGCGAAAAGAAAATTAAAGCCAAAAGAAGGAGATGATTTCGCGCTGAATGAATTGTCTTTATTGAGTAATTTGCTAGATGGTGTATTTGGTGTCTTAAATACCGCAGGTTGGATCATCGGAGGTTTTGCCTTAATCGTTGGGATGTTTAGTGTTGCCAATATCATGTTTGTCTCGGTGAAAGAGCGAACCAATTTGATCGGTGTAAAAAAAGCATTAGGCGCAAAAAGCTACGTTATTTTGTTAGAATTCTTAATCGAATCCGTTATTCTCTGTATAATCGGTGGTCTATTTGGACTAGGGCTGATTTGGGCACTGCTCACGGGGATTTCAAAAGCTATCGACTTTCCACTTTATCTGGATATGGGAAATATTATTTTTGGGCTTTCTGTTTCTATTTTTACAGGAATTATAGCTGGAATTATTCCTGCTATGCAAGCCTCTAATATGGACCCCGTGACGGCAATGAGAGGGTAGCAGGTCGTTTACTGATCTCGTTTTTATTATAAAAGGTAATTTCCTAACAGGCTTTAAACAAATTGAAAAAATACTAGTATACCAAAAACCGAATCCAAAATATATTTTGTCTGCGGATATGGGTATAAACTATGCATTTAAACACATCCTACAAGCAAATTTTCTCCATATCTGCCCCCATTATGTTGGGAACTGCAGCACAGAATTTTATTGCCTTAAGTGATAGCATTTTTTTATACCATAGAAGTGAATTAGATTTTGCAGCCATTGGTTTTGTCAGCGTGTTTTATTTGATTGTCGCAGCAATTGGCTACGGATTTTCCAAAGGTGGTCAAATCATTATCGCCCGAAGGGCAGGAGAAGAAGATTACAAAGAGGTAGGGCATACCTTTTACGCCATGCTTTATTTTGAAATCTTGATGGCGATTGGACTCTTCTTTTTTATGCAGTATGGTTGCACCTACTTCTTTACCCTTTTTGTAGATTCCAAAGAAATTTTAGATAAAAGTATCGAATATCTCAATTACCGTTCTTGGGGGGTATTTTTTAGTTATACGGGCTTGGCAATGATTGCCTTTTATACAGGTATTGCCCGTACCAAATTCATTTTAATAGACACTTGTATTCTCGGTGCGGTCAATATTTTCTTAAACTATGGTTTGATTTGTGGTCGTTTTGGCTTACCCGAAATGGGTATAGCAGGGGCAGGTTTGGCAAGTACGATTGCAGAAGTTGTTGCCTTCGTAGTTTTTCTAGTTTATATTTATTTTGATAAAGGCATTAAGAAATATAAGCTCTTTACTATTCCCAAGATTAACTGGCAATTAATTAGAGACCAACAGCGACTTGCTGCACCCATTGTTGCACAGTCTATTGTAGGTTTAGGTAGTTGGTTTGTCTTCTTTGGAATAGTTGAAAATTTAGGAGAAAGACCTTTGGCTATCACCAATTTAGTGCGCATGGTCTTTTTGTTTTTACAAATTCCGAGTTGGGGATTTGCCTCTACGATCAATACTTTGGTTAGCCATTTTATTGGGCAAAAAAAGCGGCAAGCAGTGGTCCCGATTATTTGGAAAACGGCAAAATTTTCTTGGTTGGTAACCATGGTGATGACTATCCCAATGGTCTTATTTCCCACCCAAATTTTATATCCACTTTTAGGATCAGAAGACATGTCTTTAATTGTCGAAGCACAACCTATTTTCTATGTGCTGATGATTATCCTTACCTTAAATTCCATCGGAGTTGTTTATTTTAATGGAATTGCTGGGGTAGGAGCGACCTATTTTGGTTTGCAAATACAGACTTGGTGTGCTTTAGGGTATCTAGCGTATATCTACGTAGTTATCAATTTTTTAGAAGGAGGTTTGGTAATGGCATGGACTGCCGAAATAGTCTATTGGGTAATCATGATGATCTTGATGCTATGGTATTTAAGAACAAATAGATGGCATGAATTGAAAGTCTAAAGTCGCCAGTACTTAAAACAAAGATCCCTGCTGAAAATCAGGCACTTCTCGCAATAATTCTTCCTTATTCACACTCACCTTATTAACTAAACTAGATACTCGATAAGCTTGCATTAATTCACTAGGATAAGGCTTAATTAATGCGATTAACGCTTTCATCGGTAATTCATTATCTAGCCAAAGTTGTTCTTGCTCGGGTGCTAAAATAGCGGGCATTCGGTCGTGAATGGGCTGCATTAATTGATTTGGAGGTTGAGTTAAAACGGTGAAGGTTGGAATAGTCTCCCCAGTAGGGCTTTTCCATGTTTCCCAAATACCAGCAACACTGAAAATCGGAGTGTCTGGTAAAAATATGCGATAAGGAATTCTTTCTTTTCCGTTTCTTTTCCACTCATAGAAACCATCATAAGGCACTAAGCACCTTTTTTGGTGAATGGACCGAAAGGCAGGTTTGTCCAATATCGTTTCTGACCGAGCGTTGATTAATTTACTGGCGATCTTAGCATCTTTTGCCCAATTCGGAATCAAGCCCCATTTAAAGAATTGCAAGGGA
>CALDTJ010000239.1 GCA_937924145.1 uncultured Saprospiraceae bacterium
TACTTATGAGAATAAAAAAGATAGAAATTAAAAATTATAGGGGAATATTAGATGAGGAAATTGAATTTAATGATAAGGTAAATGTCTTTATTGGTGATAATGGGGCTGGGAAGACTACTTTGTTGGAGGCGATTGTTGCTAGTTTAGTTAAAATTACTTTTAGTATTCTAGGAAATCAATTCTATAAATCAAAATTAATCTCTTCCAAAGACATTAATTATCAATCAAAATATTCATCAATTCTTTTAGATTTAAAAATCCCAGTTCCTGTAGGTGTACCTTCGCTTAACGAAAATGCAAAGTACGATGTTCCTCTTTTTGTTAAGAAGGGTTTTCTTATAAAAAATTTATCCTCTTCAAAAAAGAAATACATTCGTCAAAATGGTCTGCATAATAATCCATTAACTCACAACGATTTTTAACATCAGCTTGATTTAAAATCTTGATAGCCAGTGTTCTACAAAGTGCCATAGTCCGATTTGTATCAGTAAAGATGCATCTCAATTTATCTTCTTTTAAAATACAATCTCTGGCATTATTAGCTGTTTCTACTTGCCAATGGCGACGAACAGCTTGGTACAATTCCATTGCATTTGCTTGATTTTGCACCTTCTCATTGGTTAAAAAGTAGGCAATTTGCCTGCTATAAGTATTTCTATTACAAATTGTTCGGTCTCGTTGTACCTTGATAAGATATTTAAAACCAGCCTTTTTCCAGCGTTTATCAATGTATTCTTTTTCGATATTATAAGACCAATAGTTACGCTGATCCTCCCGACCATGCCCTTTTTCCACTTTTGATTGATAGGGATAAACTGGGCTTATGTGTTTACTACAAAATTCCATCTCAGCAAGTAGTTCTGATTGATTGTTTTTTAAACTAACCAAAAAGATGCCGCCTGCTAGATTGATTGGTATTAAAGTATTTGGCTTAAAATGCAAAGCATCCATTGTCAATTTATGACTAATTAATGGTGCCTTAAGCATTGTTCGCACAGCGGCTACTTCACTTTCTTTTGAGCCGTTGAAAAAGGACATTTGGTATACCACTCTATCTTCATGACGAACTGCTAAAGCTACTGCCTCCCCTCGTTTATTTCCTGCTAAAATACTGCCTTTCAGCTCTTTACCATCAAAGGCAAACCATTCTTTCTCCTTTTCAGATAGTTCAATACCATATTGATCATAAATTAGTTTGGCAAAGGTCACTCCATTAACTTTACCAAGTAGTATCGGTAAATGAGACCTTGATACCGTTTTTTTGGGGCAGTATTTTCCATTTCTAATTCTGCCACAATTTTGGTATGATGCGATTTCATATGTCGATGAATGGACGATAGGTTTCCATCTCTATTACACAATAAAGCGATAACAAATTCCACTAGAATTAAGCATAAAATGTGCTGCTTTCCTCGGCTATCTCTTAAATCTAAGGTCTCATCATTTTGTAGGATTTCAAAAAATGTTGTACTTTTAGTCATAAGGCAAGTTTTGAATTAGTAATTTTTTCGACACTCTAAATTACAAATTCTTACTTGCCTTTTTCATTCCAATTTTTTTATAAGAAAACCCTTTAAATAGTTACCTTTTTTTTAAATTGTTTTCTATTACTTTTCTGCCTATTAGTCTAATTTTTACGTAAACTATTGATTAAGAATAGGATTGAATTTCAGCTGTAGCAATACCTAAAACTGGTAGTGTATTAAAAAAATTTGATAATTTAGTGTCAATCAAATAGATTTTTTTAATATTTTATCAGCAGATAGAAGGTATTTTTCTTATATTTGTGGACAGCTATTACTTTCCTTAAAACTGTGCCTTTTACTATCGATATTTTTAACGACCTATTACAAAATAGATAAACCCCCAGTTTATACTCAAAAGGCTAATATCCTAAATTCCGATTATGTATGAGATTATGTCCATCAAAGACATAGTTATACCTTGTTTTTTATTTGGTATTGTTTATTAATGAACACTGCCCTATGATATTACAAACATTAGAGTTTAAGTAAACCATTACTAGAACCGTATGATTAAAGACTTATACTAATAATGAAAAGAAAATCTACTTTAACCTTAGCACTTGCATTGCTCCTTACGTCTCTTTTTGCTCAAGAAGTTAGAACCTATGATGGATCTAATAATAATTTAGCAAACCCTAAATGGGGGGCTACTTTTACTCCCATGACGAGACTTGCCCCGTCTGATTATGCCGATAAAATTTCTGCACCAGCAGGTCAACAAAGACAAAATCCTCGTAGACTTAGCAATGAATTATTTGCACAAGATGCTCCACTAAATGATCAGAAAGGATTAAGTGATTTTACTTGGGTCTTTGGGCAATTTATCGATCATGATTTAACGCTTTCCGAAGGAAATCAGGCTGAACCAGCAATGATTCCTGTAAATTTTCCAGACCCGCATTTCAATCCTGGAGGGAGGATTCCAAATGTGATGATCCCGATGACTCGTAATAAAATAGTCGAAGGAACTGGAACTAGTGAGGATAACCCTAGAGAGCATTTTAATGAAATTACTGCTTGGCTTGACGGTTCAGGAATTTATGGATCAGATGCCTACAGAGCTAATTGGTTGCGATCTTTTAGAGAGGGAAAGATGAAGGTTTCTACTGGAAATCTATTACCATACAATACCCTGAATGGAGAATTTGACGGAGAAGTAGACATAGATGCGCCATTTATGGCAGATGACGTAGGATTTGCCTCTAGGCTATTTGTTGGTGGAGACATCAGAGCAAACGAAAATGTATTACTACTTTCTTACCATACTGTTTTTGTAAGAGAACACAATCGAATTGCAGATCAGCTTATTTTGCAACACCCAGACTGGGAAGATGAGCAACTTTATCAACATGCAAGAAAAATTGTTGGTGGTATTTTACAAAATATTACTTTCGACGAGTGGTTACCAGCTATGGGTGTACATTTAGAAACCTATAATGGATACAAACCAAACGTTGATCCTACGATTTTAAATGGTTTTGCTGCTGCCGCTTTCCGACTTGGACATACTCTTTTAAATGGCAATATCCTCGTAATGGATGCAGAAGGCAATGAACGCCCTGAAGGTCCAATGAAACTTAGAGATGCTTTTTTCAATCCAAATGCTTTAGTGGAAAATGGTGGTTTAGATCCTTTTTTCAGAGGAATGGGTGTTCAAGTACAGCAGGAAATGGATGCAAAAATTGTAGATGATGTTCGGAACTTCTTATTTGGCCCTCCTGGAGCAGGAGGTCTAGATTTAGCGGCGATTAATATCAATAGAGGTAGAGAAAGAGGTTTACCAGATTTTAATACTTATAGAACAGCTTTAGGACTGACACCATATAATGCTTTCAGAGAAATATGTCAAGAGGAGGAAGTTGTTGAGGCTTTACAATCTAATTACAGCGATGTTAACGATATTGATCCGTGGGTAGGAATGTTAGCAGAAACAAACATGAGTGATGCACTTTTTGGGGAAACTGTAATGGCATTTATGCACAAACAATTTCAAGCCATCCGAGATGGTGATCGTTTTTATTATGAAAATGACCCGACACTTACAGATGCTGAAAAAGCGGCGATTCGAGCGACAACGATGAGGGATGTAATCATGCGTAATACAGGCATCAAGCTAATGCAGGATAATGTTTTTGAGGCGATGCCAATGAATCAAATTTGTGGTTTCTTCGGTGAGTCTGCTCAATTGCAGGGAATCGTGACTAACGAATTCGGCTCGACTGTATTGAATGTAGATGTAGAATTAACGGATGCATCGAACCAACCAATAGCAACGACTATTGCCAATGGTGGATTTATTCTACCAGATGTAGCTACCTGTGAAGACATCACGGTGAAGTTGAATAAAAATGATGCTTATGATAATGGAATTACAACTTTAGACATGGTTTTAATTCTAAAGCATATCTTAAATATCCAACCGTTTGATTCTCCATATCAATCTATTGCTGCTGATGTGAATCATTCTAATACCATCACTGCATCAGATTTAGTGGCCATTAGAAAAGTGATTTTAGGAACAGAAACTACTTTCCCTAATAATACTTCTTGGAGATTTGTTGATGCAGATTATAACTTCTTAGATGATAATCCATTGGATGAAGATTTCCCTGAAACTTTGACGATTAATTTGTCAAAAGATACGGACTTTAATTTCGTTGGAGTGAAGATTGGAGATGTAAATGGAACAGCTGACCACACAAGTGCAGTCGAAGGTACTTTATTAGCCAGCGAATCTAGAACAAATAATCGACTAGCTTTCCAAACAACAGATATGAATTTGGTAGCTGGAGAAACTTATACGATTCCTTTTCAAGCGACGAGTAAAGCTGCCATTATAGGGTATCAATTCACGATGAACTATAGCGCAGAGGTTTTAGACTTTGAATCGTTAACAGCATCTAGTACTTTAACCGATAACCATATAGCTATGGACAACGGAAAGATTAGAGCTAGTTGGAATGAAGTAGCAGCAGTGGATGCCAAGGCATTAAACTTCGCATTGACTTTTACCGCAAAGGAAAATGGTCGATTAAGCGAATTGTTAAGTATCCAATCTAACCCTACTAAGGCAGAGGCTTATGATGAAAATCTAGCTATTTTAAAACTAGATTTAGCATTTACTCAACCTACTGTAGAAGATTTCCAATTATACCAAAATCGCCCGAATCCATTTAATGGGGTCACAACTGTTGGCTTTGATTTGCCAGAAAATAGTTTGGTACAGTTAACTGTATTTGATGTTGCAGGTAAAGCACTGAAAACAATTGAAGGGGATTATGCCAAAGGCTATAATGCTATTCAATTAAACGTAGAGGACTTACAAAGTTCAGGTGTTTTATATTATCAATTAAATACATCGTTCGGAAGTTTAACTAAGAAGATGATGGTGATTGAATAAAAATTAATGCTTATCAATAAAATAAGAAATGGCTTACGCTGAATTAATTCAACGTAAGCCATTTCTTATTTTATTGATTCGAGTATGTTACAAATTAGTGGATTTTAGATGTATCCAAAACTCTTGTTAGGACAGTATAGGATATTACTCAAACCTAGCACCCTGTAAAAGAAAGAGGTGCTATTAAAGCACCGCTTTCTGTGGAACTCCCCTAGAAGGCGGTGCTTTGAAAGCACCTCCTTCTTTTAGCCCACTTTTAGTGCCTCTGTAAATTTAATAAAATTATAGGGGCACTAAAAGTGACCCTGTAATACTCACGATATTTGTCAAAAGAACCATTTTAATATATCATTATTCAAATGAAAATTAATAGTTTCTCTCAAAAAGCATTTATATTAGTGTCTTTCAAAACGTAAAGACATTAGAAAAATGAAAAATATAGCCCGTCCTCTCTTAGCTATGACCATAGTAGCTATCATCTGCTCCTTCTATTATTGCAAATCGACCACTCCTAAATCTACCGACTTAGTTTATCCCAATAAAATATTAAAAATAGATGCGGCTAAAGCTGCGGAATTATCTGAAAAAATAAAGCAGGAAGTTGCGGTAAAAGTAGCTGAAGGATTAGAATTAAGCCTATGGGCATCTGATTCGTTAGTGACCGACCCGATTGCTATCAGTATGGACGACAGAGGTGGCATTTATTATACCAATGCGGTAAGACTAGAAAATTCAGAATTTGATATTCGTGGACATCGAAACTGGATGACTTCTTCTATTTCTTTTCAGCATGTAGAAGATCGTAGAGCTTTTTTAAGAAAGACTTTATCGCCCGAAAAAAGCGAAGAGAATAAATCCATCATTGATGATTTAAATGAAGATGGCTCTCACGATTGGAAGGATTTATTAGTAGAAAAAGAAACGGTTTGGCGAGTATCCGACTCGGATAATGATGGTCTAGCCGATCAAGCTCAATTATATATCGAAGATTTTCATGAAGAAATTTCCGACTTAGCAAATGGTGTAGAAGAACACGATGGCGACGTTTTTATCGCAGTTGGCCCCGATTTATGGCGAACAACCGATGTGGACGGTGATGGTATTGCGGATAAAAAAGAATCTATTAGTCACGGGTGGGCAGTACATATAGGCTTTGGCGCACATGGTATGTCAGGTGTGAAAGTTGGCCCACAAGGTCGGATTTGGTGGGGCATCGGCGATATTGGAATGAATGTCGTTGATAAGGAGGGTAAAAATTGGAAATATCCCAATCAAGGGGTAATCGTTCGTTGTGATCCTGATGGTAGTAACTTTGAAGTTTTTGCAGCTGGCCTACGGAATACCCACGAGTTTGTATTTGACCAATACGGCAATTTAATCACCGAAGATAATGATGGTGACCACAAAGGAGAAAGAGAGCGATTAGTTTATGTAACGAATGGCTCTGATGGTGGTTGGAGAACGAATTGGCAATTTGGAAAATACACCGATCCTGATAATAATGGCTATAAAGTCTGGATGGATGAAAAACTAAATATTCCTCGTTGGGAAGGGCAGCCTGCTTACATCACTCCACCTATTATGAATTATGTGAATGGCCCAACGGGTATGATTTATAACCCAGGAACGGCATTAGGTGAACAATGGAGTAATCATTTTTTTATCGCAGAATTTAGAGGAACGCCTGCTAATTCTCCCCTACACGCTTTCACCTTAAAACCAAAAGGCGCGTCTTTTGAAATGGAAGATACCAAAGAAATAGTCAGTGGTGTTTTACCGACAGGATTGGATTGGGGGCCTGATGGAGCGTTATATTTTGCGGACTGGATTGATGGATGGGGCGTTAAAAATGAAGGTAGGATTTGGAAATTAGATGTGCCCAATGCTTTAAAGCATCCATTACGTGACCAAACAAAAACATTAATTCAATCAGATTTCACCACAAAATCAATTGACGAGTTAAGCGAATTATTGAAATATGCGGATATGCGAATTCGCCGAAAAGCGCAATTCCAATTAGTAAAAAAAGGAGCAGAGGGCTATCAAGCATTATTGGCAGCAGCGACTCAAAAAGAACACCAATTAGCTAGAATTCATGCTTTGTGGGGAATGAGCCAATTCGCTCGAGAGGATGCTAAATATGGTGCTGATTTTATTCCTTTCTTAACCGATAATGATCCAGAAATCCAAGCACAAGCAGCCAAAATGATTGGTGATGTAAAGTACAAAGGCGCAGGAGAACAATTAATTGCACTCACTAAACATCCATCTTTGAGAGTACAGTTTTTTGCTGCGGAGGCTTTAGGGCGAACGGCTGATGAAAAAGGTATTCAATCGTTAATTGATTTACTAGCCACCAATAATGACGACGATGCATGGTTGCGACATGCAGGCGTTTTGGCTTTAGCGAGAATCGGAAAAGCAGCACCAATTATTGCTTTAAAAGATAATCCTAATAGAGCTTTAAGAATTGCAGGAGTCGTGGCTTTACGCAGAATGAAAGATCCTGCCGTAGCCGAATTTTTAAAAGATGCAGATGAATTTATTGTCACGGAGGCTGCCCGAGCCATCAATGATGATTACTCCATAGAACCAGCTTTACCCGCCTTAGCAATGATTCTAAAAGAAAATAGATTTACAGGTGAGCCATTATTAAGAAGGGCTATTAATGCCAATTTAAGAGTAGGAAAAGCAGAAAACATCGAACTTTTAGCAGCTTATGCCAATCGAAAGGATGCTCCCGAGGCTATGCGTGCAGAGGCTTTAGCTGCTTTAAGTGGTTGGGCTAAACCTTCTGTTTTAGATAGAGTAGATGGTCGCTATCGAGGGCCAATTGAACGAGACGGCGCACCTGCCTTAGCTGCTATCAGTCCAACACTCAATACTTTACTGACTAATACAAATGAAGAGGTACAAATAGCTGCGACCAAAGCTGCAAGTAAATTAAAAGTCAAATCAGCAGGCACTACTTTATTTGATTTACTAAAAAGTGCTAGTTCAGAAAATGTCCGAACAGCAGCTTTGACTGCTTTATCTACCTTGGACTTTTCAGAAATGTCTACTGCGCTAGAAATTGCTTTAGCAGATCAATCTAAAAATGTAAGAAGTGCCGCTTTAGGTATGTTAGCGGAGGCCAATTTACCAGAAGAAAATGCAGTGAATTTATTCACCAAAATCCTAGAAAAAGGTACAATGGAAGAAAAACAAGCAACCATGACTGCTCTAGGTAAATTAAAAAGTGCTGGTGCGATAAAAGTTATTATGCAGCAAGTCGATAACTTGATCGCAGGGAAAGCTGAACCAGAAATTCAATTAGATATTTTGGAGGCAGTAGAAAATAACGGTGCAGCGGTGCTCGCTAGTAAAGTTGCTACTTATCAAAAGGCTAAAATTGCTGATGACCCCTTAGTAGATTTTGCAGAAACTTTAGCGGGTGGAAATACTCGACGAGGTCAAAACATTTTTTATAGAAACGAGGCGGCGCAATGTGTTCGTTGTCATGCCATCTGGGAATGGGGTGGTGATGCGGGCCCTGTTTTAGCAGGCATTGGTACGAAAAGATCGCCGAAAGAGATATTGGAGTCTATTATTGAGCCTAGTGCCCAATATTCGCCTGGTTATGGAGTAGTTATCTTAAACTTAAAGGACGGAACGTCAACGGGCGGAATTGTGATGTCAGAAGATACAACGAAATTAGAATTGAAGGTTGGGAAAGATGGTACACAGACCATTCTTAAAGACCAAATTGATAGTCGAGAAAATGTGCCTTCGAGTATGCCAGGGGTGAAGGATATTTTAGAGAAAAAACAAATTCGAGATTTAGTTGCCTTTTTGGTAAGTTTGAAGGAGGAGGAAAGTTAAACTTGCATTAGCCTTACTCCTTCCAGCACTTCAAGTGCTGGAAGGACTATACTCATTACTAAAACAAATCTTCCATTCGATTCTTATGTATTGCCTGCAAAGCCATCACACTTAAACCTTTCACAGCGTGATTCATATTTGCAAATTTAGGATTTGTAGAATGTCCTGTTTTATATCGCTTGTAAATTTGCTGTACAACTACCGCAATTTTAAATAAACCAAAGACATAATAATAAACGATATTACTCAAATCTCGCCCACTCGCCTTAGCATAAATTTCTGCGATTTCTCCACGAGAAGGATTCCCTGGTAAAGTTGTTGGACTTAATGCCAATTGCTTAACCCAGTCAGGATCATTCCTATTCGTCCAATAACAAAGGGTTGTTCCTAAGTCCATCAATGGGTCACCTAGCGTACACATTTCCCAATCTAGAATAGCAATAATCTTAGTCCAATCTTCACTATCCAAAACTACATTGTCATACTTATAATCATTGTGGATCAAACAACTATCCGACTCTGGTAATAAATTATCAGCTAGCCATTTACTCACTTTTTCAATTTCAGGAACTTCATCTGTCTTCGCATTGAAATATCGCTTAGTCCAACCGCTTACTTGACGCTCATTATATCCTTCTGGTCTACCCAAATCACCCAATCCTGCTGCCTTATAATCGACCTTATGCAAGTCAACCATTGTCTCTACTAGTGAGTTGGCAATTCCATTCATTAACTTAGGTTCAGGATGCATTTCTTTCGGCATGCCAGCACGCAGAATTACCCCATCTACCCTTTCCATTACATAGAATTCTCTACCAATGATAGATTCGTCTTCGCAGAATAGTAAAGCTCTAGGTACTTTATTATAGGAGTCAATCAATCTAGAAAAGAGTTTGTACTCTCTAGACATATCGTGTGCTGACTTTATTTTTGGTCCAAATGGTGGCCGCCTTAATACCAATCTCGTATCTCCAATATTTACCGCATAAGTCAAATTGGAGGCACCTCCTGGAAACTGACTGATGGATAAATCACCAGAAAATTGTGGTAAATGCTTGCTGAAATAAGCTTTTAAAGCTGCTTGATCTAACTCTTCGCCTTTCCGAACGGATACGGCTTTGTCTTTCCATTTATCAGACATGTTCTTCGTTTGTGTATATTAATAGGTCTTTATTAAATCCTTTAATTATCTGTTTTTTAAAAAATTGTAATACGTTCGCCAGATTTCGGCACTCTCCACACTAGGTGTTTTTATTTCCAAAATAGCTGGTCGATTATTCGACTGTTTTTTATAAAAAGATTTCAAGGCAGTTTTTAGCGAATCTTCGCTATCTGCCACAAAATAGTTTAAAATATAGGTTTTAGCAATATATTCTGCACTTCGTTCCTGCTGTGCCTCAAAATAAGTGGATAACTGTGCGGTTGTGTCAGGCCCTTTAATAAATCGAAAAATATTTCCACCACCATTATTAATCAAAATCACTCGTAAATCGGGTGATAAATGGTGTTGCCAAAAAGCATTAGAATCATAGAAAAAAGAAATGTCTCCAGTGATGATCGTCGTTGGTCGCTGAGTTATATAGGCAGCCCCTGCAGCAGTAGAAGTTGAACCATCAATTCCTGCTACTCCTCTATTCGAATTACAAATTACATCTTTTCTTGGTTGAAATAATTGGGCGTATCTAACAGGGGTACTATTGGCTAAATGTAAGTTAGTGTTTTTAGGGAGCTTTGGTAGGATAAGTTTATAGGCTTGTATATCGGACCAGTTTGCTTGTTTCAAATACTTTTTTTGTACTTTTTGAATCTGTATTTCTCGGTTTTTCCAAGTTGCTTGATACGTATCGGGTGTCTTGTACGTATCTGACACCTTCGAGGTGTCTGATACGTTAGAAATGTCTATGTTAGATTGCATTGATAACGTATCAGATACCTTGGCAAGCTGTTCAAAAAAAGCAGTCGCCGACAATTTAATCGTCTTAGTCAACCCTTGAAAAGTATCAATGTGGTAATCTATTTCTTCAATATGCCAATGTGCTTTTGGCGCATGTTTACGCAACCATAATTTTATTCTTTTTGAAATAAAAGAACCTCCAACCGTAATCAATAAGTCTGGTTGAAATTGAGCAATCTCTTCCTCCGTAACGGTACTTAGAACACTATCAAAATTATAAATAAAACTTTCATTTATAAGATTAGATGTGATTTCTGGTAGAACTGCTACGGTAGCATCTTCGTTTAACTTGGATAAAATTGTGTTTAAAGCAGGAGATGCTTTCAAAGCATCTCCTGCTTTTGGTAATGGCAACAAGCCTGCTAAAATCATCACTTTTTTAGACTGCTGCCAAGTATTAGCCAATTCTTTTAAAGTTTGCTGAGGTAGCACTTTTTCAAAAGGAGTAGTCTCTATAATTTTTGGTAAAGCAGTATCCGTATAATTAGCGGTATCATACAAAGGCTCTCTAAAAGGAATATTGATATGCACAGGCCCTCCATTCCCTTCCATTGTCTGATCTATCGCTTCACAAATAATCCGATTGGCACTCCATAAACCATCTTTATCAGTCACTTCTTGTGGTAATTCATAGCTCCGTTTCACATAATTGGCAAAAACATTTCGTTGGGCAATAGACTGTCCTTCTCCTTGATGAATCCACTCAACAGGTCGATCTGCTGTTAAAATTAATAAGGGAATCTTTTGATAGAATGCCTCGGCAATAGCAGGTGCAAAATTCAATGATGCTGTACCCGAGGTACAAGTAATAATGACAGGTTTTCTAGTCTGCTGCGCTATACCCATCGCAAAAAAACCTGCTACTCGCTCATCGGGAATACTCAGACAATTAAAAGCACCATGTTCGCCAAAGGAAATAACTAAAGGAGCGTTTCTAGAACCGGGAGAGATAATAACTTGGTCGATGCCTTTTTGGGCACAAATTTCTACCAAATTGCGGATATGTGGTTTGTTTGAAAGCATTGTTGAGGTATCGGGTTTTAGGTATCGGGTGTCAGGCTAGACGTTGACTACGCTGCGATGTCAACATCTAGCCTGACACCTAATACCTGATACCCTGTAC
>CALDTJ010000240.1 GCA_937924145.1 uncultured Saprospiraceae bacterium
TTTTGTAATTATATCTCTTTTTATACAATTACATTTTGATTTAGTCATATAGTTATTTAAGCTCATTCTAGTGCTTTGTAAATAAAGTTTTGATTAATAATTTGTTACTTAAACCACGAAGTGGTTCAACATGATTAGCCCCGAGTGAAACTCGGGGTCAGAAGATAAATTTCACTCCACACAACCACGAAGTGGTTGAATGTGAGCAAGTTAAGTTCAACCACTTCGTGGTTGTGTGTCGATGTTTAATCATTTTCCCCGAGTTTCACTCGGGGCTATTCGTATTAAATTCCTTCGGAATTATTAATCAAAACTTTTGAAATAAAGCACTAGTAGAGTCCTAAATGCACTTAAATAACTATATGGTTGAAAAAATAAATGATGAACCTAAAAGTTCGAATAGTTACGATTTTATTCAAAAGTACATCAACAAAACAATGAAAAATACCATCCAATTCCTACTATTCATAGCCTTATTTTTACTCCCAATTTGCCAATACGCCAATAATACAGCCGAATCAGGCACCTACACCCTAGTAGTAGAAGGATTCGACTGGGGACCAGCCGCCAACAAGGTCATTCTAACCTTAGAAGATAGCGTTTCGACGGTTCAGCAAGCAGATTATACCATTACGGCACACAAAAGTGCGGGTTGTAAAGAGGTTGAAGCAGTCCTTTCAAGTGGGGAACGAACCGTATTATATGCCTATGTGTCTGATGCTAAAGGTGTAAAAGTAGCCAAGGGGGCACACGCTACTTTGATTTTATTGGTCGCACCGAATATGCCGATAAGTTCTCCGATGCAGTACCTGCCGCAATGTGGTGGTAATGTATGGGCGGATTACGGGCTGACCATTACCGACAAGGCAAAAAATAAAGTATGGGATACTGAAATCAATCGAATTCACCCACTGGTTGATGAATTTGATTTGACGGGAAAATTTGTTTACAATTCAGATTTAACGCTCACTTATGCTGATTTTACGCCAAAAACAGCACAAGCGGATATTCCTTTGAT
Organism: uncultured Saprospiraceae bacterium; assembly: GCA_937924145.1. Taxonomy (GTDB): domain Bacteria; phylum Bacteroidota; class Bacteroidia; order Chitinophagales; family Saprospiraceae; genus JAFMDF01. The sequence goes on from CALDTJ010000240.1 coordinate 1,019, forward strand.
TATTTGGTTGCATGGTGGCGGAGAAGGTGGGGTAGACCCAAGCGTTCCTCTAATGGCCAATCGTGCTGCTAACTATGCCTCGCCTGAAATTCAATCCTTTTTCAATGGTGCTTATGTTTTAGTCCCCCAAACGCCTACCTTCTGGATGAATGATGGAACGGGCAATTATACGCGCGGAAAGGTGGAGGATATGCATAATAAAGCCCTGATGGCATTGATAAAAGACTATGTGGCAAAACATCCAAAAATTGATACGGATCGGATTTATGTGGGTGGTTGTTCTAATGGTGGATATATGAGTTTAAAGTTGATGTTGAACCATCCAGATTATTTTGCGGCTTCTTTTCCAAGTGCCTTAGCTTACCACGCTGAATTTGTGACGGACGAACAGATTGAAAGTATCAAAGAGATGCCTATATGGTTCATTCACTCCAAGGATGATCCTGTTACTAAAGCCGCGGAGACAGTTGATCCTATTTATAATAAATTAATGGCTACTGGGGCTAAAAATGTACACTATTCTAACTATGACCACGTAGTCGATATCACGGGTTTTTATGGTGGCGAAAATTTCCATTATTTAGGTCACTTTTCTTGGATTTATTCACATGCCAATCTTTGTACATTGGATGCTGATGGACAACCTGTGACCATCAATGGCAGAGCCGTTACTTTGATGGAGTGGTTAGCTCATCAAAAGCGGAAGTAAGGGACTTGGAAATAAATACTATTTTCTTTCTACCATTTAGTTCATTAGAGTACATTTAAGTTGCTCCTCTAACAGCTTAAATGAGCTTAAATAGTTATATGGTAAAACTTAAAAGCGAGTGCCGTATATGCTGATTAGTAACGATTTTACTAAGAATCGAATATGCGTTGAATTTATTATAATTAATTGATAATCAATGGTTTAATATTTGTTATTGCTTCGTTTCTAAACTTTTCATTAAGGCAAAAAAATATACTTGAATTTAAATACAACCACTAATAGTCCGTATCTTAGATGGATTGTGGATTGTAATTATTGTCTGTACCATCCATCTTAAAGTTTGTCCAATCTCTTTATTTTCATTCAAAAGGCACGTTTAATAAAAATAAAAACATTATGCCTATTGTTTTAAATCAAACTGATAAAGCGCTTTTTTTAAAAAATCTAGTCGAGGCTTTAGAACAATTAGCCTTCGAGCTGGACTTTGACATTCAGCAATTATGCCAAGAGATGGGGATGAGTCGGAGTAGTTTACATCGCAAAATTAGGGCAAGTGCGGATCGTTCTACCGCTATTTTTATTAGAGAATATAGATTGAAAAAAGCCCAGAAGTTAGTTTTAGAAACCAATTTACCAATCAAAACCATTGCTTTCAAGGTGGGGTTTACAGATTTAGCTTATTTCTCCAAATGCTTTAAATTATTGTTCAAGATCTCTCCTAAAAAAATGAGAATCAAAACTAACCAATAGAACAAATTCCCATTTTTATTAAATTAATCTTCTTCCATTTCCAAAATATACCATTCCACCGCTGCCATGTCAATATTGGCTCTACGGCCTGTTTCTTCTGGTGCATAATGTTCCGCTAAATAATCGAGTATTTTGGGTTCGTTAACGCCTAATTCCCAAAGTCCTTGAGTCTCTTGCATCCATCGGATCATCTGTAACCAACCTTCTCTAGTCGCTCTATTTTGGGCAATTAATTTCCCCGAGTGACAGGCGGTACAATTGGCTCGGACAATGTCAAAACTAGCGTCGTGAACTAGCCCGGTTTGTAAATGAATCCCATTTTCTACCTTGTCCCAATCTTCCTCGATGGCAGTAGAGTTATAAGTACGAGTTGACTTTTGAGCGACGTCGTTCTTTTTGAAATTAAAATCAAAATGATGTCCAAAAATACCATAAAGTAAGGTGCCAAATATCAAGAAAACGATGGCTTTCAAGGTCGTCAAAAAGGAATCGAATACCTTTAACCAAGTCTTATTTTGCAAAGAATTAGGATTGTTTTTAGACATGTTTTATACAACTTTTACAGCTATTCTATGACAAGCATTGTTTAAATATCCTTTTGGATTCCAGCCAGGGAGTACCATCGGTTGAGCCTCTCCATTTTCATCTGTGGCTTTTGCCCAAATCTCGTAATATCCTTTTTGAGGAAAACTAATTTGACCCGAAAAATCTTGCCAAGCCAAGCGATTTGCTGGCTGAGATAAGGCACAAGTCTGCCAAGTTGCTCCAAAATCTATAGAAACTTGCATGGCTGAAACGGCTAAATCTCCTGCCCAAGCATGGCCTTTTATTGGCAAATTTTGATTGAGTTTGATAGTAGCGCCAGTCTTGGGAAACGTAATTAGAGATTTGACTGGCATAGATTCAATAATACACATATCCTTATTGTCCACTTTCGATCCTGGGGGTACTGGTTTGCAAGGTACTCGATAAGATGGAGCCGCCATTTTTGCCCCATCATGTACCTGATTTCGAATGACTATTTTGTGCAACCATTTACCAGAACAAGACGCAGGCCAACCTCCAAAAACCAACCGCAGCGGATAGCCATTTAGATAGGGTAGTGGTTCCCCATTCATAGCCCAAGCGATCAGACTTTCGTCCTCCATGGCTTTCGAAATCGGCACCCCCCGTGAAATTGGTTGCTTTTCTAGACTGCCAGACAAATGCGTATCTTTTCCATAATATCCAATATAAACAGCATCTCCTTTCACGCCCACTTCCGCCAAAACATCCTTTAACCGAACCCCTGTCCAAGCAGCACAACCGACAGCACCAATCGACCACTGATTGCCCTTGGCTGGTGGATTAAACTCTTTTCGACCATTGCCCCCACATTCCAATGTCAACTGATAAGTATAATTCTTGAATTGTTTTTTCAATTCGGCTAAAGTAAACGTCTTAGTAGTTTTCGCCGATTCCCCTTCAATCGTCAAGGTCCACTTTTCTAAATTGATACTAGATTTTTCGGGAGGAATCCCATTATTTCGAACAAAAAAACGTTCCGCAGAAGTAATCGACTCGTCCAATAAATGGGCAGGAGCTTCTGCATTAATCGGTCGATCATTTAAAATCGTCATTTCTGGATGTTTGTTAGGCAAACCTTGGATGGTTTCCGAATCTAACCCAATAGGAGTGACCCCATCTGGTAAGTTTTTACCAAACACAATCGGCATACCTAATGCCAAAGATAGAGAAGTAATGCCTCCTTTTTTTAAGAAATTCCGTCGCCGTATTTTATTCGCTTGTTGCTCCATGAATAATGACTATTTTATAAATCAAAATTGAAAATCTAAAATTATAAATTTAAAAGTAATCGTAATAGTATTAAGTTAGAATTGTCAACCTCTAATTTTGTCACGGCCTTAACGTTTCAGACAATTTGGAATTGTCAGACACGTACAAAATCGTCAACGTGTAGCCTAACTATCCGTATCAACTATCCGCTCCAAAACCTCCGAAATCAACCGATCCACGGTCTTTTTAGGCGTTTTGCTAAATGTCCCCGCCCCTCGATTAGCCAACAAAGCATTAAAAGAAATCGCCTGATGCCCTAGTAACTTTGCCATCCCATAAATCCCAGCCGTTTCCATTTCAAAGTTCGTAATCTGCCAATTGTAGCTATTTTTTTTATGTTGAAAACGACTTTGTTGGTCATTAAAATGGACAAAATGATCCAATAGATTGGCTACTTTATTTTGCGCTCGCAGTTGTCGTCCTTGAGGCCCATAAAAACCAGTACAAGTTAAAGTAACGCCTTTTAAAAATCCTTTCCCTAATTTTTTGATCAATTTAGGATGTCCCTCGAATACATAGGGGATCTTTTTAAGTTTGGTTCTTTCAGTTTTTAGATACCGTTGTAAACTTTTTTTAAGGTGTTGTTCTCTAACGTTTCGATCATATTTGTAATAAGTCAATAAGTTATCCATACCTACGGCAAATTCAGTCACTAAAAACGAATCAATCGGAATATCTTTTTTCAAACAACCCGACGTCCCAATTCGAATAAATTTTAATTGTGTGAGTGCTTCTTTTAGGACTTTCTTTTTTAAATCTATGTTGAAAAGCGCATCTAATTCATTGAAAACGATGTCAATATTTCCTGTCCCAATGCCCGTAGAAATAACGGTAAGTCGCTGCTTACCAATCCATCCCGTATGCGTAACGAATTCTCGTTTTTGTACCTTACAATCCAAACGGTCAAAGTGCTTGGATACCGAATCAACTCGATCAGGATCTCCTACCGTAATAATGGTTTTAGCCACTTGTTCTGGTAATAAGTTCAAATGATAAACGCTACCATCTGGATTTAAGATAAGTTCGGAATTGGATAAGTACTCCATATTTAGAATTGTTGATTAAAATAATGGTGGAATAGATCAAACTGGTCACCTGGTAATTAACGACTTATTCACAACTATTTAAAAATTATTCGCTAAATTAGACTTTTGTTTTTAGCAATTTTGTGAAAAGAAATTAAATATATGTTTCGATGACAAATTTCCGTTTAACCCTAAGATTATTTTTGACTGCGTTTTGCTTAGCTACTTTTATAGGATACATGGATGATGAAACGAAGTCTTTGTATCATTTGTTTACAGCAGAATCAGGAGGTAATTTTCTAGCACTTTTACTATATACGATTGTTTTTACTTTGCTAGCTTGGATTTTCATCGGCTTAGCTCGATTAGTTAATAGAGTTAATCAGAAAAGTAGACTTACTTAGTAACGAGTAAAAAATAACTAATACATTTAGGAACTGATCTTTTGTCCTATGACTTCGTTATTTTTGTTAGCAATAGCGGTGCTATTCCTAGCAAAAATGCCTAGTCATAGAACAAAATCTCTAGCTCCAAATGCA
>CALDTJ010000241.1 GCA_937924145.1 uncultured Saprospiraceae bacterium
CCATATGAAATTTAGATTTTTTCGATAGTTTTCTTTAAAAATTTGTTGAATAGTCCTTCTATTGAAGAAATTTTTAGAGGAAAATAGCGGAAAAAGATATTTTCAGATGGTTATAATTTAAAGGGTAACAAGTCTATTGATAAATATAATAATTAGCCAATTATTGAGCGAAGAATATTCATAAAATAACATTAAAGGTCGATTTTTAACAAAAGTAGAAAAAGAAATTCGCTTCTCAACACTTTGATAATTAATGCAAAAAAGTCATTTTAACTAAAGATTCTAAACTTTCAGAAAAAATTGAAGTTCTAATAAATAGAAAACACTTTTTTAAAAAAAGAAGGTACTTTTGTATTTTTTTAATTTTCAAGGGACAAGTGCTGCCAGTGCTTGAAGCGCTGGCAGCACTTTACTAAAATCACCAATATCATGAGCGAAATAGTCAAGCCGTACAATCAAGAAGACAGCAAAAAAGAACAAGTAGGAAAGATGTTCGACAACATTGCTCCCTATTATGACTTCTTGAATCGTTTGTTAACGCTGAGAATAGATGTTTTGTGGCGGAGAAGTGCAATCAAAATGATTAAGAATAGAAATGCTAAAAAGATTATTGATATAGCAACGGGTACGGCAGATTTGACGGTTGAAATCAATAAACAATTAAAGCCAGATCAAATAATTGGCATGGATTTATCTCATGAGATGCTAGAAGTTGGTCGAAAAAAGATTGCCAAAAAAGGCTTGGATAATTTAATCCGTCTTGACCAAGGAGATAGTGAGAATTTGCAGTATGCAGACAATAGCTTTGATGTAGCTACCGCAGCTTTTGGTGTTCGTAATTTTGAAAACTTAAAAGCAGGATTAACAGAGATTAATAGAGTTTTGAAAAAAAATGGACAAATAGTCGTATTAGAATTCTCTCGCCCCACAATATTTCCCTTCAAACAGCTGTTTAATCTTTATTTTAAATATGTACTTCCCCTAATTGGAAAAGTAACATCTAAAGACCCAAAGGCGTATCAGTACCTTTATGAATCAGTACAAGCTTTTCCAGACGGCGAAGATTTTCTAGCTGTTCTCAAAGAATCAGGATTTAACTCAAATAAATGCAAAAAATTAAGTTTAGGGATTTGTTCCATTTATACAGGTTTCAAGTAGGTAGCGGGTTGCGGGTTGCGAGTAGCGGGTTGCGGGTTGCGAGTTGCAAAACATTATTGTTAGCTTTCTTTTTTTGCTTTACGCAAACGGGAGATTTAGCAGCGCAAAATGCTAGAGGAAACTACAACTTCTTAGATTTTCAGCAAAAACCTTATTATTTTGGGATTACTTTAGGGTTCAACAGAGCGAATTATCGAGTTTTCCACTCCAAAACTTTCATACAGAATGATGAGGTCAAAAGAGCCGAGTCTGTAAGTGGTCCAGGGTTTAACTTAGGAATTGTTACCAATTTAAAAATTGGGCAATACTTCGACTTTAGATTTCTCCCTACTCTATCGTTCGCAGAAAGACGATTAGAGTTTACACCAGGGAATAATCCTGCACGACCAGATGTACCACTAAGAAGAAATATAGAATCGGTATTGGTAGAAATGCCCTTCCATATCAGATACAAGTCGGCACCTTACAAGGATATGCGACTATTTGTGATTGCAGGTGTAAAGTATGGTTTTGATGTAGCGAGTGATTCGAAGGCAAGACAAGCAGATACGCAAGTAAAAATAGCACCGACAGATTTTGCAGGTGAAATCGGCGTTGGCATTCAGTTTTTCTTCCCTTATTTTATTTTTTCTCCCGAATTGAAGATGTCTCAAGGTTTAGGAAATACTTTAATATTTGATGAGGCATTGCCACAGTCTACAGTGATTGAAAAAGTCTTGTCTAGAACCTTTACTTTGTCACTGCATTTTGAAGGGTAAGCTGATAAACGATTATAAATATTTTCGTAACTATTCACCAACTAGTTTTATCACACACTTTTTCTACCATTTAGATATTTAAGTTCATTTAGAACACGACTTAAATGCACTTAAATATCTAAATGGTAAGAATTAAGTCTAATTAGTTATATTAATGGGTAGTCTCAGTAGAAAAATTAGCATCATAAAAACGAATTAGATAATTCTCCTATTTTATTTTCTCAGCAATATTGCGCGGATCTTTTGACAAATGCCTTTCTTTAAAAGATTCAAACAACGCAGTTTGTTCGGCTAAGGTCATTGGTAAATTTTCCGTATACATGCCCGCTGCATCTCTTTGGCGCAAAGCCTCATAAATACTCACTGCACAAGCCACCGAGATATTCAAACTCTTCACTAATCCCATTTGAGGAATAATAAAATTACCATCAGAATAAGATAATACTTCCTCACTCAATCCATCTTTCTCATTGCCAAACATTAGGGCAACGGACTGTGTCAAATCTAATTCATATAAAGAAGTCGGTTGTTCATCCAAATGGGTAGAATAGATTTTATCATAATTTTTTCTGATATGAGCAAAGCAGGCCGCTGTGTCCTCATATAAATGTACGTCAACCCATCTACGCGCACCAGAAGAAGTCCGTTTATTGAGCTTTATATGGTCCACTCCTTGCAATCTAGGTTCTGTATAAAGCACAAAGATTTCATAAATGCCTACGGAGTCACAACTTCGCAAAACTGCCCCCAAATTGTGTGGATCATGCACGTTTTCTAAAACAACCGTAAGGTTATTTTGTCGCCTTGTGGATGCGACTTTAAATTTACGTATTCTTTCTTCAGTCACTATATTAATTTTTCGCAAAGATAAGGGAAATTAGAGGTTATTGGAAGTTATTATCCTTTATTCTAAATCGAAATACCTGCCAGCCTTCGGAAGGCTGGCAGGTATTTTTTAAACGAAAAACTTTAGAATAAACACTATTAAATCTAAGATTTCCTCCTTACTTTCACCAATTCAAATTTTTCATTCAAATAAAATCAAAAATGAGATACTCCTTATTCGTATTATTTCTATTTTCTTGCACGGCCTTCAAAATGCCTGTAGGAGATCCTCCGTCCACTTCAGCAATCATCAAAGAAGACCTACCCTACCTAGTAGAATTCTATAAAAAACGACACCAAAACCCAGAAATTTCTTTACAAGAAAAAGAAACAGCAGCGGCATTGGCTACTGAATTACGCCAAATCGGATTTGAGGTAACAGAAAGTTTTGGAGGGCATGGAATAGTTGGTATTCTAAAGAACGGAGAAGGGCCCCAAATTCTATATAGAACAGATATGGATGCTTTACCCATGCCAGAAAAGACCAATTTACCTTATGCTAGTACCAAAACAGTTGAGTACAATGGTCAAACTACTGGAGCTATGCATTCCTGTGGACACGATGTACACATGACTACTTGGATCGGCACAGCAAGAGCAATGGCTAAAATGAAAGACCAGTGGAAAGGTACTTTAATGATGATCGGACAACCAGCTGAAGAGATTGGTGCAGGGGCTAGACTCATGCTAGAAAACGGCTTATACGAAAAATTTGGGGTACCAGATTATGCGATGGCTTTACATTCAAGTCCGACTATTCCCGCAGGTCAAATTGGTATTGGAAAAGGGTTCACAATGGCTAATACAGAATCTATTGACATCGAAGTCTATGGTGTAGGTGCGCACGGTGCCTCTCCACACATGTCTATCGACCCAGTCGTTATTGCCAGTATGATTGTAATGGATTTGCAGACAATTGTCAGTCGTTCTTTAAAACCAATTGAGGATGCAGTAGTAACAGTAGGAGCTATCAAAGGAGGAACAAAACACAACATCATCCCCGATCAAGTAAATCTACAATTGACCGTTAGAACTTACAAAAAAGAAGTCAGGGAACTAGTCCATAAAAGAATTAGAGAAATTTCAAGAGGAGTAGCTATTGCGGCTGGATTACCAGACGACAAAATGCCTAAGGTAACGATTCCAGAGACTTTTACACCAGCGAACTACAATCAACCTGCATTAGTAGACAAAATCATGGGTTCTGCTACCAAAGCAATTGGAGCTAGCAACGTCGGAGATTCAGAACCTTTAATGTTAGGGGAAGATTATGCGATGTATGGGCAAACTTCTCATAAAGTTCCATCTGTTTTATACTGGTTAGGAACTGTATCTGAGGAACGCATGAAAAAAGGTAATTTACCAGGATTACATTCTCCATTCTACTTTCCAGATCCTTCTAAGTCAATCGAAACAGGGATCATGGTCAATGTACAAGCTATGTTGGATATCATGGACTAAACATAGTACAAACGAATTTAATCGCCAACAGAAAAAAAGAGGCTGTCTCAAAAGACCTATTTCAAAAATAATCGACCATTAAAAATTCTGTTTTTCCGAAAAATACAGAACGTTTCCCCCTTCGGAGGGGGAGGATTTCAACATCTTACCTGCCCGTATGACACGGTCGGGCGGGTTCGGCAAAACAATACGTGCCGAGTCTTTTGAGACACCCCCTTTTTTATTAAACTGTAGACTTTTTACAAAAAAAAAGGCGACTAAAAGCCGCCTATACAAAAAAAGTCCCGTAACTTAAATCTAAGTTACGGGGCAAAAGCTTAAGTAGGGAATTACCCCTCTTAATTGAGTTAGCAAGAGGACATCTCCTCTTACTGCATAATTGACAAAAATTATTACTTAGATCCTAAAAACGGATATCTATAGTCCGTTGGTGGATTGAAATTTTCTTTAATCGTTCTTGGAGAAACCCAACGATATAAATTCAAAATAGAACCAGCTTTATCATTTGTTCCTGATGCCCTTGCACCACCAAATGGTTGCTGACCAACAACTGCACCAGTAGGCTTGTCGTTGATGTAAAAATTGCCAGCAGCTTGTTTAAGCAATTCGTTTGCTTTAAGTGTGGCGTATCGGTCGTTGGAAAAAATAGCACCTGTTAGTGCATAAGGGGAGGTTTCGTCCACCAAGGTAAGGGTTTTTTCGTAATTATCATCATCAAATACGAAAATTGTTAACACAGGACCGAAAATTTCTTCACAAAGTGTACGATATGAGGGATTTGATGTTTCAATCACGGTCGGTTCTACAAAATATCCCTTCTTTTTATCACACTTTCCACCTGCAATAATTTTCGCATCTTTATCTTTTTTGGTATCCGCTATGTATCCACTAATCTTATCAAAAGAGCGTTCATCAATGACTGCATTTATGAAGTTAGTGAAATCCTCAGGGTTACCCATTTTAAAAGATTTCAGATCTGCCAACAAATATTTCTTGACATCCTTCCAAATACTTTTAGCAATATATGCTCTACTGGCAGCAGAACATTTTTGACCTTGGAATTCAAAAGCGCCTCTAGAAAGCGCAGTTGCGACTTGCTTTGCATCGGCAGAACCGTGTGCTACTACAAAATCTTTTCCACCAGTCTCCCCTACTATTCTAGGATAAGACTTATACTTTGAAATGTTATTACCAATCGTTTTCCAAAGTGTTTGAAATACCTTTGTACTTCCAGTAAAATGTAGTCCAGCGAATTCTGGGTGCTCAAAAATAACTTCTCCTGCCTCTGGTCCATCCACAAAAACTAGATTGATTACTCCAGGAGGTAAGCCTGCCGCTTCAAATAGTTCCATTAATAAATTAGCAGAATAAATTTGAGAATCCGCAGGTTTCCAAACAACCGTATTCCCCATCATTGCAGGTGCAGCGCACAAATTTGCAGCAATAGAAGTAAAATTGAAGGGAGTAATCGCAAAAATAAATCCTTCTAAAGGACGGTACTCTAGTCGATTCCAAATACCATCAGCACTGATAGGCTGCTGGCTATACATCTCCGTGATGTATTGTACATTAAAACGGAAAAAATCACAAAGTTCCGCTACTGCATCAATTTCTGCTTGGAATACGTTTTTTGACTGTGCCAACATCGTAGCAGCATTCATTCTAGCTCTAAATGGCCCAGCTAATAAATCAGCTGCACGTAGAAAAATAGCTGCTCGATCTTGCCAAGGCATATTCGCCCAATCTTTCTTAGCAGCCAAAGCCGCATCAATAGCCGATTGAACATGCTTTTTAGTTCCTTGATTAAAGTGACCTAAAGTATGCTTTAATTCGTGTGGAGGGTGAATAGAGATTTTATTTTTAGTAGTAACTTTCTTTCCATTAATTACCATAGGAACATCAATGACTTCCTTTTTCATGGCTTTTAAAGCAGCTTTTACTGCTTTTTTTTCTGGAGAATTTGGTGCGTAGGAAAGTACCTTTTCGTTTTTAGGAACTGGCACCTGAAAGATGGCGTTTGACATAATTTTTTTTGGTATTAATAAATGGTTAGGTAGTCAGTAGTTGAGTGGTCAATTGTAATTTAGTTCATAATATTTAACTACTGACTATATTTTATAATAAACGTGAATTTCAACTTTCCTATTTTTAGAATAAATAAAGGAGGCTCTAGTCTCACCATATCCTTTATACTTGACTCTCAAATTATTATAGCCTCTAGATTTAAAATAATCTGCTACCTCTAAAGCTCTCTTTTCCGACAATCGTTGATTATAATCATCTGTTCCAATTTGATCGGCAAATCCTTCTACAATAATTAAGGCCAGTTGATCCTTATCAATATCCGAAATTAGTTGATCAATATTATATCTAGCCTCTTGTGTTAAGGTGAAATCGTCAAAGTAAAAATAAACATCGGAAGAAGAATAAAGTTTCTCAGTAGGTAACTCTCCCCTCTTAACAATTATTGGGTCAACATCAATTTTTTCAGTTTCAGACCTTGCTGACTTTGGTACAACTCGATTATCTAGTTTGGCAATCTCCATAGATTGACTCAATGGGCGCAAATATATATCAATTTCTACAAACCCCTCCTCGTTCCAACTATTTAATTCAAAGGCATTTTCAAAGTCATAATATTTTCGTTCTGAGACTAATACCTCTAATTTGCTCAAGGCAGGATGACAGACAAAAAAACGTCCTTCTTCATCCGTCACATAGTTGCCTTTCTCCCCAATATAAACCACAGATTCTATGGGTTCTTTGGTTACAGCATCCATCACTCTACCTCGCACATAAGCAATTTCCTCAAAATCTTTTTTAGGTGGCATTTTGAATTGATAAATATCAAATCCGCCATATCCACCGTCTCTCGTAGAAGCAATATAGCCTTTATCACCACGAGCAGTCATGAAAAAACTAAGTTCTTGTTCGGAGGAATTAACAGGTTTTCCCATATTCTGTGGAGTCCCCCAACCAGTATCTGTATCCTCACTAAATCGGGAATAAAAAATATCTGTACCGCCGTATCCTGGATGACCATTAGAAGAGAAATACAAAGTATGGTCATCGTCTGAAATAAACGGAGATTCCTCGTCTTTTGAGGTATTTATTTTAGATCCTAAATTTACTGCCTCGGTCCAACTGCCATCTTCTAACATATGACAAACCCATATATCCCGTCCACCAAAACCACCTGGTCGACTACTTACAAAATAGAGCGATTTGCCATCACAATTCAGCGTTGGTTGGCTATCCCAATGAGGAGAATTAATATTATCACTTGCCTTGGTAATTTCAATAATAGCATCTTTCTCCATTCGTGCCTTCATTATATTACAATTTCCATCCACTTCATCTAAATCACATATCGGAAAAAACATCACCGATTCATCTCGACTAATTTTACCCATTCCTTGGTTATAATCAGCCCTCATTTTCTTATCAAGGATCGGTTTACTTTTTGCCCAACCAATCCGTTCTGCCGTACTATACATCAATTGGTCCTGTTCTCCTAGATACACATTACGAGTGAAGAACATCCAAGTCTCATTGTTAGCGATATACGGAAATAAATCATCCATTTCAGAATTGATCCGAGGACCAAGATTCTTCATTTCTATATTTCTAAAGTCTGTCTTATGAGCCGCAAAATCACAATTTGCCAAGTACCCATCCACCAAAGTATTAAAATAAGCTTCGGTCTTGAGTTCCAATTCTCCATTTTCAAACTTTTGTGGAGGTAACTTTAAAAAGCTTTGATATTCTTTTAGACGAACTTTGGCTTTTTCGTAGTTTTCAATTTTCATCAATGCCTCCCCTGCTTGAAAATAAACAGCTCTCGATAATTTTGGATTGATTTCAATACAAGTTTCAAAATAATCTGCTGCAGCTTGGTATTCTTTTAATATATCATGAATAACCCCTAACCTACGGTAAGCAGCAGCCATTTGTGGCTTCAAAGCAATGGCTTGTTCAAATGATTTTTGTGCCTTACGGTACTTCTTTTTAGCCAAGTACTCGTCACCTGATTTAAATGCTTGTAAAAAGGCAGTTTGCTGGCCTGGAGATAAGGTTTTTTGTCCTTTCCCAACACTAGGTAGGCATAAAATAATTAGCAGAAAAAATAAAACGGGATACTTTCGGATACTCATAGATTTTAATGTTGTACGATTACAACAAAAATACGCAAAAAGGAAGGTTTAAGTTTAAGGTAATTTAACAAAATTATTGTAGTCTACTTATAACTTCTAATTTATTCTATTCCAATCTAAAATTAATAGGTAAATGATATTGAACTCTTACCGTTTCACCATTAAGTTCACCCGATGTCCAAATACCTCCTTGTTCTGCCATAATATTAACAACTCTTAAAAATTCTTGTCCACCCCCCCGTTTCAAATCTTTCACCAACAGGATATTTGACATACTACCGTCTTTCTCAATAACGAATGTAACAATAGAAGTACCTTCGATACCATTTTCTCTGGCTAAAGCAGGATATTTGATCCTAGAATAAATAAATTTAAGCATCTGTCGATCTGCACATTTCTTCTTTTCCTCATTTGTAGCGTATGCTGTTTCACATCCAGGAAAGCGAGGCATAATTTTAACCTCACTATAGATAGTCTCATCATCACTTCCAACATTTTTTTTACCATCAGGATAATGCTCTATCTCCAAAGTTATATTCACCGCCACTGCCTCACCTTTCAATTTAGCAGGTTTTAGATCAGATAGACTAGTTAGTACATCTTTAGCCGCTTTTTTAAGGATCGGATGCGGTTTGTTTTTCACTTCCATTTCTACGACCTTTCCCGTTTCATCAATCACAAAATTCACCTTGATCGTTCCTTCGAAGGTCATACCCACTTGTTGACTCATGGACTCAATACTATCAATGACCATTTTTTCGACCTTCGGAAAAAAGCATTCTATCCAAGGTTCAACCGCAGACTTAGACACAGTTGGACAAGTTTGGAAAGTAGGTAGAGAATCAACTTGTTGAAAATTATAAATTGGAGTTTGAGCAGAAAGGAAAAGCGTAAAGAATAAAATAGGTAACAAAAGTATTCCCTTTTTAAGGGTAGTTTTGGAATTCATTTTTCGTGTTTATTTTGGGCAAAGATAGGAATAAAAACAAAATTACTGCAGCAATTCTAATATCCGCTGAGAGATCCGTTGGACACTAAAGCCGCCCGTATGATGCCAGACAATCTTGCCCTCAGTATCAATCAACAAACTATAAGGTAAAGTTTCTACTTTATATTTTTTAGTCATCTCTTCCTTTGCAAACAAATGCTTCCCAGGGAAAGTCCCCTTCTCCAAATATCTTCGCCAACTATTCGCATTTTTATCTAAGGACACATATAAAAAGACGACATTATCTCCCTCAAACTGCTTTTGCAACTTTTGATGTACAGGTAATAATCGAGTGCATGGTCTACACCAAGTCGCCCAAAAGTCTAGAAAAACTACTTTCCCTTTATAATCTTCCAAAGCAACAATATTACCGTCTTTATCCGCTAACTCAAAAGCAGGTGCAATAATTCCTTCTGTAATGCCTCTACTCTCATGATAGGCTAACTTTACAAATTCTCCGTATAATTTATATGGATTATTGTTAATGAAATGTGCTGCATTTTTTTCAGCCTCTGGATTATGATCTCGCTTAATAGCAATTGAATGTTGAAGGGCCTTGTAAAAATATAAAGGTTTTCCCTCCAAGTACTTATCGGCTAATTCCAACCTTGATTTACCTTTATTCTCGAGTCTATCGGCATTAAAGCTTAAGAAATCCTGCAGATAGTAGATATAATATTTATTAGGTAAGGCTCCAGAATTATTTATGGGTATTTTATCCATGAAATCATAATAATCATCTGGCACAGAAATAGGTGCGGTCTGATTATGGAAAATTGCGTGCTCATACGGATAATTCATTAGGTTAAATGCATACCAATAGTTGATATCTGCCCTAGCGTATTTGATCACTTCCGCAGTCAAAGTATGACTCTGAAGGTAGCTTCTTAAGAATTTGAGTTTTTCCGTTTTCAAGTTTTCGAGAAAAACTTTAAAAGCAGCTGGATTTGAATATCTGATATTCGTTTCTAGTTCAATCTCCGTATCTCTAAAAGCGGCTGAAATGGCTACAAAATAATTATTGATTTCGCTACCTTTTCCAGAAAAAGAAAGGTTGTAATACAAATCATTTCCTTCTAAATTCATTTTCAAATCATAGCCTGGCTGAAGATAAAGGTCAATAGATTTATCTCCAAGCTTAACCGTAGCAGTAGTGCTTGATTTCAACGAAACATCAAAATGAAAACTAGAAGAGGAACGATTCGGAAATGGAAAGTCGGTCTCCTCCCTTAATAATGGGTTGGTATTGATAAATAAAGTTGGCTGGGTATGTGTTGACGATCCAATATTTCCATCTATAGATGTTAGTCTAGCATATAGACTAAAGTCAGGTTGAGCAATCACTACCTCTTCTAAACCAGTATCTGTTGCTTTATCGGAGGCATCAATGCCTTCTTTCTTTTTATTAATCAAGTTTTTAGCAGTCGTCGATGTAATATCCTTTAATATATTACTAATTGCTTGGTTCGTATCTTTTTCCTCAGTGATAGCTTGTGATACGGGAAGTTTTATACGCACACTATCTGCCGCCGCAGTATCTTTTTCGATAGCATTGTAGGCAGCAGCTACGATTCTGGAGTAAGGATTATCCACTGATTTTTCTAGGTAGTCTTTTAGTAATCGGTGGTCTTTTTCTCCTTTCTTTAGTACATCCCAATATAAATCCTTCGCCACAGCATATTGCATAACCTTTCCTTTAAAGTTGGCGTATTTAAAGTTTCGCATTAACTCTGGTCTAGTATCTGGAATCTCTACCCATTTTTTGGCGTAAACAATCTTTTGCTTTAAGTTAATACCGCCATCAAAAACCCATCCAGAGCGTCCATCTTTCAATTCTATCTTTAAAAATTTACCTCGATATCGTCGCCCCTTATAAGGATACATAAAACGGTCATTCGTAATATCTTGCAAATACAACACCTCAGAACCTCGCTCTAACTTCGCAAATGCAGATAAACCATCATAAGCCTCTTTCCTAACTTCCAATTGGTCAATCAGCACCTGACCAAAAGTTTCCACCATTTTCACCTTAATTAATTCTTTCTTGGTCTCCACCGTATTTTTAAACTGTAGTTTTCCTTTAGAAATACGATCTTGTCTCCATTTAGCATATTCTTCTAAATAAAAAAGATAGTTAACATTATTCAAAGCCATCTCATTATTCAAATTCAAGGTATCCATGAATTTAAAGTACTCTTCGGAAAGATCTAGAGAAACAGGTAAAATAGAGGAAGCAGGATGTTCTGCCCGATAGCGCATGAGGTTTTGTCCCCACCAATAATTAATATCAGCTTTGACATATTCATTAAAAGGCTTGGTAAATTGGGTGTCCCGTCTTACCAAAAAAGTATCCAGAAAATCTAATTTTTCTTTTTTATAATCCGTTAAAAGTTGTTGGTATCCATCTGCGGTATTTTTAGCAATTCCATCTTCTACTTTCTTCGAATCATTTACATCAAACTTTAAAAATGTTTTTTGTAAATAAGTATTCGCCAAACCACCTTTTCCAGAATAAATAAGAGAGTCGGTAAATGTCTTGGCATAAGTTCTAAAATGCACACTATCTCCTTTTTCTACGAACAGCGGCACATTGATAGATCCAAAAACAATAAAACCAGGGGTATTTTCTCGAAAAGGAATACTTATGTGAAAGGAATCGTTCTTGATAGGGGCAGAGTAAGTTATTTCGTCGAACGTAAGAAAGTCTTTGTAAAATCTAAGTGTAAGGTCTTGGCTGGTATCTGCATCGACGATTTTACCACAAAAAACAATTGTAGAATCGGGGGTATGACTTTGGGCTAATGCAAAATTAGTTACCCAAAATATTAAAAAAACCAAGATGTACTTTTGCCGATTTTGCAGTGTGTCTCCTAACATTTTTTATTTACTTACCATACAGTATTACAATTTTCGTGCAAACTAATAAATAAGTGAGATTTTCAGGTGTTAAGAGGTGAATTTTAACCAAAAAAATTCGACTTTTGACTTATTTTGGTCTTAAAGTGGATTAGTGATAAATAAATTCATCAACTACCTGTTCACCAATGTATTGTTAGCAATTAATTGTAATAATCCATCTTTCTTCCATCAGGTGCAACGATGGTCACTTTAGGCTCCGTACTTTTCTCTACTCTACCAATCACTTGAGCATGAATATTGAAAGATTTTGAAATTTCTATTAGCCTTTCAGCCATAGATTCCTCCACATATAATTCTAGTCGATGTCCCATGTTGAAAACCTGATACATCTCTTTCCAATCCGTATCAGCCTCTTCTTTAATCATTTCAAAAAGTGGAGGAATTGGTAATAGATTATCTTTTATAATATGGACATTATCTACAAATTTTATCACCTTCGTCTGTGCGCCACCAGTACAATGAATCATCCCATCAATCTTTCCCGCAAACTCATCTAAGATGGCTTTAATTACAGGTAAATAAGTTCGAGTAGGCGATAAAATCAATTTTCCAACATCAATCTGTTCCCCATCAATATCTACTTTATCTGTCAACTTTTTAGACCCTAAATAAACCACTTCTTTTGGTGTGTTAGGATCAAAACTATCAGGGTATTTTTCAGCATAAACTTTGCTTAGCACATCGTGTCTAGCAGAGGTTAAACCATTACTTCCCATACCACCATTATATTCGCTTTCGTAAGTTGCTTGACCATACGATGCAAATCCGACAATCACATTTCCAGGCTTAATATCGTTGACAATTAAATCAGACTTTTTCATTCTAGCAAAAGCTGTATACCCAACGTCAATTGTTCGAACTATATCTCCTACATCAGCCGTTTCTCCACCTGCTGAATGGACATTTATACCATATTCTGCTAGCTGATCCGTCAAACTTTTGGTTGCTTGGATCAATGCAGTGATAACTTCACCTGTAATTAAGTTTTTGTTTCTACCAATGGTTGAAGACAATAAGATATTATCGACACATCCAACACATCCCATATCATCGAGATTCATCACTAATGCATCTTGAGCTATGCCTTTCCAAACACTAACATCGCCCGTTTCTTTCCAATATAAATAGGCTAAACTAGTTTTTGTACCAGAAGTATCAGCATGCATCAAGTTGACGTAGTCCTTATCCCCGCCTGCTACATCAGGTAAGATTTTACAAAAAGCATTTGGATATAGCCCTTTATCTAGTCCTTCGATTGCTTGATGAACTTCGTCTTTGGTGGCAGAAACACCTCTTAAATCGTATTTGTAGTTAGACATAATTGTTAATTATACAGGCTTTTGAAATTGTATGAAATGTAACAATGCTAGGCGATTGAAATCGCCTGTACTTAGGCAAACTGGTCCGCTACTACTAAGTCCTTCCCTGCTCCACCGTATTTGTAAAATCCTTCTCCTGTTTTACGACCTAATTTTCCCGCTGCTACCATGTTTACTAATAAAGGACAAGGTGCATATTTCGGATTTCCAAAACCATCTCTCAATACATGCAAAATGGCTAAACAAACATCTAATCCAACAAAATCAGCTAATTGCAATGGTCCCATTGGATGCCCCATCCCTAACTTCATGACGGTATCAATCTCCGTCACACCAGCCACGCCTTCATATAAAGTATAAAAAGCCTCATTCATCAGCGGCATCAACATTCTATTCGCAGCAAACCCAGGGTAATCCTTTATTTCAACAGGCACTTTACCTAATTTCTTGGATAACTCCATGATTTGGGCAGATACTGCTTTATCCGTTGCATAACCATTGATTACCTCGACCAATTTCATCACTGGTACAGGATTGAAGAAGTGCATCCCAATCACCTTTTCAGGTCGATTCGTCACCGCTGCAATTTTTGTAATAGAAATAGAGGAAGTATTACTAGCCAAGATAGCATCACTTGGTGCATTTTCGTCGATTTGTTTGAATATTTTCAATTTCAAATCTACGTTCTCAGTTGCTGCTTCGACTACTAAATCCGCTTTGCTAACACCCTTAGATAAATCTGTGCTAGTAGAAATATTCGCCAAAGTTGCGGCTTTATCCGACTCAGAAATCTTTTCCTTTCGCAACATTCGATCTAGATTCTTTTCCACTGTTTTCAAAGCTTTTTCAAGCGCTGCAGCTGAAATATCCACTAATGTAACCGAGTGACCTGTTTGAGCAAAAACATGAGCAATTCCATTTCCCATTGTTCCTGCGCCTATGACCGTGATATTTTGCATCTAGTTAATTTTTATGATTTATACTATTTGACAACGTTGGTTAGCTTTAGTATCAAAAAATTTAGGTAACTATTTACCAAATCAATAAATACAGTTTTTTTCTACCATTTAGTTCATAAGAGTACATTTAAGTAGGGCTTTCTTATAAAACTAAATTTATAAGAAAACCTTTTACATTTAAGTTGCTCTTCTGACAGCTTAAATGTACTTAGATATCTTATATTGTTAAAAGAGTAATCTCCACATGTGCTGAATAGTTATAGATTAAGATTATTTTTAGTATCAAGTCTTGTTAATTTGATGATAAAAAACGCTGGTACTAAAAACGGCGCAAAGGTAAATATTTATTTTATGTCCTTGTTAATATTAGATGAATCATTTTAGTAGTAATTTTACAAAGCATTTTAGCTAAGGGATAATTAATCAGAAATTTTTAACTGAGTAAATGAAATTTATATATTTTATACTTCTTTTTTTAGTTACCAAAAACGTTTCAGCCCAGACCCCTGATGTGGGTGATGATATTTCGGCGATTGTTTTTATGGATTCTTTTGTCGTGACCGCTTCGAAAAGAGGGTTTGACACCAAAGATTTTATTGACATCGTTCAGAAAGATGAGTCCTTTTTTAGAGCATTTCACAATTTGCGATTCATTAATCATATCGCAAATAATGAAGTAGAAGTCTATACCAAAAAAGGACTAATCAAAACGTCCAATTATCATCAAACAGAACAAATCATGGATGGTAATTGTAGAACCATGCAATATTTGTCAGAAGAGATTACAGGAAAGTATTTTAAAAATAAAGCAAAAAGAAAGCACAGATATTACACGACTCAGTTACACGACCAAGTATTTCTAACGCATGGAAAAGTATGCGGTGAACCTGAAAATCCTAGAATAAGTTCTGAAAACTTGAGCGGTATACAGAAGCATATTAATGAGTTGAAAAAATTAATCTTTCAACCAGGAAAAGAAGTAGACGTGCCTTTTATCGGGGGAAAAACCGCTATTTTCAAAGAAAAAATGTTAAAGTATTATGATTTCTTTATTCTCTCTAAAACCTATAAAGATCAAACTGATTGTTATGTTTTTCGGGCAGTAGCCAAACAACAGTATAGCAGCAGTAAAACAATTATCAAGTATTTAGAAACCTATTTTGATAAAACCACCTTTCAAGTCTTGGCTAGGAATTATCATTTAAAATATAACAGTTTATTCGATTTTGATGTAAAAATGAAAGTAGAATTGACTCAAAAAAAGGGTAAATATTATCCTGCTTTTATCGACTATTCTGGCAATTGGAAAATTCCTACTAAAAAGCGGGAGTTAGTGGATTTCTCTATCAATTTTGATTACGAATAGAAGTTCTAATGTACAAGTTGTGTTGTCAACATATAAATCCGTAAATTTATCTATCCGTGGGGTAAAAAAAGTATTCCCCACGGATAGATAAATTTACGGATTTATATGTTGACCACCCCTTACTTAAAAACAACACTTTAATTTGTAATTATTTAAAAGTTATTCTACCCGTAATATGCCCCGCATAGTCGTAGAGTGCGCAGGAAACGTACAAACATACTCATAGTCACCAGGTTCAGTAGGTGCTACAAAATAGAAAATATCAGAGCTTCCAGGGACTAATAAATTGGAATGAAATAACAAATCATCAGATGCTGGAATATATCCTTTCTCCTGACCTTGCAAACCCAAATTATTCGCCAGATCTGCTACAACTGCCACCTTTCCTGGCTTGACAATCGCTACATTGTGCATCATATCATCAGGGTTGTTCAAGACAAATTTTACTTTTTGACCTGCTTTTACACTCAATTCTTTTTCAGCGTATTTCATGCCCGCCGCAGTCGTCAAAGTAAGCGTTACATCTGGACCATTGAACCAACTAGATGGCATTTCAGTCACTCGTTTATCACTTACCAAATTCACAGCAGGTACAATGGTATTATGTCCCACATGACTGCTATGATTGTGACTTCCTCCTCCCGGTATTTCGTTTAAGGTGTAATAAGCAAAATCATGTAATAACTTTTGTCCAGCAGTATTCTTGAGTCCTTCTGCCTTAATTTCATTGATATATCCTTGTCTTAGTCCTTCGATATATAATCTTGCAGATTTTCCATCTTGGGCTACCGTCACTTTGTAAACAGTCCTAGTTTGCAAATCCGTAACTGGACTACCGTAAACATGATGATATTTATAAGTAAAATCACTCACTGCATAAGAAGCAGGATTGGCGGCAGCAGCCCGATTTACAGGTTGGGTAAAACTGATCTCAAAACCATCTTCCATTGCCTTAATGTCCTTCATCTCAAAAGGTGTTTTGCCGTTGTAAACTAAACGTTCTAGCGCATAGGAAGACTTTCCTGTCGATGCCCATCCTCTATTGGTTTGCCCTACAAAAATTGAGTGGTCTGGGCCCCATTCCATCCGTAAAATTCCAGAAGCAAAACCTTCTCTGAATGGAAAACAAGCACCTTGGTAAACGCCATT
>CALDTJ010000242.1 GCA_937924145.1 uncultured Saprospiraceae bacterium
GACAAATGCCGCACCAAACATCGCTTAGCCACGGGCAACAAAGTCGTATCCACAGGAAAAGCTAATTTAGTTTCAATCGAATAAACCGCAGGCAAACTAACCGTCTTTCGAGCCTTCAACAATTCCAATTTGATACTCTCATAAGTATTGACAAAATTGCGAGTCCACTCATTCACAAAGTGTGATTTTAGGGAGCGAAAACGATCATTGGTTCGCTGAAAAATACTCATTTTATAATTATAAACTTTGATAGAACGACTACCATCGGATAAGAAAAAATAACCTTCTTCATTGGAAGGGGGCAATATTCCGATAGGCGTAATCGACAAACTATCTTCCACCAAATCATAAAATTCTGTACCATTATTGACCGTTCCTTGCATTTCGTGCATGGCGTATTGCACAATTTCTTCTATCTCAGCCATCAAGCCATTATCCGCAATCATTTCTTCATAAATCAGTCTAACCTTTCTTAATTGAATGCCTGTCAACTTTTTGGGAAATTGGCTTTTAATCAATTGCTTACTTTCTTTAAAACTCTGCAAATTTCTAAAATGAAAAATTAAATCTGCCAATTGTGGGTACAACTGATTTTCATCGAATGCCTTATTAATTCGCTGTAGATAAGCGAGTAAAGTATATTTTTTTGATTCAAAATCAATATTCCCTTCGATAAACCAAGTTTCTGATAAAAAGCTCATAGTCTCTTTTTTAGAGGCGAGATGAGAGAGTAGAGATGAACGTTTTTCAAACTCAAACCACTACTCCTTAAACTCTACCAAATATTATATAATCTAATTATTCAAATCAAGCCATTAAAAAATAAATCTATTACATTTTAAAAAATATAATTCTCAGATGCAAGCACTTTGCCAAATCTATTTTACAAGCTAGATCTTTCCAGCCCGCTGCGGGCTGGAAAGACTAAACGATTGCCGTCTAACGTCCACTT
Source organism: uncultured Saprospiraceae bacterium (assembly GCA_937924145.1). Taxonomy (GTDB): domain Bacteria; phylum Bacteroidota; class Bacteroidia; order Chitinophagales; family Saprospiraceae; genus JAFMDF01. The sequence goes on from CALDTJ010000242.1 coordinate 953, forward strand.
TTGAACAACCTTCGTCCATATTCGGACATATTTTTTTATTTTTAAAAAAATTATTTTTTCATAAATATCTGATAATCATAACATTACACACTTGGCACAACCATTGAAATTGATTTAATAAATCACTCGACTGTAAAATATTTAAATCACTCTGTTATGTTTAAAAATCATCTTAAAATCGCTTTCCGACAATTATCAAAAAATAAAGTCTTTTCTGGAATTAATATTCTAGGGCTTTCTCTTGGTATGATGCTCGCCATTCTAATTGCCGTTTTTATCAAAGAAGAATTGAGCTATGACACTTGGATGGGAGATAGTGAAAACACATATAGAGTATATCGAACCAAAGGCAATAACACCGCTTGGACACCTTCTCCGTTAGCCCAAAAATTGATGACGGATTACCCCGAAGTAGCATCTGCTACGGGTTTTGCTACCTCAGAAAATAGCTTATTGACTTATAATGGAAAAAACATTTATGTTGAAAAAACAGCTAGTGTAGACAGCACTTTTTTTAAAGTAATCGGCATGGAATTATTGCATGGAGATAAAACAACCGCTTTTGAGCAGTTGAATGCCATGGTGATTACAGATAAATTGGCAAAAAGAATTTTTGACAAGGAAAATCCTGTCGGAAAGGTAGTCACTTATCTAGGTCAATACGAATACATCATCACAGGTGTATTGGATACAGAGAACAAAAGATCGCACATGCAGTCAGATATTTTCACCCGTTTCACTTGGTATAGCACCAATTGGTCAGGGAATAATCGACTGACCTATGTCCGATTAAAAGATAAAGCGAATCCACAAGCTTTAGCTGAAAAGATAGACAAAGATGCAACGGCTAACATCCGACAAGAAATGCTAACTAGAAACTATACCGCCAATAAGAACGATTTTTATAGTTGGCATTTACAACCCTTTAACGAGGTCTATTTACATTCACAAGGTTGGACTGCCCAAGGAGAGTTAGTTGGAAGTATTCGCAATGTTTATATTTTCGGATTCATTGCGCTTTTAGTCCTTTTAGTAGCGATTATTAACTATGTCAATTTGACTACGGCTAGAGCAAGTCAGCGAAGTAAAGAGGTTGGTGTGAGAAAAGTAACGGGTGCAGGAAGAGGTTTGTTAACCACTCAATTTATTATAGAATCCATTATGCAAGCAGCAGTAGCAGGTATTTTTGCCCTCTTATTAGCAGAATTGTGTTTACCTCTTTTTAATAAAATTACCAATCGAGAATTAGCAGTATTGGCAAGTAAACCAGGTTGGATTATTATAGCAGGCACGTTTTTGTTATCCGCGATAACTGGCCTATTAGCAGGTTTCTATCCTGCTTTTATAATGTCTGCATTTAAACCAGTAACCGCCTTAAAATCTAGTTTTCTCAAAACAGGAAATAAGGGTTTATTCAGAAAAGTACTAGTGACGGGCCAATTTGCGGTATCTATTACGCTATTAATTGTCATGGCATTTATTTACCGACAAGTCAACTTTATGATGAACAAAGATTTGGGATTTAAGCCAGATCAAGTAGTGACGATACCGATGAATAATGATAATTCTTTCAGAAGAGTGACCCAATTAAAAAGTCGGTTTAAGCAAATTCCTGGAGTAAAAGAAGTGTCTACTGCGTCTAGTTTCCCTGGCAATTTTTTACCAGATTGGCCAATGATGATAGAAGGTCGTACAGAAAGGGTGGTGCCATTCATCATTCAAGGAGATGCCGATTACGCTAAAATTTTAAACTTGGAAATGGTAAAGGGTCGATTTTTTGACGTCAATATTAGTGCAGATAGTATCAATAATTTTGTGGTTAATGAGACTTTCGTCAAACAATTTAATATTGAAAATCCAATCGGGCAGCGAGTCCGATGGGATTGGGAAAGTGGAGATAGTTTTGGACAAATTATTGGTGTGATGAAAGACTTTCACACCCAAGGAGTTGCCAGTAGTATAGAACCTATAGTCATGTCGGGGAGAAATTGGCGCAGTCATGTTGGAATCAAATTATCGACTACCGATCTACCAACAACAATTGCCAGTTTAGAGAAACTTTGGGCAGAAATAGAACCAACTCATCCAATGCGATATTCCTTTTTAGATACGAGTTTCATGGCTCAATACGATGAACAGCAACGCTTTGGGCAGACCATTTTATATGCTACTTTATTGACTTTATTCATCGCTTTATTAGGGCTATTTGGTCTAACAGCTTTCACCGTCGAGCGACGTACTAAAGAAATTGGCATCCGTAAAGTTTTAGGTGCCTCTGTCAATGGCATTATTAGTCTATTAGCTAAGGATTTCATGAAGTTATTGGGCTTTGCCTTTTTAATTGCAGTTCCTATTGGTTATGTAATCTCTAACAGATGGCTAGCTGATTTTGCACATCGGACTAACTTAGTTTGGTGGGTCTTTATCGGTGCAGGATTGGTTATCATGACTATTGGCTTTTTGACGGTTTGTCTGCAAAGTGTAAAAGCTGCTTTGGCTAATCCAGTGAAGGCGATTAAGACGGAATGATGGTGAGATTGAGTGATTGTGTCTAGGGTAGCAACAATCATACAATCACTCAATCATAACAATCACTCAAAACTTTCTAGCAAAAATAAAGCATCCATCGTAACGTTTCGACCTATCATGTCTTATCTTTTTATTTCGTTTTAACTATCAAAAAACGATAGATAAAGCGAGATATAAGTATAATTAGCACAAATATCTCATAAATTTGAAAAAATAAAAGAAATATTGGTCGTAGCAACATTGACCTTATTTGATTACCCCAAATTCAATTGCTCAATACTATCCCCTACTGTAAAATCAGTCATTTCCTGTTCTAACAATTGGAACTCACTAGGCAATACTTTTCTAATAAATTGCCCATCTTTTAACAAATGAATTTCATCACAAGTGGTGCTTAGAGTAGAGAAAATATGAGAAGAAATAATGATTGTTTTGTCTAATGATTTTAGTTTTTTGATTAACTCCGTAATGATGATATTACTTTGAATATCAACGCCATTGAATGGTTCGTCTAGAATAAAATAGTCATTTTTTAATAATAAAATGGCCGTTAGTGCCAACTTCTTTTTCATCCCCGTCGAATAGGTAATGGCATATTGATTGAGTGGCAAATCAAAAATGTTTTTTTCTTCAAAATCGGTAATTGAAATTTTTCGAGCGACACAAAACAATCGTAAGTACTCCCAACCTGTAATTTTCGGAAAGAAGTATGGATTGGTTGGCAAGAATCCCAGATAGTTTTTAAAAGGTTGTTGGGTACTTTCTACTAATCCCGAATGTGTTTCTAGACCTGCTATACAACGAAACAGCGTCGTCTTGCCAGCACCATTTGCACCAACAATCCCATACACTTTCCCTTTTTCAAAGCTGAGATTGATCGCTTTTAGCACCTGTTTGGCACCAAAAGATTTAGATAATTGTTCGACTCGAATCATGCTAAAATGGTATTTAAATTTTTAATAGATCGGCGATAAAAGAAAGGAATCACAAATAATAAGAAGGGAGGAAAAAACACACCGCCTATGATAAAAAGCGTTTCGGGCAAATTCATCGCTCTAGGAAAAGCGGCATATTTGGCTAAAATAATCGTCAATAAATAAATATAACCTAACCCCATAGCAATCAACAAAAAGTTAAGCTTGTCAGGAAAAAAATAAGCTAAACTGAGTAAAATTGGTAATGCCAAAATCGTCGAATATCCTAGACCAATTTTTAGTTTATCTAACAAAAAGCTCAATGGTTTATTGGAGTAAATCCAAACATAAAACTGACTTTCGGGCTGTCCATAAAAGGAAAAACTCGTTAGAAAAATAAGCAATAGACTAAAAAATCCTAAATTAAAATTGCCAACAGAAATCCCCATAATCGTGAGAAAATAGGCAAAACCAATCAGCCAAAAAGTATTTCTAAACCCAAT
>CALDTJ010000243.1 GCA_937924145.1 uncultured Saprospiraceae bacterium
GGAGAAATCTCTTCGAAAGGAACAGGAACCCTGTTCTCTCGATAATAACCAGCACCCAAAGTGCTACCATCTGCTGTGAAGACCACAGAGGCAAAGTTATTTTTTGGATTTTCCAAACTTTCAAAAGAAGGAATTTTACCATAAGAGGCGACAGTCATCAGTGCGGCAAAACCGAGTATGCCAGCAATCAATGCGCACCAAAGCCCAATGATAATTTTTTTATAGGTAGGTCGTCTTTCCAAGCGAATTTCTTCACTCGTTTTATTGGTAGTCTGCATTTAAAATAAGTTGAATCTTAAATCCTCATAGTATATTTCTCTAGTTTTTATTTCAATAAACTCCTGCCAGATTTTCAAAATTTGGTAGGAGTTTATTGGAACAAAAACTAACAATTATTCTCAAGATACAAATATAAGTGTTGTTAGCTTACTATAAGGTGAAATTTAACTCATAACGACATTTTTGACTTCAATATTCCTGTAATAATCTAAACTTTCAATAATTAAAGCCTCATTACAAGTCTGATTAATGATTGCCTTGCCAGGATATTCGAGTAAGGTGAAGTTAATTTCATCTTTTTCATTTTTCTTATCCTTTCGCATTAACTGAATTAACTTAGGGTAAGTCGAACGATCTAAATCAATTTTGTCATAAATTTTTATAAAGAAATCGGTAATTTCTTGCAAGTGGGTAGCGGATAAATCGGAGACTTTATGAGCGATATAAGATTCACAAATCATCCCTATTGCAATGGCTTCTCCATGCAGTAAACGATTAGGTGTTTCCAGTAAATTACTTTCTATAGCATGACCAATGGTATGTCCAAAATTTAATGCCTTGCGAAGGCCAGCTTCGAATGGATCAATCTCTACAATTCGCTGTTTTATTTTTAAAGAAGGCGCTAAAAAACTAACCCAGTCTATCTTATCCAAATTGTCGATTTGTTTGATGCGCTCCCATTGAGTTTTGTCTTCGATTAAACTATGCTTTATAATTTCTGCAAAACCACTTCTCAATTCTCCTTTGGGTAATGTTTTATGAAAAATAGCATCTACAAAAACAGCTTTAGGGTTTTCGAATACGCCAACACTATTTTTTACCTCATTAAAATCAATGCCTAGTTTTCCTCCAATAGAGGCATCTACTTGTGATAATAGCGTAGTTGGGATTTGGATGAAGTCGATTCCTCTTTTGTAAGTACTAGCTGCAAAACCGCCCATGTCACCAATGACTCCACCACCTAAATTGATGCATAAGTCTCTCCGACCAATACCATGATCCATCATAGTTTTCCAGATCACTTGGGCAGTGCCTATATGTTTATTCAACTCACCTTCTCGAACGGTGATGATTAAAAAATTAGAAGTATCAATGTGCTTTTCTAAAATGGGAAGGCAATACTTATAGGTATTGTCATCGGCAATTAAAACAGTTCTAGGATAATTTTTTTCTTTTAAAAATGCTTTTAAAGTAGGAAAAATATCTCCAATGAAAATCGAATAATCATCTAAATCTAATTGCTGCATTGCTTTATTTTTTTAACTAAAAAAGTGGATTGTAATACCCATTTTAGCCCCAAAAATAGGGATAATTATACTTTCAATCTACTACAAAAATAGAGATAAAGTTCCTTATCAAATGAGGAACTTCCTTTTATTTTAAAGGATATTCAATGACAAAAATAGGATATGTGCAATAATTCTATGATTTTTTATCAAATACGGAACTATCCGCTTTCAATTTTGGTTGAAATAATTAAAAACTATTAATTTTGCAAAAAAAATGTAGTCCCCACTAAAAAATGGTTTATAAGGAATGATTATTGGCTTTACTTTGGTAAAGACTTCAATCTACAAAAAATGATATGCTCATGAATAATAATGGAGATAAAACAAGATATTCTGACGAAGAATTAGAAGAATTTAAAGTTTTGATTGAAAATAAGCTGGTAAAAGCTAAAGAACAATTGAACTTTTATTTAGAGCAGCTAGGAGAGTTGAGTGAAAATCAGACTGCCAAGATTAAAGGATTAGATGATGGAAATGGAACAACAGAGGTGGAAAGATTGAATACTTTAGCGGCTCGACAAAGAAAGCATATTCACCACTTAGAAAATGCTTTGCTTAGAATCCAGAATAAAGTGTACGGTGTTTGTAGAGTTTCTGGAAAATTGATCTCAAAAGGAAGATTGATGGCAGTGCCTCATGCGACTTTAAGTATTCATGCAAAACAAGCAAGATAAATATTCGTTAAAAAAAGGCGATTATTCAACAAATATTAAAAAATAGTGATTATACGTATGGTTGTATAATCACTATTTTTTTTGTTATTCGTACCTTTACGAATTCATCTAGAAAATCATTACTAAATAACATCAATTTGAAACGTTCCTATATTATTGCTGGTATTGTATTAACTGTTCTTTTACTGGATCAAGCCTTAAAAATTTGGGTAAAAACCAACATGGAATATGGTGAATATTTCAATCTTCTAGGTTTTGACTGGGCGAGAATACATTTCGTAGAGAATCCAGGAATGGCATTCGGGATAGAATTAGGTGGAGACTACGGAAAACTGGCTTTGAGTTTATTTAGAATAGGAGCTGTCTTTTTCTTGATTTACTACATTGGCGAATTGATTAAGATGAAAGTTAATTTTGGCCTATTAGTCAGTTTTGCTTTGATCTTAGCTGGAGCTTTAGGAAATATCTTAGATAGTGCTTTTTATGGTTTACTGTTTTCTGCCTCAGAATACCATGGTGGACTAGCGCAGTTTATGCCAGAGGGAGGTGGCTATGCGAGTTTTTTGCATGGAAAGGTCGTTGATATGTTGCATTTTCCCTTATTCGAGGGCAAGTTCCCTGAATGGTTTCCTAAGTGGGGTGGACAACATTTCGAATTTTTTCGACCTGTATTTAATTTAGCTGATACGTCTATAACTGTTGGGGTATTAAATATTATTCTTTTTCAAAGAAGTTTCTTCGCTGCGGATGAACTAGAAGAAAAAGCACTCGATTCAAATGAATCAAGTGAAAATACTACCGTAACCAATGAAGTTGAGAACAATGTTACTGAAAAACTTTCTCCAACGGATTCTGTAATTACGGGAGTAAAACCAGAAGGAACAACCCCTGAAAATATTGATCCACATAGCCCAGAAAAATAGTGCCATTTAGAATACACCGAATAATTTTAAGATTGCCCAAATAACAACTACGACTAATAAACGGTAAGCCCAAATGCCTGCATTTTCATATTTGGAAGCATAGGTTGCAGTTAGCCAACCACCAAGGGTTTGCCCAATGGCTAAAATTCCGCCAAGTTGCCAGTCAATTAATCCTTTATATTGAAAAATAGCAACGGCAATTATTGTATAAACTGCTACCACAAAAGTCTTGACGGCATTTCCATCAATAATATTATACTTTGCGACTAGCACCATTGATGCCAAATAAAAAACGCCCATCCCCATCTGAATAAAGCCTCCATAAAAGCCTAAGGCTAAGAATAGTGGAATGGCAATCCACAATGATAAGGCATCTTCCTCTTTAGTTTCTTGTAACCATCTTTTAGGTTTGATTAAAATGACAAAGAGCATAAATATCATTAAGTATTGAAAGACCGTTTTGAATTGCTCATTGCTTACCCAAACAGCGACAAAGATTCCTGCTATGGCTCCAATTACAGTAGGAATGGTGTACCGACTACTTTTTTTGATATCTAATTTTCCATGTTTGTAAAAAGCAAAAGTACCTGCCAAACCTGCGGTTAGGACACCAACTCTATTCGTTCCATTTGCCATATTTCCAGGTAAGCCTAATAATTCAGTAAGGATCGTTAGTGTAATAGCTGAGCCACTTCCTGCTAAAGTATTAATAACGCCAGCGGCAAATCCTCCGAAGATGGCTATGCCGTAATGATACCATTCTAATTCCATGTGACTTTTTGGATTCAAAGGTAGAACTTTTTGATTAGCCTCTAAAAATTGTCCTAACTTTTGCCTATGAAATGAATTTGACTTACTTTTATAATCTTTTCCAGAGAAAATTTACACAGATTTAAGATGCAACACGAAGAGATAAAGAGGCTGCTGTCCTTTTCCCCTGCCGTTAAATTAATGCGTGCCAAAAGCGCACCACTCATCATTAGTTTTCTCTATGAAGAATTCAAAGCGAGTAATCGAATTTCCATTCCAGCCTACGAAGTAATCAATCATTTAGCAGAATATTTAGAGGCCTTGGAAGACCAAGAGTTACTGGATATTGAGGATAAAAACTCCTTGACGATGGCTCGTAGGTTTTTGGATGTCTGGTGCAATGAAGACCACAGATTCTTAAAACGTTACCCAAACGATGAGGGAGAACCAATCGTGGAATTAACAAACCATACGGAAAAAGCTTTTCAGTGGGTAGAAAATTTGCAAAAGCGAGAATTTGTAGGTACAGAATCTCGCTTTTTAAATATTTATCGACAACTGCGAGAATTAATTGATAATACTTCTGCTGACCCTAAGCGCAGAATTAAAGAACTAGAAAAAAAACGAAACGCACTCAATAAAGAAATTAAAGCCATCAAAAAATCAGGTGTAGTTAGTACTTTTAATGATACACAAATCAAAGAACGATTTTATAATATTACTAAAACAGCAAGAGAATTATTATCTGATTTTAAAGAAGTCGAGCATAATTTTAAAGATATTAGTTTAAATATTTATCGACAACAAACTAAAGCGGGAGTGAATAGAGGTCAAATCCTAGGTTATACTTTGGATGCTACCGAACAACTCAAAAGCTCCGACCAAGGCAAAAGTTTTTATGCTTTCTGGCAGTTTTTAATAGCGGATAGTAAGCAGGATGAGTTGATGGAAATGATTCATTATACATATAGTTTACTAAGAGAAAGAGATATTGAATTTGCGGATAATTTTTTGAGAAAAATAAAAATTTATCTACACAATGCAGGTCAAAAAGTCATTGATAGCAATCACCTACTAGCTGAGAAGTTAAGTCGAATTTTAGCGGAACAAAATTTAGTAGAGCGACGAAGAGCCATAGAAATTATCAGAGAAATTAAAAATTTAGCAGTTCGAAAAATTGGCAAATTTCATGGCAAAAAGAATTTTATTTATATAGAAGGATTGCCAAATATTGATCTCTCCTTCGACCGTCCGATTGGAAATCCACCACAAAGAGCAACTTTCAAAAATCAACCAACAGAAATTGGTAGTACTCAATTGGAGGCTGCTAATTTGGGCGTACTTTTCGACCAATTTGAAATGGACCGGCAAGAGTTAGAAACGAATATTGCGGGCTTACTCAAAAATAATGCACAGATTACGCTTTCGGAAGTTGTCCGCCAATACCCTATCCAAAAAGGATTGGCAGAAGTATTGACCTATTTTTCTATTGCGGCTACTTCTAAAAAACATTTGATTAATGATGATAAAAAAGAATTAATCCCTTGGTTTTTGGCGGAAGATTTTTCTAAAAAAGAAATTCATTTGCCACAAGTTACTTTTGTCCGTTAAAAAAATAAGACATGGAAAATACCATAAAAATACCACCCTACGCTCCACTTATCGTCAAGTTGTTTCAAAATGTCATCTACGATGAAGATAGAAAAACTTGGCAAGATTTAATTACTTATCAAAGACCAATTAGAGCTTATTTTGCAACGATTGGGGTGGAGCTAATGCTCAATGAACAGGATGGATTTGCTTTTATTAGCCAACCTGATGAAATGGAAGGTCAGAAGGTGCCAAGACTAGCCTCTCGAATGCCTTTGTCTTACGAAGTGTCTCTTTTATTGGTCGTTATTAGGGAGGCATTGGAAGAATTTGATGTGCAAAATACCGATTCTCGAACGCTTTTTATCACCAATAAAGATTTGAAAGAACGAATTGAACTATTCTTTGAGGATAAAGCCGATAAAGTCAAATTATTGGAGCGTTTTGAAGTTTACATCAATGCAGTCGTCAAGTTAGGTTTCTTGAAAGAACGAGTGGTCAAAGGCTATGAAGAAAATGTAAAAACCTTTGAAGTGCGTCGAATTATTAAGGCAAAAATTAATAATGAAAAATTAGAAGAGATTAAAGCAAAGTTGAAGGGGGCGTAGTAGTGGTTAAATGAATCTAATTAGTGTTTATTCTGAAATAAATCGTATGAACAGTCTTTCCAGCACTGCAGTGCTGGAAAGACTAAATCATTCGGAATAAAACCTATTAACTATTAAAAAAATAATCCTTATTCTAAAGGATTTATTCCTGTTAAATATTGAAAAACTAACAGGTATATCGACAAAAAAATCAGAAATAGATGAGTAAAAACGGAAGTATAGACGCAGGAGGGTATCGTTTGCAATATATAGAAATTTACAATTGGGGAACATTTGACCAAAAAATTTGGCGACTCAAACCAAATTGTAAAAATTCCCTCTTGACAGGGGCGAATGGTTCTGGGAAAACTACCTTAGTTGATGCGATTATTACACTGTTAGTTCCTCCAGGAAAACGGCATTATAATCAATCTTCAGGCACGACTAGTAAACGAGAACGGAACGAGAAAACCTATACTTTAGGAGCATACGTGACGGTTCAAAGTGAAAGTGGTTTGGCTGCCAAGACCAAACACCTACGAACTAAAGATGATTTTTCTATTCTCTTAGGGGTGTTTTATAATCCTGCCACAAAAGATTATTGTTCTTTAGCGCAAGTTCGTTGGTTTTCGAATAATGATTTGAGAAAAGGATACTTTATTGCACCAACTGCATTGACAGTAGAGGAAAACTTTATTCCATTGGATACAGGCGGTGTTTGGAAAAAGACCTTAAAGAAAAATAGCAAAGCCGAAGAATTTGATAGTTTCACTAAATATCAGCAAGTTTTTTCTAAAACGTTTGGGCTAAAATCAGATAAAGCTTTGACTCTTTTTGCACAAACAGTAGGGATTAAAGTATTGGGAAATCTCAATGAATTTATCCGTACAAATATGTTGGAAGAACACGATGCGGAAGGGGAATTTATTAATTTACGAGAACATTACGAAAATTTACTGAGTGCCCACCAAGCAATAGAAAAGGCGAGAGAACAGGCGAATTTATTACAACCAATTGTAGAAAACGGGACTATTTTCTATGATTTAGAAAAGGAAGTCAATGACTTGGTAGCGTTACAAGAAAATATTATTCCCTTTTTTGCTAAAAAGAAAAAAACATTACTAGAAGAATCACTCAAATCCTTGCAAAATGATATTGTCAAAAGAGACAATCAACTAACGGATCTTCGTCAAGTAATTGCTCGCCAAAATAATCAGCGAACTGATTTACAAGTAGCCATTAGCACGGATAAAGTATATGAGCAAGTACAAAATTTAGATAAGCAAATACAACAAACAAAGCGAGAACTAGAACAGCAAAAAGGGCGGGCGAATCGCTATAATCAACTAGCAGAACCATTAGGTTTTAAAATTGACCCGAATGAAAAAACTTTTTATAAAGTACTTAACAATAGTAGAGGAGAGATAGAGAACATTCAGAAAACACTGGAAGAATTGCGAACAGAAGAGGTGGCTATTCAGGTTCAGTTAAATGGGATTAAGCGAAAAGAGGAGGAGTTAGAGGAGTCTTTGATTTCTTTGCAAAAACGAACGAATCGAATTCCGTTAGCGCAAATTAAAATCCGAGCGGCAATTCTGGAAAAATTGGACATTAGCGAATCAACTTTGCCATTTGCTGCTGAACTTATTAAAATAAAAGCTGCGGAAAAAGACTGGGAAACTCCAATCGAACAAGTTTTGCAGTCGTTAGGGATGACTCTATTAGTACCCGAAGAACATTTTGAGCAAATGCTAAATTTTATCCATAAGACTAAATTGGAAGGGAAAATTACTTTTAGAAAGGTAGGGGATATGCCTTTTGATAAAATAAAAGCAGAGAAAAATAGTGTGTTAAATAAACTAGAAATCAAGCAAAATCATCGATTCACTAATTGGCTAGAACACACTATTGCTAACGAGTATAATTTTATTGCGGAGAAAGGGCATACTCAACTTGCTAAGCACCGACAAAGTGTGACGAATCGGGGAACTATCAAAAATTTTGCAAAATTTGAAAGAGATGGCAGCCTAGAAAATAAGCCTACCAGTTGGCATATTTTGGGTTGGGATAATAAAGCCTCGGTCAATGCTTTGAAACAAGAATTGTTGGAACTCAGTAAGGAAATCAATCAATTTCAACAAACTGCAAAAAGTATTCAACAAAGAAGGCAGCAAGCAACTAGTCGAAAAGACCAATTAACTCGTTTGCTTGGCTTTGAACAATTTGGAGATATTGATTGGAAGACCGCACAAAAAAATATAAAACAATATCAATCTGAAAAAGATAAATTGGTGAACAGTTCTAATCAGCTACAAGAATTGGAAAGCCAATTGAAAACGCTTTTATCGCATATTTCTGATTTAGATACAGACCGAGACCGTTTAATTGAGCAAAAAGGAACGCTCCAAAACCGTTACGATAATTATCAAATACAACTTAAAGAGTCAGAGGAAACGCTGTCAAATTTAACTACGGTCATTAGCAAATCTATGCAAGTCGCTATTGAAGAAATGGTGGTCGAAGAAAATTTGATTGTCTCTACGATTGGTAAAACGGAGAATAAAATTAATCGAGTAGTTGGGCAACAACGAGAGGAAAAGTCAAAGGCTTTGAGTAAGGTCGAAAAACGTTTGTCTTTGGCAATGCAGCGATTTATCACACCGACCCAAACAGTCTTGGAAAAATATCCGAATTGGACAGCGGATACCATCAATTTTCAGCCTGATATAAAATATTTATCGGAATTTAAGGCGATGTATGATAAAATCAGGCAAGAAGATTTACCGAAATATCAGAAACGATTTAAAGATTGGTTGAATGAACGGTTGATTTTTGATATTGCTAATTTCAAAACTTCTTTGGAAAACAAGGAAGTGCAAATTTTGGAAAGTGTGGAGGAGATTAATTCTTCGTTAAAAGATATTCATTTCAATAGCGCACCTTTGACTTATATTCAATTGGATATTCACAAAACGAGAGATATTGCAGTCCGTGAGTTCAAGGAAATGTTGAGAGATGCCATGCCCGACCCTGCCAAATTGATTCAAGGAGATGAAGTAGAATTAGAAAAGAGTTTTAAACGAATCAAAAAAATCATTGAAGAATTAACCAATAATGAGCCTTGGAGAAAGAAGGTAACAGATGTAAGAAACTGGTTAGAATTTGCAGCCATTGAACGTTTTCGGGCAGATGACCAACAACGCCAATATTATGTGGATAGCCAAAGTTTGTCAGGTGGAGAAAAGGCAAAACTAGCTTATACGATTTTGGCCTCTGCCATTGCTTATCAATTTGGGATTCGTAGCCAAAATAATCGTAGAAAGTCTTTCCGCTTTGCAGTAGTGGATGAGGCATTTAGTAAAGTTGACCCAGAAAATTCGGTTTATGCGATGGAATTATTCAAACAATTGAATTTACAATTGATGGTCGTCACGCCTTTGGATAAAATTAATTTGGCAGAACCGTATATTCATGCGGTACATTATGTGCAGAATAAGGCAAAGAAAAATTCAGAGGTTTTTGATATGCCGATGGATATTTACGAACAACAGAAGAAGGATTTTAGAGAAGGGGAGAACTAATAATGCACTTCATTTTTTTTGTAAAAAATAAAATTTATGAAAGTTGGGGATTCAGTAAATACAATAGTGAAAGTAGAAGATTTTAAACAAAAGTGTTTACAAATAGAGCAAGCTTATCTTAATCAGAATAGTACGAATAGAAAAGTTGATGACTTTTTAAAATGGTCAAAAGAGATTTGTGAACAATTCATAAATTCATACAATCCTGAAGTTTTTGATATATTTCTTTCTACTGTTTTAAACATTGGAAGGGAAAGAAAAAAATATCAAAGCTATATTCTTGATAATTTCTTAGGAACCCTTCGGTTGTTTTTATTCCGTAGATTATGGAAGGAACATTTACCTGAAACTCCAATGATATTGAGTAATGCACTTGTTGAAACGGAAAAAAATCCAAAACATAAACTGATGCATCAACGAGCATTAAAAATGATGCCTTTTCTTCATGAATTATTTACAATTAAAATACCTAGAGATTCTTATGGCAACAAACGAAAAGCCCATGCTATGGGGCTGCTTAAATTAATTTGGGATTATTATGATACACCAACTGGTTTGGAGATATGTATTGAGGCCTTAAAGACAAAACCAGAAGATTTAGTTGTAGAAACAGCAATTACATTAACGGAATATCATTTATTTCGAAAACTACCTCTGATGGAAGAGTTCATTCCATTATTAGAATGGCAAATCAAGCATACTAAACATAAGTATGTAGCTGCTCAATGTTTAGATTTAATGAAACAGACTAAGTATATAACGGAAGAGCGTTATCGAGAAAGATTATATGACTGGAAAAAGAGAAACGATTATCCAATTTTCTAAACAAAAATGATAGTATGATTTCTCCCGTAGACATACATAAAAAAGCACTCCGCCACTATAAAGCTTTCCTTACGGCAGTCTTGACTAGAACCCCTTTTTTCCCTCTTCAAATCAAAGGGAATAAAGGCAAGGCCAATCAACCAATGGAGGAATTATTTCCTGCCATGAAAAGATTATTGGAAGGAGCAAAAAGCAAAAAAGGATTTGGGTAT
>CALDTJ010000244.1 GCA_937924145.1 uncultured Saprospiraceae bacterium
GTAGAGCAACCAAAGCGTTTCATTGACCATCGGTCCTCTATCAAAAATATCTCCCACGATGATTAGATGCCCTTCTCCATAGCTCCAATTTTGCAAGCTATCGATTATGTTATGATTGGTTAGAATTTCCACAGCTAATTCATGTTGCCCATGAATATCACTCAAAGCGGCAATTTTATCTACTTTTTTGAATTTAGATTTACCTCTTTTAAATTTCGTTTTATAAGCATCTTTTGGCAATGCTTTCCTAATGACTTCTCCATTAACAATATTCGTTTCAATCAGCCCGTCCTCTTCAATAAAAATATAGGGTCCATCCACATGCGAACTTAATAATTCGGATTTTGTAGGCTTTTTCTTTTGAGTGGTCCTTGCTGTATCCGTTTGTTGTTGGCAAAGGACACAAAAAGGTACTAAGAGCGATAATAGAAAGATAATTACTTTTTGCTGCATTGCTGTTTTAATTTTTTTATAAAACGAATGGAGTGGGATTAAGTTGAGAGGATTAAACTATTTTCCGACAATATGCTAGTGTAGTACCAAATTAAATGGCTTAGGAAGAATAGCCAGAAGGGGCGGTTTCTTTAGTTTCACACAACGCCACTACGACTCAACGTTATAATTAATTGGATATTAGGCCTTTAGTGAAATTAAAATTTAAGAACCTAATCAGAAAAAAACTTTTAAAATTTAATAGAACTGTGCTCATCTACCTTGAATGGCTGATCCAATTGTTCATAAAACTTTTCTCCAAAAAATGCTTTGACATTCGCCAATCCCTTTTCCGTCATGTGCGGTAAAATCATCCCCCAAAGGACTTTTTCGGCATTTTTTCCCATGTCTTCATCACGAGTAGTTTGTTGGTTAAGCCAATAAAAACTGACCATCCAAACAGAAAAAGCTAAGCTATAATAAGTACCAGGAATTGTTTCTTCCTTGATATTTCCTAATTGAATTCCAAAGGCAATCATTTGATGAAAATCTTCGAGCGTTTGCTCAATCATCGTCTTAAATTCCTCTTTGACCGCAGGATGATTTCGGACATTATGATCTAAAAAAACAAAGGCATATTCCTTTTGAAATTTGTAAACCAATTGCGTCTGATTCCGCATATTCTCGAAGGTAGGAAATTGCCTAGTTTTTTGCTTTTCTTGGTCAATTTTTGCCCACATTTTTTTGACAATAGCAGCTAATAAAATCTCTTTATTTTTAAAATGATAAGTCAGATTACCTCTACTGATACCCATGGTCTGCGCCAACTCTTTCAAATTGACACTCCCATAGCCTCTTTCATTAAAAAGCTGTGTGGCAGCTTTCATTATTTTTTCTTTGGTCTCCATAGTTACTAAACTTCAATTATTGCTTTTCCTTCTAATTTCTCTTCTCCGTTTTAATTCTGAACTTTTTTGATAATAATTTATTTTTGAACCACAAAAGAATCAAAAGTTCACAAAAGGAATTTGCAAAAGTGTTTTGCGACGTTTTTTAATCTTTTGTGCCCTAATATGCCTTTTGTGGTTCAGAAAAATCCATTTACTTAACACCAAATCACTTTTTCTTTAGCCTCATGCCATCCCAAATACTGTTTGCCAAATTTATCATCCAAAGTCCCTCGTTTCACCTTCAAAGTAGGCGTCAAACACCGATTAGCCTCACTCCATGCCTCTTTTTGGATGACAACGGTAGAAATTCGTTCGAAAGACGCACGTTGACTGTTCAAGTTTTGTACACTTTCTAGTATCGAATTTTCGACTTCACTTTTGTCAGCAGCTAATCCTATTTCTGATAAATTAACCAAAGCGATTGGTTGAGGAATCCCTAAACCTGCTACACAAATTTGTTCGATGTAATCATTCCCCATTAGCACTTCTTCTAATGGGTTGGGGGTTACATAACTACCTTTTGAAGTTTTAAAAGCATCTTTTACTCTTCCGATGACCCTTACATACCCATTTTCATCAATCGTTCCTCTATCGCCACTATGCATCCAACCATCGATTAACACCTCTGCTGTTTTTTCTGGATTTTTATAATAGCCCATCATCATATAAGGCGTCTTCATCAGTACTTCTTGTGTTTCTGGGTGGATTCTGACTTCTCCGAAAGGAACTGCTTTACCTACAGAATCTTGAGGTGCATCGAGGGCAGGGCTATTGGTCATGGAACCACAAACCTCTGTCATCCCATAAGCCTCAATGAGGTGAATGTCCAATTTTTTATAAAAATCTTTAATAAAGGCAGGCGTAATAGCAGCACCCGTCGCCGCTACTCGGATATCAGACATGCCAAGTCCAGCTCGCAATTTCTTTTTGACAATACCAGAAATAATAGGAATTTTGAGCAAAAGATTCAACCGTTTTAATGGCATTTTGGACAATACACCCAAATAGAATTTAGTCCAAATTCGAGGAACAGCAAAGAACAAAGTAGGCTGTACATCCTGTAAATTTTTAGCAAAAGTGTCTAGACTCTCCGCAAAAGACATATTACCTCCACGGGAAATGACCGTGAGTTCTACCCCAATTCTCTCCCCCACATGATTTAAAGGTAAAAAGGACAAACATCTGACTTCTGGTATCTTATAAATTCCTAACCAGTTCGTCTTTTCTTCATTCGCCATGATTAGCCCTGGTGTCCCATGCGCCAACATAACCCCTTTGGGAGTCCCCGTAGTTCCGGAGGTAAACTTGATAGTCCAGAGGTCTTTATGATTAGGAATAAAACTTTCTTTTTTGGGGGCATTTTTAGCAATTAAGTCGTTCCAATCTTCGCCCATAGTAATTTCCGCACTACCTTCATAATGTGGAAACTTTATCACTTGTACAGTAGACGGAATCGCGTCCCCTTTGTCGCCCCAACTGTCTAATTTTCCAACAAAAACTAACTTTACATCACTTAATTGGAGGACTTCTGCCAACTGCTTTTTAGGCAGACTTGCGTAATAAGGCGCAGAGACATAGCCACCCATCATGATTGCTAAATCTGCTAAAATCCAATGGTAACAATTTTTGGATAGAATCCCGATATGGTCTCCTTGTTGCAAGCCTTTTGCTGCTAAGGCAGTTGTCATTTTTCTAGCCTCCTGCCCAGCTTGGGCATAGGTTAAAGTATGCCATTTATCCCCTTTAGGTTGGCGTAAGAACACGTTATTTGGGGTTGTTTTTTCCCAGTGGTAAAAGTGTTCGATAATTGATTTTACGGTTTCGTTTTTCGTTGTCATGATAATGATTGTTTGTGATTGTAGGATTGTGTGATTGTGTGATTGTACACGTATCGCTTACAATCACTCAATTTTACAATCATACAATCTTATTTATTCTGATTTAATCGTCCATTTTGGTTTACGTTTTTC
>CALDTJ010000245.1 GCA_937924145.1 uncultured Saprospiraceae bacterium
AGGTTGTGAAACCTTTGGAGCACTTTCTCTCGGTGTAGCTATAACTTTCGGGGATGTTTTAACTACTGCTTTTTCGGCTACTTGCTCTTTCACTTTTTCAGTAGGCTGCGGCACTTTTGGCGCACTTACCTTCGGTGTAGCTACAACTTTCGGAGCGGCTTTAACTGCTGCTTTTTCAGCAACTTGCTCTTTCACTTTTTCAGTAGGCTGCGGCACTTTGGGCGTACTTGCCTTTGGGGTCGCTACAACTTTCGGAGCGGCTTTAACTACTGCTTTTTCTGCTACTTGCTCTTTCACTTTTTCAGTAGGCTGCGGCACTTTGGGCGCACTTACCTTCGGTGTAGCTACAACTTTCGGAGCGGCTTTAACTACTGCTTTTTCTGCTACTTGCTCTTTCACTTTTTCAGTAGGTTGTGGCACTTTTGGTGTACTCATCTTAGCTACCTCAGCTTTTTTCTCTGGTTTATCAATAATTGCTTTCTGAACTACTGATTGATTTACTTTTGGTGCTATATCTTCACTCGGTTTCACAGTCTCTACTATATCTTCTCCAGTAACTTCCTGTCTAGCAAAAAAAGTACTTAAATCCTTTTCTAAATTCGCAAAATCCAAAGTCTCCAACTCTAACTTTTTCCAAAAAGCATTCCCTGTTCTCCTCCATGCTGTTTTTAATAAAGTCTCATTGGCAAATTGTTTTGATTTTCCCCATTCAATTATTTCCTCTTGACCTCCATAGTTTTGACTAAAAAGTACTTGCCCACTTTTATCTACTACATTTAATTTGTAAGCTGGCACATCATAATACACCTCATAATAAGGATGTCCTTCGACCGTGTTTTTATTTTTTACCATATTGGCATAAAGCCCATCTGTGAATTTTAATACCAACTTATAAGTCCCATTTCTAGTAACCCGTTGGTATTCATTTATCTGAAATTGTGGAATTTTAGCAACCAATACATTTTGATAATCAGTTGTTAATTTTTGAATGGATAATGAATACGTTTTGGGAGCATCATTATCGACAAAGGAAAGGCTGACAATTGCCAGTAAGAACATAAAAATGCCTCTAACTGCTTGTGTAGTTAATTTTGTCATAGTTTAAGTTTTCTCGGACAACCTGAAAAGCACCTATTCAGAAATCTAATTTCTACCAAAAAGAGGGGAGCTTTTTGGACTTAACAAGTTTTACCAAAATTTGAAATAAGTGTGATTCGAGTACGGAAAACAGTGAAGTTTTGACTGAAAGTTGGTAGTTCTACTCATTTGTTTCCGATAACAAGCTTATTCTCAATAGGTTTTGCCCTCAATGTAGCAAAAGTCTGTCCTAAGAAATACCCCTAAACTTGGGTAGTTAAATAATTTATTTTTTACAAATATTTATTGTTATAATTTCAATCCCAATCCATCCACTGCAAACGAATCGCATTTAGTATCGCCAATAGCGCCACTCCAACGTCTGCAAACACCGCCGCCCACATCGTCGCCATGCCTAATGCACCAAGGATTAAGACAATAATTTTCACCCCAAAGGCCATCGTGATATTTTGCCAAATAATGGATTGGGTAGACTTAGCGATCTGAATGCCCGTCGCAATTTTAGAAGGTTGATCTGTTTGAATAATGACGTCCGCTGTTTCTATTGCGACATCACTTCCCAAACCGCCCATTGCGATACCGACATCACTTAAGGCTAAAACTGGTGCGTCATTAATTCCATCCCCTACAAAGGCAACGACTCTTGTCGGGTCTTCTTTGATTTTGGCAACTTCATTCAGTTTATCTTCTGGTAGTAAACCGCCTTTGGCAGTAGTTACCCCCAACGATTGAGCTACCTTTTGCGTAATCGAATCTTTATCACCTGACAACATCATCAAATGTTTGATTCCTGTTTTTTTGATGCGTTCGATACTTTGTTTGGCATCTGCTTTTAGTTCATCGGCAATGGTTACATATCCTGCAAATTGCCCATCTACACTTACTAAAACTATGCTTTCCACAATCTTATCCGTCTCAGTAGGAATAAAAATACCAAACTGTTGCATTAGTTTTTTATTTCCAACCAACCACTCTTTACTGGCAATTGTTCCCTTCAAACCTTTTCCTGCAATCTCCTGAATATCAACTACTTCTAATAAATTAGTTTTACCATATTCCATAATAGCTTTAGCAATTGGGTGAGTTGACTTTGATTCAAGTGACAACAATCCTTGCATAAATTCCTGCTCCGACCAGCCATTTTTCAAGACGATTTCTTTTATTTTAAAAACGCCTTTAGTAACTGTTCCCGTCTTATCCATTACCAAAGTATTCACCTTCGTCAACTGATCTAAATAAGTCGCCCCTTTGAACAATAATCCGTTTTTTGAGGCAGCTCCCAATCCGCCAAAATAGCCTAATGGGATGGAGATAACCAAAGCACATGGGCAAGAAATTACTAGAAAAACCAAAGCCCGATATAACCAATCAGTATAGTCATAATTTTCTACAAAAAAGTAGGGTAAAACAAAAATAGCAATCGCTAAATACGTAACGATGGGCGTATAAATCTTGGCTAATTTTCTAATTAACAACTCCGTTTTAGACTTTCGAGCAGTCGCATTTTGTACCAATTCTAAAATCCGCGCAATCGAACTATCACTGAATACTTTAGTCACTTCAACATCAATCACGCCTTCTAAATTAATCGACCCTGCCAATACTTTTTCGCCATTTAAAATGGTTTGTGGTTTACTTTCTCCCGTCAAAGCAGCTGTATTTAAAGCAGCTTTATCTGAATTTAGTACACCATCTAAAGGTAGTTTTTCGCCTACTTTAATTTGTATCGTCTCCCCAATATTGACTTCTTCTGGATGAATGGTTAGCAATTGCTTATTTCTAAAAACAGTTGCAGTTTTGGGGCGTACATCAAGTAGTGCTTTGATATTCCCTTTAGCCCGTTTGACCGCCTCCATTTGAAATAATTCCCCAATGGTATAAAACAACATAACTGCCACTCCTTCAGGGTATTCGCCAATATAAAAAGCACCAAGCGTCGCAATCGTCATCAAGAAAAATTCGGTAAAAATCTCTCCTTTCATCATTGCTTCAACCGCCTCTCGAAGTACTGGTAAACCAACTGGTAAATAAGCTGCTACATACCAAGCAACCTTAATCCAACCTTGAAAAAAATCCGCTTTGAACCAATATTCTAATGCTAAAGCTCCCATCAATAAAACAAAACTAATGCCTGCCAAAACATAAGGATTTCCGCCATGGTCGTGATGGTGGTCATGATCGTGATCATGGTCGTGATCGTGACTATGGTTATGCGTCACTTTTTTGGTCAAAGCAATAGCTCCTGTTTTTTTGTTAATCTTTTCTTCTAAGGTGCAACAGGTTTGATTACCTTGTTCGTCGTAGGTATGTATATGTGGTTCGGTATTCATATTCCAGTGAATTACTTTGGATTTTTATTTGATTATCCAAAAGTAGTGATTTTATGGATACAATTATATTGCAATGTTTTAGAGCGTCAGATAAAAGCTTGATATTATTAAGACTAGTTTTGTCAACATCTAAATCTGTTCTCCTTGCTAAATAGATCGTTTAATCAAGAATCAAAATTTCATTAACTTCGTTTTAGGCAAAGTAAAATAATTAATTAGCCATTTATGAGTTCATCTTTTTCCCCTATACTTCGTTGAAAATGCTCGCCATAGCGATGCTATGTCTGCGCTTTTCGCCTAGTCTAGGAAAAAAATATTTTCTCAAAATGACCACTTTATTAATTTATTTTGCCTTACTAAAAAAACAGCTATGCAAACAAAAGTTTTAATCATTGGTGCAGGTCCTACAGGTTTAATGATGGCTAGTCAATTATCAAGATTTGGAATAGACTATATTATCATTGACCAAAAAGCGACCATTACAGATCAATCCAAAGCTTTGGCAGTCCAAGCCAGAACAATGGAAGTTTATCAACAAATGGGCATTGCAGAGGAGGCTGTAGAACAAGGAATGATCGGGCGAGCGGTGAATTTTGTAATTAACGGAAAACGACTTCAACGTATCAATTTAGCCAATATAGGAGAAGGGCTTAGTCCATTTCCATATATCAATATGTTGGAGCAGAGTAAAAATGAGGCAATACTAAATAACTTCATTGAACAAAGGCAAAATGGCGTTTTATGGAATACGAGTTTAGATAGTTTTACACAAAATGAAGATGGAGTTACGGCTACCCTTCATCATAAAGATGGAGAAGAGTTAACTATCAAAGCAGATTGGTTAGTAGGTGCGGATGGCGCAAGTAGTCCAGTTCGAAAACAATTGGGGATGACCTTTTTGGGAGATACGCACGAACAACCCTTTTTTGTAGCCGATGTTCAAATAAATTGGGCATTCGAAGGACATGAATTATATATCTGTTTGGACAAAAATAATTTCTTAGCCTGTTTCCCCATGAAAGGAGAGCGTCATTTTCGATTGGTTGGGGTAGTCCCACCGACTCTATTAAATAAAGAAGAATTAACCTTCGAAGAGGTCTTAGTAGATTTACTACCTAAACTGAATTTTGAATTAAAGTTAGATCAGGTCAAATGGTTTGCCACCTATAAGATTCATCATCGAGTCGTCAATAACTTCCAAAGAGGTCGTTGTTTTTTAGCAGGAGATGCCGCACATATACACAGTCCCGCTGGTGGTCAAGGGATGAATACTGGTTTGATGGATGCCTATAATTTAGCTTGGAAATTAGCTTTGGTCATACAAGAAAAGGCGAGTCCTAAATTATTAAAAACCTATAATGAAGAACGCTTGCCCTTTGCTCAACAATTGGTGAATACTACCGATACGGCATTTGAGACCATCATTTCTAATAATCCATTGGTCCGTTTTTTTAGATTAAACATCTTACCGACTGGTCTTCGTTTTGCTACTTCTTTTGAGCGAACTCGAAAATTAGCTTTTAGAACCGTCTCTCAAATCGCTGTCAATTATCGTCCTTATTCTTTAAGTAGAAATGGTAATACCAGCTCTTTCTCTTCAAAAACGCCACAAGCAGGTGATCGTTTTCCCTATTTTCCTACCAAAGCAGGAACTACTTTTGATTGGCTAAAAGGCACAGCTTTTCAAGTCCTTTATTTTTATACAAAAGAACATACAGCTACTCTTGATCGCTTATCCAAATATTTCGACTTGTCTGAATTGGAAATTAATTTACACCTGATTGCCAAGTCAACAGATAGTGCCATTTTCGATGACCTAGGAATCAAAGAGGAAGGTTTATTCATCATCCGACCAGATATGTACATTGGCTATCGAAGTGATGTTGTGGACTTAGCAGATATTGAAATTTATTTTGGAGAGCATTTACCCTAATTTTCGATAATCTTCTCTCGGTGGGTTAAACACGTCAATAATCTTACAGTCCGTAATCGCTTTCCCCGAATGTGGTGTATTCCCCGGAATAACGACGACATCGCCCGCTTGACAAATTTTCGTTTCCCCGTTGACCGTCATTTCAAACTGTCCTTCGACTATATTCGTAATTTGCTCATGTGGATGCTGATGTTCTGGTAAGGGATAGCCCGCTTTAACGCTTACATGCATCACTGATAATTGGTCGGTGTGAATCATTTTGGCAGTATAGCCTTCTAATAAATTGACAGCCATTAAGTGATCCGTTTTTATAAACATAGATGTGTTTTTATTCGCAAGTTAAGACTTCTTCGGAAATTGTTAATTTCGCACTTAAATTAATTTTAATGAATACTGAAATTAAACAATTAACGCACTCGGAGATAAAAAACGAACAAAAGACTTTTCCTATAGCCGTCCTCTGTGATTCTTTCCAAAGTCCAGAAAACATCGGTATGACCTTTAGAATCTGCGAGGCGATGGGGGTTCAACATTTATATTTAGCAGGCGATAGCCCTACGCTGCCTCATCGAAAAATCAATCGAACGGCTCGTTCTGCTGAAAAGCGAGTACCTTATACCCACCAATTAGATACCGCTAGTTTACTAATGCAACTAAAGTCGGAAGGATACACTTTAATCGGTTTAGAAATTACGAATCAGAGTAAAGATATTCGTACTTTTGATTTTCAATCTTTTGATAAAATTGTGTTTGTCGTGGGTGCGGAGAACTATGGTATTTCGGCTGCTACGTTGAGTATTTTAGACGCTACGGTGCATATTCCGATGTATGGTGTGGGGAGTTCTATGAATGTGGTGACGGCGCTTTCTATTGGGTTGTATGAGATTACTAGGCAAGTCTCGGCATTAATAAATAATTTATAATACAGTACTAAGTTTTCTTTTTGACGCTGAAAGACGCTGTTTGAAATTATGATTTATTATGTTTTCTTACGAAAAGTTATGTTTAAGTTTATGCTTGATTGAAAAACGAAAGGAAAACATAAAAAGTCATAAAAGTCAGCGTCTCTTTCCGATAGCTATCGGAATCAAAAATAAGCAGTATCATACCGATAGCTATCAAAAGTACAACGCTTAATAATTTACACAAATGACTTTTTCCCAAATCATAACAGACCTCAAAAAGAAACAGTACAAACCTGTTTATTTCCTGCACGGCAATGAATCCTACTTCATTGATGCCATAGCAAATTACATCGAAAAAAATGTCTTGTCGGACGGGGAAAAGTCCTTCAATCAAACCATTTTATACGGAAAAGAAATAGATTTCAAACAGGTCGTAGATACTGCTCGACGTTATCCGATGATGGCACCTTATCAAGTCGTGATTGTGAAAGAGGCACAGGAAATGCGTACTTTGAACGACTTGGTTACTTACGTTGAACAACCTGCAGAAACAACGATTTTAGTGCTTTGCCATAAGCACAAACGATTTGATAGTAGAAAAAAATTAGGGAAAGTTCTAAAAAAGAAGGCCGTACTTTTTGAATCTAAAAAACTGTATGACAACCAGTTACCCGATTGGATTCACAATTATTTAAGTCAAAAAGGGTTTACGATTAAGCCTGCTGCATCTGCTTTGATTGCAGAATACTTAGGTACAGATTTATCCAAAGTTGTCAATGAATTGGATAAGTTGGCGATCAACTTACCGAAAGGGACAGCTATCACTCAACAGCATATTCAGAGTAATATTGGCATTAGCAAGGATTATAATGTTTTTGAACTCCAAAAGGCATTGGGGCAAAAACAAGTGACCAAAGTCAATCGAATTGTGCAATACTTTAGTGCCAACCCGAAGAAGAATCCAATGGTCATGATGGTCGGTTCGCTCTATAATTATTTCAGCAAGATCTATATGTTACACTTCTTGCGCAACTCAGGCGATCAAGATATTTTAAAGGCTTTGAAATTAGGTTCTAGCTATTTTCTGAGAGAATATAAGGCAGCCGCTCGAAATTTTTCTAGACCGCAAACGGAGAAGGTTCTGTCTATTTTAAAGGAGTATGATTTGAAGTCGAAAGGGGTGGATAATAATACGATGAGTAATCCAGATAGTGAGTTGATGAAGGAGTTGGTTTGGCGGATATTGCATGTTTGATGTACAATTATTGTTGTATTTTTTTACATTTTTATTGTATATTTGAATAAAAGCATGAGTTATGAAAGTAGAAAAATTGCAATTACAACTTATTCAAATTATCCTTAAAATTAACAATTCTGGGATTTTAAAAACGCTTATTAACGTAGCGAAGGGCTTTTCTAGTAAAAAGAATAAACCTAACGAAGAGGAAGATAATTACATCCATCCAAAGGGTATTCCATTTGAGGTATGGAATAAGCAATTTGGCGATGAAGAAAAATTGGATATTTTTGATGAAGATGACGGTATGACCTTACGAGAATTTCGGAAATCAATTTGGGAGGCAGAACAAGGAGAAGAACAACCAATAGAAAAATTAT
>CALDTJ010000246.1 GCA_937924145.1 uncultured Saprospiraceae bacterium
TATCACAGATCCCGTTCTTGGTCCGCTATAATCTATTCTATAAGTTGGTTCACCTCCATTGATTGCTACACCAATCTGTCCCATGTTGTCACATAAAACAGGGGTTTGGGTAACAACACATGCAAGGTCAGTAACGCTTCCTCCGACAGTAATACTCTCCGTTGCAGAACAACCTCGACTGTCCGTTACAGTAATCGTGTAATAACCTGCTGGTAAGTCTAAAATAGTTCCATTTCCTGCTTTTGCCGCAGTATTCGTTGCTATGACAGAACCACTTCTTGGTCCGCTATAATCTATTCTATACGATGGCTCACCTCCACTAATTGCTACACCAATCTGTCCCATGTTGTCACATAAAACAGGTGTTTGGGTGACAACACAAGCTAGATCAGTAACACTTCCACCGACATTAATACTCTCCGTCGCAGAACAACCGCGACTGTCCGTTACAGTAATCGTATAATAACCTGCTGGTAAGTCTAAAATAGTTCCATTTCCTGCTTTTGCCGCAGTATTCGTTGCTATGACAGAACCACTTCTTGGTCCGCTATAGTCTATTCTATACGATGGCTCACCTCCACTAATTGCTACACCAATCTGTCCCATGTTGTCACATAAAACAGGGGTTTGAGTAACAACACAAGCTAAATCAGTCCCTGTCGCTGTAACAGTAGCCGTAGTAGTGGTAGTACAATTATTAGCATCTCTCACGGTGAACGTATAATTTCCTGGTTGTAGGTTTTGAATCAATTTTGATCCACTAGCTCTAGTTGTACCAACTACAGGTCCAGCCCAAGAAATCAAATATTCAGAAGTTCCTCCAGAGATATTTAGTTGTACTCCCCCCATTACATCACAGGGGTTGTTGTCATGAACTACTGCGTTAGCAGATAGAGCTACAGGAGTAGTGACAACTCTTACATTTTGCTCGTGACCACATCCATCTTTATCTACAATAATTTTATAATCACCAGCTAATAAATTGTCGATTCTAAAGTTATTAGAATTGGCAATTACTCCACCAGAAGTAGGGCCTTCTATAATAACCCAATAAGGAGCAGAACTTCCAGCTACTCTAATAACTACAGAGCCATTAGCAGTACAAGGATCACTAGTTTCAATAGTGTAAGTCAAATTACTAGCATTGACATCCATCATGACATTTGTAACCATGTCTCGACAGCCGTCAGCATCTTTAACTTTTACAGTGTACATCCCAGAAGGTAAATCGGGGATCGTGTAAGAATTTTCATTGGTGGAAATTTCAGCCCATATAGAGTTGTCATTATTATCCCACTCAATAGTGTAAGGTGCCTTTCCTCCAGATACATTGACGACAATAGACCCCGTAGTTTCCCCACAATATAATCCGTCGGGTGTGGCAGTCAGGTTAATCGAACAATTGAAATCTTCATCGGCAGTTTTCTGTGTAATCTCATTGGCACTCCAGCCAGTAAAGGCAAGAAATAATAATGGGCATAATACCCAGAGTGCCCGAATGAGGGGGTTGTTTTTCATGTTGTGTAAGTTTTAAGTTGTGAAAAGGTTAAAGGAATAAGAAAAATATAACCTACCCATTCTGCAATTTTATTTTGCCTTAAGGCATCTCGTCCGCAAGGCGGTTCACAAAAGAAAAGATTCGAGGAATCTTTTTCCTTAGTTCATATTGGAAAATACTCATTATGCCCTGCATAACTCCGTAGGCTTGCATAAGAACAAACTAAAATCACATTTTTGGATACTTTATTTATTTTCTACTACCTAAAATTTAAAACAGGTAAGAACTTGATTTGGGGTCAAATTTTCTTACGATGATTTAAGAAAAAAATGATAACAATACTATTGAAAACCCTCCAGTTATCTTAAGTATACAGTAAATGTACTGATTTCCAATCGTTTATCTATACTTTCACAAATAAATATTTTATTAATATTGCAATAAACAATAATATGTTTAGCCTTTTTTTATTCAACTCAATATTTAGTATTCAGTGCTACAAAGGAGTCATTGGTACATATTGTTATAAAGCAATTTCAAATAGGTTTGATAGTCAATATTTTAAACTATTCTAATTATAATATTTGATTTCATATAATATAAAAACAGCCCTTGCCTTTTGGGTAGGAAAAAACGAACTTTGCACCGCTTTTGAAAAAATTACAAAAGTTAAATTATAAAAAAATAGGTGTTGAGCTAGTAGTTACGAAAAATTGTATATGAATTCATTGAATAATTAACTACTAACCTTCTCGCCAAATAAACTACCATTCATGGCACTTAAATGTGGAATTGTTGGACTCCCAAATGTTGGAAAATCTACTTTGTTTAATGCATTGACAGAGGCAGGTGCTTTAGCAGCGAATTATCCTTTTGCAACTAAA
Source organism: uncultured Saprospiraceae bacterium (assembly GCA_937924145.1). Classification (GTDB taxonomy): domain Bacteria; phylum Bacteroidota; class Bacteroidia; order Chitinophagales; family Saprospiraceae; genus JAFMDF01. The sequence continues at coordinate 2,383 of CALDTJ010000246.1, forward strand.
GAACCAAATGTTGGAATTATCACAGTTCCTGACAAGCGATTAGAAGCGTTGGCTGATATTGTCAATCCTCAAAAAATACAACCTACTACTGTTGAAATAGTAGACATTGCAGGTTTAATAAAAGGAGCAAGCAAAGGAGAGGGATTAGGTAATCAATTCTTGGGGAATATTAGAGAAGTGGACGCTATTATTCATGTAGTTCGTTGTTTTGAAGATGACAACGTAGTTCACGTAGATGGCAGTGTAGATCCTTGCAGAGATAAAGACATCATTGATACAGAGTTAATTTTGAAAGATTTAGAAACCGTAGAAAAAGCGGCTGAAAAATTAAAAAAGGCAGCTAAAACTAGAAAAAAAGAAGATATAAGGAATCTGGAAGTCGCTCAGGCTATCATAGAAAAATTAGAGGCTGGAATTCCTGCTAGAGCAATCGCTTTAGAAGATGATGTGAAAGCATCCATCAAGAACTTACAGCTATTGACGGCAAAACCAATTTTGTATGTCTGTAATGTAGACGAAGATTCTATCCACGAAGGAAATGCACAGACTAAGGCGTTCCAAGAAATGGTAAAAGATGAAAATGCAGAAGTTATTTTAATCAGTGCTGGCATTGAGGCAGATATAGTAGAATTAGATTCAATCGAAGAGCGATTAGAATTTTTGAATGATATGGGGCTATCTGAACCTGGCGTGAATAAAGTAATCGCTGCTAGTTATAAGCTGCTGAACTTAATTACTTACTTCACCGCTGGTGAAAAAGAAGTTCGGGCATGGACGATCATGGATGGGTGGAAAGCTCCACAAGCAGCGGGTGTTATTCACACCGATTTTGAAAAAGGATTCATTCGTGCAGAAGTTATCAATTATGATGATTATGTCACGTTGGGCTCAGAACAAGCGGTAAAAGCTGCTGGTAAAATGAGCGTAGAAGGTAAGGAATATGTGGTGAATGATGGGGATATTATGCACTTCTTGTTTAATGTGTAAAACCACTTCAACATCTGATTCCGTGTTACCTAATTTCCGTGTTAAAAGTTATAACACGAAAATTGAGTAATACGGAATTAGGCGTTGACCATTACTATATTAAATTACTCTGATTTCAGTTTTAATAATAAAAATCCGGCGGCGACATTACTCCCTTCTTCCGCATAAATCTCTTCTACTACCCCATCTTCTACTGCTTCAATCGTATTTTCCATTTTCATAGAAGATAAGACGACTAAGCCTTCGCCAGACTTTACAGCTTGACCTTCTTTCACTAAAATTTTGATAATTTGAGAAGGCATTGGTGTATCATAGCCACCTGCTACTTTCTCCACTTCCTTCATCGGGAATCGGTCTTTCTGTGTAAGCGTTACATTACCAATATGCTCATTATGCACAAAGTACTCATTGCCAGCTTTCGCAATGTTAAAGGCATATTGCACCCCATCTATTTCAGCCCTAATGCCCTGATTATCAGCCTCAATTAAAGTGGTCTGATAAGTAGTGTCGTCCTGATAAAATTCAAATTGTTGGTTATTCTGATACCGATAAGCTAATTTAAAGTCTTCCGATCCAATCAAATAATCTTCTGATTGTGGACCATAAAAATTATTCCTCCAACCAGAAGGAATAGACCTTAATAAAGTTCTGGATTGTTCGCGCTGATTCCATCCATGTAAAGTCGCTGCAATGCTTGCCAAAGCATATTGAGCCGATTCTTTTTTACCAATAGCATCTAAATCAATGTGATTCGCAATAAAATGTGTATTATATTTTCCTTGTTGGAAATCACCATTTTGGGTCAAATGCAACAAAAAATCTTGATTGGTGGTCATGCCTTGGCAAACCAAGTTTTTCAGTACATATTGCATCTTTCGCATAGCACCAGAACGAGTCGCATCATGCACAATTATTTTGGCAATCATCGGATCGTAAAATACGGAAATCTCAGACCCGCTACGAATAGCTGTTTCGACTCTAAGTCCATCTACTTCTGGAAATTCAAACCGTTGAATAGTACCAGTTACAGGCAAGAAATCATTACTAGCATCTTCTGCATATAATCTTGCCTCAATTGCATAACCACTCCCTTTAATATCCTTTTGAGTAACCGACAAAGGCAATCCTTGAGCAGATTCAATTTGCATTTGCACTAAATCCAACCCAGTAACTTCCTCAGTAACAGGATGTTCGACTTGCAAACGAGTATTGACTTCTAAAAAATAGAAATCGCCAGATATATCATCGTAGATAAATTCTACTGTTCCAGCATTATCATAAGCCAGCGCTTTTGCCGCATTTACAGCAGCAGCACCCATCTTTTTCCGTAGTTTTTCATCCATCACAGGCGATGGACTTTCTTCAATCACTTTCTGGTATCTACGCTGAATAGAACACTCTCTTTCTAATACATGAATCGCATTGCCATGTTGATCTCCAAATATTTGAAATTCTATGTGCCTACCCGATGCAATGTATTTTTCGACAATCAATTCATCGTCCCCAAAGGCACTTAAAGATTCTCTTTTAGCTGCCTCAATCGCTTTTTCTACGCCATCCGCATCGTGTACAATCCGCATCCCTTTTCCACCTCCACCAGCAGTCGCTTTTAGCAGTACAGGGAACCCCATTTTGACTGCCTCTTTGGTCAATCGCTCTACACTTTGATCTTTGCCCTGATAGCCTGGCACGACTGGCACTTTATGCTTTTTCATCAAAGATTTTGCCTTAGACTTCGATCCCATCGAATCTATCGCCTTCGGGTTAGGGCCAATAAAAATGATCCCTTCTTTGGCACACCTTTTAGCGAATCCAACATTTTCAGATAAAAATCCATACCCTGGGTGAATCGCATCTGCGCCCATTTTTTTAGCCGTATTGATAATTTTATCTTGATCTAAATAGGAGGCAGTTGGGCTACTTTCACCGATAAAAACGGCGCTGTCTGCTTGCTCGACAAACAACCCATTTCGATCTGCCTCTGAAAAAACGGCAATGCTTTTGATCCCCATTTTTTGGCAGGTTCGGATAACTCTCGAGGCGATTTCGCCACGATTGGCGATTAGGATGGTGTTTATGTTTTTCATATTATATGTAGAAAGTTTATGTTCTCTAATACTCTAGCTATATATACAAAATTGTGATTGTAAATCCTGAAAGGATTCAACTTGAATAACGGGGTTGTGTAAAAAGTCAAAATATGTCAAATCTTCGAAGATCTGCCCGCAAGCATTCAGGCGGGTTTGATAGATAATCAGGTAAAAAATTGATATGTCAACGCTTAGATCAGTTGTCCTTCATTAATCCGTTGTATATTTTTATTATACAACGGATTAATGAAGGACAACTGATTTAGATGTTGACAAAACTAGTCTTAATAATATTAATCTTTTACCTGACGATTTAATCATGCCAATAAATTCTTTCGTTTCTAAAACTTCTGTGGCGTAGTAAGTAAATCCATTTTCCGTATAATGTGCCTGTAGTTGCTCAATCAATATTACTACCTCTTCTTCTGATAATGTTTTTGGAAAGTGTTCCATTACTAACTCATCTGCGTTTAGTTTGGCAAATTCTTCTAGGTCGGCTTTTCTCCATTTTCTAAAGCCTAGTCTTTCGGATTGGAATAGGTAGTTATTTTTCATTTTTTATGGGAGTTGATTTTCTTCTCAATTACGTGTGTTTTATTGGTTTTATTTTAGCCATAATTGATTTTCTAATTTTAATAGGAACTTCAAATGCTTTCAAATGCTTTTCTAAAGTGATGATAGCATCTTGAACTTCACTAATAATTTTTTTAGGATTTTTAATGGTAAACGAATCTGCAATTGTTAATACATCCTCAAGATTTATATTATTTCTTTTGTTGTTTATTGATAAGGCTCTAATAGATGTTTTGAAGTCTATTAATGGATTTAAGGAATAGGTTAAATCATAAGCGGGAGACAGTCTCCATGAATCTTTATATTGATCGTATATGAAGGAGTGATTCTTTAGGTGGTCATCTGTATTTCTAAAAATTACATTAAATATCATTCGTCTATACAGTTCTTCTATTTGAGTGTGCGGTATTTTTAAAAACGAACAAAGCTTAAATAAATTCTCGTAGCTAGAGTTATCTGACTTCTTGAAATCCCAGCCTGTCATACCAGACGCTGTCAAAATATGTTTTTTCTCACCATCACGTCTATCAAATCTTAAAGTCGCAAAGTGTTTATTATCAATTAACTCTGACTCCATCATTGTAATCATAGCTTGTTTTGCTGTCAAATAATAACAATACTCAACAATTTCTCTATTGTAGCCCATACTATCGTCTAGGGATAATTTTACTAAATAGTGCTCGTATTTATCAGAATATTCTACATCACCTGGTATTATTCTGCCTGTCTTTTTATTTTTGGATATTAAAATTTTAGGTCTTGCTCCTCCTGCAGATGTTCCAATTTTAAAAATGTTTAATAACGATTCGCTCTTCAAATTTTTGCCTACTGTTTTAGTTTTTACGTCCAGTACTTGTTTTAATACCTCAATAATTTCTTCTAAATCTATAGAGGCATTTTGGGGAATATCTTTACTAGGGAAGTATTCCAACGCTCCCATTCCTCTATTTGATATATAGGCGAGTTGTTCAATTATTGTAAGATGCTCTTGGTTTTTGTTATTGGAGTCAAGCCAAATCTTAAAGATTAAATTCCCAAACATATCAGGTAAGGAATCAGCAATCTGAGGAGGAAGTCCCTTGAAAGTCGGATTGTTAAAATTACTGAAGACCTGAGTATAGGGTACTCGTCTTATAATTCCAGTATTAGGAAAAAGATTTAAAAATTTTGACTCCTTAAGAAATTTCGGATTGTATTGGAATGAAGATTTATTTTCAACTTCATCGAAACCAATTCTACCAACTTCCTCTCCAAAGGCAATCAAGTTTATGATATTGTTTTTTGCCATTTAGTATAGAGATTTTGTTTGTTCTATTTCTTTTTTAGCTTTCAAAATAGCGTCATTAAGTTCCTTGAGTAAATCGAACTCTTTCAAAACTTTAAATACAGTATCAGCAGTAAAATTTTTACCTGATTCAAGATTCTGAATAGTATTTCTTGAAACATTCAAGGTGTTAGCTAAGTCGATTTGTGTAAGCTTTCTCTTTTTTCGGATTGTTTTGACTAAAAGCCCAATCCCTTTCTTTACGTCTTTGATTTCAACAGTATCAAACATATTTTACCCTTTTTATTAGGCAAAATACATAAAATTTATAGAAATGCATAATTTATTGTGCTTTTTAATTTACTCATAACGTCCCCGAATCTGCGTTTGAGGCGACCGAATGGAAGGCATAAACATAGATGCTTTGTTCGCTTTTGTGTTCTTTTTTATTTTTCTTTTTTAACTCCTGTCATATTACCATACTTATTCACAATGGTTTCAAGTTCGTCAACAGTATATTTTATAAACGATTGGTCACTATTAATTTCAAATTTTAAGCAATTCGATATTCCCATAGATTGTTGAAACTTGCCTGTAATTTCAGTTCGTCCCATGTTATTGTATTTTACTCTTATTTCTAAATTGTTTTCCAAGGTTTGGTACTCTACCTCTCCTTTAAGTTTGATTTGGCATTTACTCAACTCTTCGTAGAATTGAAAAATTTCACCCGTTGATGTGTGAAAATTTCCTTTTACATGATAGCTTGGAATTTTGATTTCAATATCTGCACGACATTCATACCCTCCAAAATGTGATGTTTCATCTGGAAAACCATAAACTTCTTTAATTTCGATTTTGAGAAATCCGTTATCTCCTTTTACTTCAAAACTTTCCATTTAATTTTTATCTTTTGATATGAGCTTAGTTTTTCTTTTTCATGAAAGCGAACTTCTTCATATGAACCCTTCTGACCTCAATATGTAGTCAAAAGCGCATCAATTTTTCTAAAAGCAATTTTTTGAAAATCCTACTCCTCATAAATGAAAACCCCACGATCCCCAGGCTTAGCATACCCCCGATACATCCCAGCCGTATTAAAAGGCATCGCCACATTCCCATATTTATCAACAGAAATAATACCGCCACTACCACCAGCATCCACTAAAGTCTTTTTGACCACATGCCCAGCCGCAGTTTCTAAATCTTCCTTCAAATAAGCTATTCTAGACGAAATATCGTGTGCCACTGCATAACGGATAAAGTACTCACCATGACCTGTACTAGAAATGGCACAAGTATTATTATTTGCATAACAACCTGCTCCAATAATAGGTGCATCTCCAATCCGATTGAAACGTTTATTGGTCATGCCACCAGTAGAAGTGCCAGCCGCTAAATTACCATCCTTATCCAAGGCTGCACAACCGACCGTACCATATTTCCAATCATTAAATTCTAATTGCTCATGGTAGCCCAATTGCATTTCCTTTGCCTTGGCTTTTTCCAATGCGTCCCATCGGTGCTGTGTCCAAAAGTATTTAGGATTGACTTGTTCTAAACCTTGTTCCTTAGCGAATTTCTCTGCGCCTTCACCTGATAACATCACGTGATTGGACTTTTCCATTACGGCACGAGCAGCATTAATCGGATTTTTAATATTGGTGACTCCGCTGATAGCACCTGCATTTAGCGTCTTTCCATCCATAAACGATGCATCTAATTCATTCGTTCCATGATTGGTGAAAACGGCTCCTTTTCCTGCGTTGAATAATGGGGAATTTTCCATGACATTGATCGTGGCTACTACTGCGTCCATCGCCGTTCCACCACTTTTTAGAATGCTTTCTCCTGCGTCTAAGGCCTCGTTTAATTTAGCGGTAAAGGCGGCTTCTTTCTCGGGAGTCATGTTCTTTCTTAGAATAGTTCCTGCTCCTCCGTGGATGGCCATTGCGTACTCCGCTCTTTTTTGAGGGGCTTTTTCTTCGATTGTTGCTAGTGTCGTAATATCCGATTCTTTTGGTGCATTTTTGCAACTGAAACAAAGAGTGAATACGACTAAGAATAAGGTATACTTTTTCATGAATTTAGTTTTAATTGATAGTAATTGCGGCTGTGACTTGTAAAGCCATTACTTCGAGTAATGTCTTTACTTTTCTTTCTAAAATTAAGGAGATTACTTGAAGTAATCGCCTTATTAGGCAAAAAATTAGAGGGGCACTTTGAAGTGACCCTCTAATCTGGGAGAATTACCCCCTAGGAATATCCTGTCCTTCGAGCATCGGCGCACCGACTGCTCGCAAATCTTGCTCTAATTTAGGCATCGTTTTATCCATAATCTCAAATAAATTCATTTTTAAATCTTCGAGTTCAGCCCTTGCTGTTTTGATACTTGCTCTATGCGTAGGGGTTGGACCATACGAAGTTCTCAATCCTCTGAAACCAACAAACATTCTACTTCGAATGGTTGGCGCACCTCTTTCACCTACTTCTCCTTTGGCTTTATTGCCATTCATGGCTAAATCTAATTTATTTAAAGCCATTATTGCAGCGTGAATATCGCCTGATAATTTGCTGACATCCCCGCTTGCGCTATAAAGGGATTTTTCCATTGCATTGACTTTATCAATACTGTTAGACAAAGCTAAAGAAGTAGCGGAAATTTCTGACATAATGTACTCCATTTCTTGACGGAATAGAGAAATTGCTTCAGGCGATTGACTTGGTAAAGCACCTTCCCTTAATGGAACGACTTCAAAAGTTTTAGGCTCAACTAATTGCGTAATTACCCCATCTACTTTTTGAGATAAAGTCACCGAATAAGTGCCAGGTACAGCCATGAATCCACCTCGGTTACGTCTATTGCCACTTTGTTTTAAGCGAACTAAGTTTTTAGACGCATGTCTTAAATCCCAAGTTGTTCGGTGCATGCCTTTCCCTGTTTTACCTTTGATTTGACGAATGACTTGCCCGTCTGCATCTTTTACAGTTAGCCAAACTTCTGGTTTAGTAGCTCTAGTTTTGGCATCCAATTCTTCCCAAGAAGGGAAATCATCTTTTGCTTTTTCACTACCTTTTTTACCTAAACCATCTTTTAAATAATAAGTAAAAGTTGCTCCGAAATCGGGGTTAGGTGCAATGTATTCTTGCGCACCATAAGAACCAATGATTGATTTAGGAATATAGTGATAAGTCTTTTTAGGTTGAAATAATACCGCCGTTTCATTCAATTTAGCTGAGTTTATTGCTCTTAAAGGCGTATAATCATCTAAAATGAAGAAGCTACGACCAAAAGAAGCACCGACCAAATCATTTTCTCTCCGCTGAATGGTTAAATCTCTAAAAGAAATTGTTGGAGATCCATTTAGTTTCAACCATTTTCCACCACCATTCACTGTAAAGTAAATACCAAATTCTGTTGCTGCAAAGAGTAAATTTGGTTGCACGTGATCTTGTACCATTCTCCAAATCAACGTTTTGTCTGGAATATTTCCACTAATGGATTTCCATGTTCTACCCATATCAGTACTCTTAACTAAGTAAGGCTTGAAATCACCATATTTGTGGTTGTCCATTGCTGCATAAACCGTATTTGCGTCGTATAAATCCGCCTTGATGTCGTTGATAAATGCGGTAGAAGGAACACCTGAGATATTTCCTACTTCTATTTTTTTCCAATTTTGTCCATCGTTTTCGGATACTTGAATAATACCATCATCCGTACCTGCATAGACTAAGCCTTTTTTCACAGGAGACGCTGCCAAAGAAGTAATGGTACTGTAATCTGACATGGCCCCTAAATCCCATGCATTATCCCAGCCTGCTTGTGTTTTGCCCATGATGGGTAGTCTTGCTCTATCACTTTGTCCTCTAGTTAAGTCACCAGAAATAGCCGTCCAACTATCTCCTCGATCATTAGATTTCCAAACTCGATAAGAGGCAAAATAAATAGTTTTTGGATCGTGAGGACTGGCAATAATCGGAGCATCCCAATTGAATCTTTCAAAACCTTCGCCTGCACCCGCTTGTGGCTGGATGAATACTTGTTCGCCTGTGATTCTATCAATTCGATGCATACCACCTCTTTGAGATTCTGCGTAACCAATATTTGGATTGCCTGGTTCTACAGCTGATTGGTGACCATCTGCACCGAGGGTTTTATACCAATCTGCATTTCTGATACCATGTTGATTATCCGTTCTTGATGGTCCTCCATGCGAACCATTGTCCTGTGTTCCACCAAAGATATTATAAAATGGGGCAGCATCATCTACTGCCACTTTATAGTATTGAGTGATAGGCATATTATTGAAAAAACGCCAATTTTTTGCTCCGTCCATACTTTCGTATAATCCACCATCAGAGCCGACTAATAAATAATCTGGATCATCTGCTCTAAAAGCGATGGCATGATTATCAGAGTGCTTTAGACTTTCATTCAATCGCTTGAAATTTTTGCCCCCATCATCAGAAATTTGAATTCTTACATCCATTAGATAAAGGCGATCAAAATTGTGAGGACAAGCATATAATTCTTGGTAATAGTGTGGGCCTGTTGCACCCGAAACAGCATCGGAGCGTTTTTCCCAAGAAGCACCTCTATTTGAAGAACGATAAACGGCTCCTTTAGTGCGATTTAATTCGATAGCTGCATATAAAATATCTGGTTGCTGAGGGGAAATAGCTAATCCAATCTTACCCATATTACCAGCAGGTAAACCTGTTTTTAGCTTTTCCCAAGTCACACCACCATCCGTACTTCTATGAATACCAGAATTTGGACCACCACCTAAATAAGCAGCAACTGTTCGGTGTCTTTGCCAAGTAGCGGCGTATAACCAATCTGGATTTCGTGGATCAATTATCAAATCAGTGACCCCCGTCCATTCACTGTCTCCTAATGTTTTTTTCCAAGTTTTTCCACCGTCAGTGGTTTTATAGAGGCCTCTTTCGCCGCCTTTGCTCCATAATGGACCTTGTACAGCAACCCAGATTACATTGGAGTTGTCAGGATGGATAATGATTTTGGAAATATGCTCGGACTTTTTTAAGCCCATATTTTTCCAAGTTTTTCCACCATCTGGACTTTTGTAGATACCATCTCCAAATCCTACATGACGACCACCCACATTTTCTCCTGTTCCCAACCAAACGGTATGAGGATTGCTAGGGTCTAGAGTAATGCAACCAGTAGAGTAGACGGGCTGATCGTCGAATATCGGGTTCCAAGTAGTTCCTGCGTTTTCTGTTTTCCACACTCCACCTGATCCTACTGCCACATACCAAACATTATCATTATCTGGATGAATGGCAATATCAGCAATTCTACCTGATGTGAAAGCTGGACCAACATTTCTAAGTTTTAGCCCTTTGAAGGTAGATTCGGACATTGGGTTACTTGCTTTTTTCTGGGCACTAAGATTGAAACTTAGTAGTAGGAAAAAGCCAAATAGGTAGTTTCTTACAGTCATAATTCTTATTTTTTGAAAAAGATACCTCTTTGGAAGGAGGTTTTATTTGATAAAAGGATGCTTAAAACTAAGGAATATTTTGGGAATGGAGTAAGGATTTGGGATTCTTCAGATTTTCTTCAAAAAGGAGAGGAAATAGATGTTGATTTTTTCCACGCGGACCCGCCCGCATGCGCAGGCGTGCTGATTTTGATTCCACACGGATTTTGATTCCACACGGATTTAGATGTTGACAGTTTTTTCTTTTTTATAAAAAAATAAGGCTACAACCTTAATTGCAACCTTATTTTTTGAATTATGATAAACTTTCAAGGAGTATTAACTACTAACCTCAAAAGTTACTTTTAAACTTACTCTGTATTCATTAATTTTTCCGTTTTTGACGGTAACACTCATGTTGCTTACATTAGCAGAGCGAATGTTATTAATAGATT
>CALDTJ010000247.1 GCA_937924145.1 uncultured Saprospiraceae bacterium
TTTTTATCAAAACTAATAAAAATTGGGCGTTACAGCAAGTTTCCTTAAATTTATTGAAAATTTGAGAAAACAAACACACAACCAATGCCCAACACAAAACTATCTTTCGACCAATTCGGAAACCTCACGCCTTATCAAGCAATCGAAGTAAATCTAGCAACCCTTGAATCTTATTTCGTCACCGCTTTTCCAAAATCTACTACAAGAAAACGGCTTTTTGAGAACTATTTACGATACATTTATCGTTTTCAAGATGAAGTTTTTCCTTTTTTTGAACAATATATCAATGGTAGTTTTGTCACAAAAAAAGAAAATCCTAAAGATATTGACATCGTTACCTTCCTAGATTTTGAAGTTTATCAAAAACGAGGAGACAAAGTTTTGAACAAATTTTGGACGTTTTCATTGGAAGATGAAGGAATAGATGCTTATCTTGTAAGGGATTATCCCAAAGATCATATCCTAAATCATAAAACTGAAGAACAAAGAACACAATGGTTTGACCTTTATTCTAAGAATCGAAACCGAAATAAACGCAAAGGATTCTTAAAAATCAAATTTCAAAAATAATACTTATGACTAATGAAATATCACCAACCGAGGCCATTATAGACCAACTTAAACTTATTGAAAATACTAATAAGATAATTGAATCAAGTGGCGAGCCTATTGATTCTCTTATGGTTCGTCAGTATACTCATCTAAAAAAAGAACTAACTAAAAACTTATTTAAAATGTTAGAAGAATACTACAAAATCAAAATACCAGTATTAAAAGGGGCAGCCTAAGCCTCCTCAATCCCCAAAGCCAAATCCGTCACCTGATAAATCCGCATTTTCCCATTCCACAAATAGGCATCTGCAATAATCGCCAATTGGTCTCCTCGTTTTTCAATCGTTTTAATGTGTACTTCTAAATTCATCTCCGCAGGTTTCCACAGGATTTGCCCTCTATACTTCCAAATCGTTTTATGATTTTTTAGCTGTACAAATTTAGGCGAAACAAAGTCTTTACCTAAATCTTGTTGTAAAGCAAAAGTTTGCATCGCTTGTAAAATCGCCTCTACGCCTAACGAACCTGGCATTACAGGATCTTGGTAAAAATGACAAGTGAAGAACCAGTCGTAAGTATTCACATATTTAGTGGCGTGAATATAACCCTTTCCATGCTGTCCACTATTTTTGGCAATAATTAGTTTATCCAATAAAAGTAGCTGATCTCCTGCTAGTTTGTAATGTGGTTTATCAGCAGGTGCTTTGAATAATTTCATTTTACCATACAAAGAATCTAGCTTGATTTGCATATAATCTTGGGTCGTCAATCCTTCTGATACATACCAAGCAGGAAAATCTTTTCCATTGTCCAAGCCAACTTGCGACGCCAATGCCTCTCCTGGGAAAAAGCCAAAAGAAGACTTTCCTTTGTAGAACACATGCCCATCAATCGAGCACTCAAACGTATAGTTTTGTAGAATCGTTCCTCCCAAAGCTACAGACGATGCTAAGATCGCTTTATTCTTAATCGTCTTCCCTCTAAAGTCGGTGCCTGTTGGCAAATCAAACATTTCGCCATCACCATCTAAATTTCTGAAATACAGATTTTTATCAGGAAATTTCAAGGTACTACCCAAATATGCACCTAATAAACCGCATGGTTGCAAAGCAATTTCCATCAAAACAGAATAAGGCATCGTCACTGCCGAATTTTGCTCATAATACCACGCATCTACAGGTACATCATACTCTGCATAACAAGTCGATGGCTTTTTGAAAAAATGTCTTTCGCCATCTATTTTTAATATTCTAGAAATAACTTGTAAATCCGTATTCGGCTGTCGAGAAACTGTTCTTCCATCGTACACAGCGAACTCCTCCCCAAAGCATTTTGATAAATCATCTAAGGCAAAAGTCGTCACATCTAATTCATTCATCAACGCTCCTTCTGATCTTGGAGAAATAACCACTCCATTCTCTTTTTTCGTAGTAGAATCGGCTATTTCCAAATATCTAGGATTGTCTTTTTCTCTCAGTTGTAATCCTAAGTTTTCAAAATGAACGGTCACTACCCCATCAGAAATAATCTCTAAATCACCAATCACATACGGATTAGGAATCAATCCGATTTCTTTAATTTCTAATTTATAAACTAACTTCGTATCCTTCGTTGGTGTTACTTGTTTACGACATCTGACCTTTTGTGGCAAGTCAAAAACAGGTTGATATCGAGCATCTTTTACCAATCGTTGTAAACCTAAGTACAACATAAAAAAGCGCAATAAATTACCACCACCTTCTGCTTGCAGCGATCCTGCTAATACTTCATCATCTCTAAAATGACAAGGAAAATACCAATCATCAGGTGCTAAATCTTTCTCCGCCACGATATATCCTAAACCATAAGCCCCTCCTCGAATATCTACTGACTGAATTCGATCAATCATCAATATTTTTTCAGGTGGCAAACGTAAAGAAGGGTTTCGACCATTGGCAAAATAGCCAATATCCTCAAAGCATTTCTCCATATCGCCATTAATCAAATGACGCAAATCATCTTTAGTAAAA
>CALDTJ010000248.1 GCA_937924145.1 uncultured Saprospiraceae bacterium
CAAGTTCAAGCCCTACGGGATTTTCTATCAAAACTTTGTTTATAAAGTACTACTTCTTCAAATTAAAAATCAGAGAAATAACATGAGAATAAGTCTGATTTCTTTGCTCCCCAACATCCGTAAAAGCATAGTCAATTTTGAATTGCTGAATCTTTAAGCCTATCCCTAAATTGGGTTGAACCGTCAAGAAATCCTTAGTGTCAAAATTGCTTTCTTTTTGAAAATTATTGAAACCTAAGCGGAGAAAAATTAAATCTTTAAAGTCTAATTCTGCGCCAATTGCTACATCTAAACTGATTGGATCAGCACTAACTAATGTATTTCGTTGGCCATCAGTCGTAGCTATCCAATCTATTTCCGCTAGTAAATCCCAATTATCGTTTAATACAAAAGGTTTAGCGATGCCTAAAGTAATTTGAGGTTTAGTCCTTTCGACGGAGTTAATCGGTAAATCATTGCCAGAAAGAGACAAGACATTTTTTTCTTCATCCGATAGGTTAAAAGACCAGGCGTTGAAAGTATTCGTGGCATCTTTTAATACTAAACCTATCCGCCATTTTTTACCAAAATAAAGTGCGGAAGCGTCTAACCCAAAACCAAACGAATTGGCAAAAGATCCTATTTGTCGATAGACTATTTTTACATTTCCACCTACATATAAACTTCCTTTTTTGGTCTTTAATTTTTGAGAAAAACTACCTAGAAAAGCATAATCTGCGGAAGAAAAAGGAACGATGTTGTCATAATTTATGGTTCCATCTGCTTCAAATAAACTTAAGGTATTCGGAATGTCATCAATGCCAAATCGAATGAGCGAGATGCCAAACATCCTATCTTTATTAGCGACAGGTAAGACAACCCCCAAATAATCAAATTTGGCAACGCCAGCAAATTGTTCTGTGTGCATAGCGCCAAATTGTGGCCCTTTCAAATCTAAGGTGCCTAATGCCGCAGGATTCCAGTATCCTGCCATGACGGAATTGGTACTAGCCACCGCTGCATTTCCCATACCTCTTGCTCTAGCGCCTATGCCGATTGATAAAAATTCGTTGGAGTATTTTTGACTGAAAGTGTCGGTTATTCCTATGAGTAGTAATAATAAAAGGAAAGTATATTTTATCAATTTCATTAAATGCAGTGTTGTTTGAACGGTACACGGTGTACGGTATTTGGTACACGGCTAGAATAGTTAGACTTTTAAAACGAGATTTTTAAAAAAAATATTCTCGAATAATTGTCTTTAACTCCACAAAGAACGCTATTTTTTAATGTTTTGTCTAACTCTGAACTGAAAACTGATTGCCTCTTTTAATAATCGAGAGGAGTTGAAGAATAAACCATTTAAACATGCCTATCTTTAAAAACGACGCCGTAGCTTTCCATTTCTTTTAATAAGGGGTCGTAAATTTCTTTTTTCATTGGTGCTTCCATGCCTAATTCTGTCAATTCGCCTTTCATTACTTGCTTGAGCATGATTGCCATTGGTAGGCCGACTACTTTTGCCAATGCAGTATTTTGTCCATTCTTTCCCTCTAATTTTAGGGTAGAAATTAATGTTTTACGTTCTCCGTCTAGGATATAGTCATATTCATGTTGCATTAGAATAAGATCTTTTTCTTTGGGCTTTAGCGTCCACTTATCCATCAAAACGGTTTCTAATAGTAAGGCAGGAGTCGCTCTTGAAAATTTGATTCTTCGCTTACTAAATAGACCTAACCACTCCAATTGTTTAATTACTTTTGAGTGCGTCTTGACTTTCAATTTATTAGCCATTCGTTCTTTGACGGAACCTCCTGGTTCGTCTTGTAAGTAGGCTTCCATCCATTCGTGAAAAGACATTTTTTCAGAATCTAAAATAGGGTAGGAGCCATCGGTTAAACCAATTTGAATCAAGGCATTCCAACCATCACAAAAGCCTGGATACCGAAGTGTCGCTCGATAAATATTGGGTACATCTGACAAACCAAATACATCTTTGTACAACAAAGAATCTCGGTTGGCATAAGCTTCGAATTCTCCTGCGCCTTCAATATTGACCGTCTTGTAAGAGTTGAAAAGCCGATGATATGGAATATATTTTTTCTTACCTTTCTCTAAATACTGAGCAGTACCTTGCCCCATTAAAACTAGATTTCTGGGGTTCCATGTAAATTTAAATTTCCAAGGGTTGTCTTTTAGATGCTGAGGAGCCACTAGACCTCCGCCATACGATCTAAAACCTGTTACTTTGCCACCAATCGCCCGAATATCATCTAGCCGTTTTTTAGCGGCAATATGTTCTAAGCCAGGATCTAATCCTCGTTCTCCAGTAAAGACTAATTCTCTATCTCTAGCCTCGTCCCCTAAGCGATACATTTCTCTAGAGACATAAGAAGAAGTGACAAACGGCTTTTGAAACTTAATGCAGTCATGAGCCACCTCTAGATGTAAATGCGCAGGTAACAAAGATACGACAGCATCCGTTCTAGCTAAGTGATCTTTTCGATCATTATTTTTGGACACATCTAGCCAAATAGCTCGTGCATTCGGATGATTTTTAACCTTGCTTTTCGCTACATCTAGGTTTCCGTCAGCTACTGTAATAAACCAATTATGCTCTGCGGCATATTTGCACAAATAATCTATTAAAGCTGCCGAAGATCTACCTGCACCTATGACCAAAATATTATTCATTTACACTAGTTTTCAAGACTTTAGATCAATTTTACCCTAAATAGGAACTAAATTGATTTGTAATTAAAATTTATTGGCTGAGACCTCAATATAACGATAAATAAAGCGAAAATGCAAAATTTTACTTGCTACTTTTGTGTCAACTTTATATGATTTTTTATAATAGATGTTAATATTCTGACTTATTTTTTCAAAGCTCTAAAACAGTTACTATGCCTAACAAACAGTTAAACCTAGAATGGAATGAAGTTAAAAAGAAGTCGAGTTTGTCTAAAAAGGAACGCTCCTTATTAGCTTTAGCTACGACTAGTCTAGATCATGCCTATGCTCCCTATTCAAACTTTAAAGTCGGCGCTTCCATCTTATTGACTAACGGTAAAATGGTCGGTGGAAGTAACCAAGAAAATGCAGCATATCCCATGTGTCTTTGTGCGGAACGAGTCGCTTTATCTGCGGCAGCGTCAGAACACCCGAATGTGCCCATAAAATCTATGGCGATTACGGTCAAGGCTCCGAACCAAATTATCGACCAACCTGCCATGCCTTGTGGCTCTTGTCGGCAGGCATTATGTGAACAAGAGTTTCGACAAAAAAAGCCGATTAAGCTAGTTATTAGAGGTGAAAAAGGACCGATTTATATTTTCAAATCAGCGAAAGATATTCTTCCATTTTCTTTTGATGCTAGTTTTTTATAAAAAAAATCGAGTTCCTTTAAAAAAAATGAACTTCGAGTTGCTATTCTCGTTACTATTATGGAATCTTGCCGTCATAAATAAGTATAATATTAACAAGATAATTGTCGGATAGTCCGTTTTTTAAAGAAAAATAGCGTTCAAAGCTGTAAATAATAATTTATATTGAAGAATAATCACTTCCCAATTTCTTATTACCCTTATATTTGCAATTCTTTTTATATCAATAAGACTTAAAATAGGTATATCACCATTAAAAGTTCGTGTAAAATTTTACGCTACTAATTCTATGGTTTGTATAAATTAAGTCACATCAAAAATTTAGTAATAATATATGTTAGAAGGTACTGTTAAATGGTTTAGTCTGGAAAAAGGATATGGATTCATCAAGCGCAAAGGCGGCGGAAAAGATGTTTTCGTACACATTAATGAAGTATTAGATTCAGGCTACAAAACACTTTATGAAAAAGAAGAAGTGGAATTCGAAGTAGTAGAAAATGACCGTGGTCAGATTTGTGCGACCAATATTACTGCATTCGAATATGTAGACGAGTAGTCTAACCATTTGTATTTAAAAGTTGATTACTAGTCTTATTTGGATAAACCACAATTGATGGTTTATAGAGAAAAAGCGAGAAAGTTGAGTCTAACGGTTACTGGTTGAATTGTTGAGTAGCATTGCTATACATATATTTTACTTACTTGCGAATATTTTGACTAATAGAAACATTAGGCCTTAAGCTTCTTATTGACTAATTACCTACACTGTTTATAAAAAATCACACCTTACATTATAGACGAGACAAAAAATATTAGTTTTCTATAATTTTGATTTATAATATCGATCATTTTTTTTGGTCCGCTTTTAGATATTTTAAACTAAAATGGAATAGATAAATTTATTTTTTTGTGTCCTTTACATATCTTCAAATAGATTAACATCTGATTAACAAAAATTCAAACTTCATAAAGTGCATTTAGGATGCCTTGGTACTACCTTTGTAAGAAAGAATACAAAAACAATGTTTTAGAGATTTCTAAAAAACGTTATTTTTGCATTCGAACAATGAGATAGTATCAAACGTTTGAAAATATATTTTAGGAATTTCATTGATTTTTATGCTAAGGCCCTAATTATTTATTTGCTTTAGTAAATCAATATTTTATAATCACACAAATTAAGTTAAAATGAAATTAAGAATTGCTTTTTTGAGCCTTATGGTAGCAAGTTTATTCATGGTTGCTTGTGGTGGCGGTGACGCAGCTGTAAGAGACCAAGCTCGTCAAGCTGTTGAGGCTAATCCAACTCCAGCTACTCCTGCTACTCCAGCTGCTGCGCCAGCTACACCTGCTGCTCCAGCAGTACCTGCAGGTCCTACTACTTCTATGTCTTTTGACAACTTAGAGTATGATTACGGTACAGTAACTTCTGGTGAAAAAGTACAATATGGCTATAAATTTAAGAACACTGGTTCTGAGCCATTAATCATTAGTAATGCAAAAGGTAGCTGTGGATGTACGGTTCCTGAATGGCCAAAAGAGCCAATCGCACCGGGAGAAACTAGCGAAATCTTAGTACAATTTGATTCTAGCAATAAGTCTGGTAACCAATCTAAGCGTGTTACTATTACTGCTAACACTAACCCAGCTCAAACTTTCTTGACGATCAAAGGTATCGTAAACAAGCCAGAAGAGTCTAAGTAATTTAGTGATTGGTGATTGGTTGATTAGTAACTAGTTACCTTGCTAAAAATAAAAAAGACCGTTTCCATTGAGTTGGGAACGGTCTTTTTTTGTTAAAATAAAAGCAGGAGATCCTTCCAAAGCATCTCCTGCTTACAGAAAGCGGTGCTTTACTAGCACCTCTTTCTTTATAATGAAATTATCTTTTAAACTAGAGTAACAGCATCCCCAATTTTCAATTCATCATGCCCATCTGATAACTCCTGCTCCCAGCACGTATTCATCCCAAATAAAATCTTATTTTTTTCATTAATCTTAAATCTTCGAAATTTTGCTAAGGTTCGATTGGGTTCTTTTTCTATTTCGGCAGTTTCTTGATTGATATTTGGGACTTGACATCTAGCGCATGGTTTAGTTCCTCTAAAAGTTAGATCGCCAATGGTAAAATATTTCCATTGATCTTCTTCAAAAGGTTTACCGCCTGTGAAAATTAAGTTAGCTCTAAAACGATTAATATCAACTGGATTTTCTAGACGATTATTCAAATCATCCATCGAAGATTGACCTAAAACTAAGTAGGGATAACCATCTGCAAAACTAACAATCTCGCCTGCTTTTCGATGTTTTTCTTCTACTGGTCGCAAACTTTCCTCCGTCATATAAATTAATTGACAAGGCGTATTTAATTTTTCACTAAACCATTGATTAATTGATTGCTCTAAAATATTGCCTACACATGGATGGCCCCAAACTTCGGTTGGTTGTGTTCCTATAAATTGAGTAGGTTTTAATGGAACAGTAAGAGTATCCGCTGCTTGATTTTTATGCCAAATATGCAAATTGTCCCCTTCAATTTTCATTTTTATTAAAGCCATTTCTGCAATGGATCTTTGGGTTAGAAAAGTGCCGTCTGGCGTAGTTAGCATAAATCGTCGATCATTTTCTAGCCCTCTTAAGGTGACTTTGGATTGTTCGATTTTGATGCCTGCCAAAGATTTGATTGGGTAGATGTATATTTCGCTGAGTTGCATAGTTGGTATTTTCAATAAAAAATGGATAAGCTAATTGCAAGATTAACTTATCCATTTAAATTTTGGTTCAATAATAATTACAATTCTATTAGATTTAAATCTATTCTAGATTCTAATTATTCTTTTTTTGAACCACAAAGGTACAAAGGGCACAAAGAGTTTTCACAAAGGTTTTTATAAATATTTCTTTGTGAATTTTCTTTTGTGTCCTTTATTTCTTTGCCGATAGTCATACGGCACAAGTAGTGGTTTAAAAATTCTATTTTTTTAGCACCACAATTTTTTCTACCTGACTATCACCCGTTTCTGTATTTTGTAAAATAAGATAATACATCCCACCTCCAATATTTTCCAAAGAAAGTGGAATTCGTTGCTGTCCTTTAGTTACGGTTTGTGGATTTGTGATTAACGTCCGCCCCGTTCTATCCATCAGTCTAAGTTGTAAAGTTTGAATCTTTGGACTATTGATGGTTACCCAAAGGTGATTTTGAGCGGGATTTGGTGCCGCTTTTAAAGAAAACGTTTGCTCAATGATTGGACTTGTTGATAAACTTTGTTTGTCTGTAATCGGAGGTGCAAATGTTGCTTGTCCACAAGTCCAGCTATCTGTAATATTGGATTCATCAAAACCATAAGCAGCTACACAATCATAATTTGATGCTTGCAAACAAAAGAAACTTCCATCTTGGAAATATAAGGCACTTTCCATTGCAGATTCTACGAATAAATAATTGAAAGCACCAGAAGTATAAACCGTTACTTTTTCTGAAGCAGAGCAGGTAGTTGGATTGATTAAATTATACAAGAACGTGTATTCTTCAAATAGGGCAGGGCCTTCACCATTATTATTTCTAATTTCTTCAATACAAGTAATCGTTACTGCTTTATCCGCCAAAGCACAAGGAGAGTCAAAAGCAGCATCTACAAAATCATAATTGACCAACTGCCCTTCAAAATAATTGAATTCGACACCTTCTGCGAAATAAATATCCAATAACTCACCTTCATTCGTTTCGATCATAAAGAATTGTTGACCATTACAGTTTAAAAAGACAATTGTTCCTGAATGCTTAGAACAGTCCGGTAGGACAGGTGGTTCGACGACAACGGTGTCCGCTTTACACGCCCACATATCGGTAGGTTCTCCAAGGTTGTAAGCTGCCACACAATCATAAGTTGGGGTACTACTACAATAGAAAGCACCTGTTTCATAATATAAATTTCCACCTTCTGAATTTTCTACAAATAAGAAAGCATAAGGTCCCAAATCGTAAACTTTAACCACTTCATCTGTACAACTTAGCGGATCAAACAAGTCATATAAAAACGGATATGCTTCAAATAACTCAGGTAAAGGAATTGCGGTCGTATCACAAGCACTCGCAGTATTGTCAGGAATACAAGGATTATTATCATCAGGATCAACATCTGATAAAACGCCATCATTGTCTTTGTCACTGATACAGTTGTCTGCTCTTTCGTTAGGTACGCAAGGATTATTGTCGTCTGGATCTACATCAGAAAAAACACCATCCATATCTGCGTCTAAAATGTTAGGATTGCTACAACTCCACACAGTTATTGGATTGCCTAAGCCATAAACACTTACACAATCAAAATTAGGGGCGGATTGACAATAAAAACTGCCTGTTTCAAAATAAAGAATACCACCAGCATCTGATTCTACAAAGATGAAATTGAAGATGCCTGATTGATAAATGGAGATTTTTTCATCAGTACAGTTCGTAGGATCGACTAGGTCATTTAACCAAGGAAAATCTGTGAAAAAATCAGGAACTTGGATAGTAATTGTATCACAATTGGAAGCCGTATTGTCTGGTACACAAGGGTTATTATCGTCAGGATCTATATCTGAGAAAGTACCATCTCCATCTTTGTCTTGTATACAATTTCCGACTGTTTCGTCTGGTATGCAAGGATCATTATCATCTGGATCAGTACTTGCTGGAGATCCATCATTGTCTTTATCAACGATGTTGGTTGATTCACAAGTCCAAGTGGCAATTGGGTCACTTAAATTATAGGCTGCGACACAATCAAAATTGGGCGCAGATTGACAATAAAAACTACCTGTTTCAAAGTATAAAATACCACTTTCGTCAGATTCTACAAAAATAAAATTGAATGCTCCTGACTGATATACTGTGATCTTTTCAGTGCTACAGTTTGTCGGGTCTACTAGATCAAGTAACCAAGGAAAATCATTGAATATTTCAGGAATAGCAATAACCGTAGTATCGCAGTTGGCTACCGAGTTATCTGGCACACACGGGTTGTTATCATTGGGGTCTGTATCTGAAAAAACGCCATCTCCATCTTTGTCTTGGATGCATACGCCAACTGTTTCATCTGGCACACA
Organism: uncultured Saprospiraceae bacterium; assembly: GCA_937924145.1. Taxonomy (GTDB): domain Bacteria; phylum Bacteroidota; class Bacteroidia; order Chitinophagales; family Saprospiraceae; genus JAFMDF01. The sequence continues at coordinate 8,460 of CALDTJ010000248.1, forward strand.
AGGATCATTGTCATCCGGATCAATATCTGAGGTTGTACCATCTTGATCGGTGTCTACAATATTAGGATTTCCACAAGTCCAGATGTTGACTGGATCTCCTAAATTGTAAGCCTCAACACAATTATAGGTCGGAGTCGTTTCACAATAAAATTGACCTGTCTGGAAATACAGCTTCGTACTCAATGGTGTTTCTACCAAAATATAGAAAAAACTGCCGCTTTTATAAACTGAAATTTCTTCTCTTGTACAATTATTGGGATCAACTAAATCTAGTAGAAAAGGAAAATCTTCGAAAATTTGCGGATTGGTATTGTTTTGACAAGCATCGACCTCACTATTTGGTACACAGGGGTTATTATCGTCAGGATCTTCGGAGGCAATCGTTCCGTCGTTGTCCATATCGCAGGCACAATCACTATCTAAGCAGTCTATATCCCCATCTCCATCGTTATCAATTCCATCACCACAATTGGTTTCTGTATTAGTTGTTGTTGGAGAAAGGATAATAAATTGTGTGGTCGAATCGGGTGGACAAACGCCAGAAGTATATAGGGTTACAGGATACTCTCCAAAATTTGGATAACGGGTAATGACAGATGCTCCCGAACCCGTTAATTGATTTCCAAAATCCCAGAAATAAGTATCGATATATTGAGAAGTATCGGCATCAAAGGCTACGGTCAAACTATCGACAGTAAAATCAAAATCTACCGCAGAGGCTATAATCTCTACTGCTGCGGTAACACTATCTTGGCAATTATTGCCGTAGTCTACTACTAATAATACTTCATACCTTCCTGCATTGGCATAAGTAAAAGAAAAACTAGGGGTAGTTGTAGCAAATGTACTGCCTTCTCCTGGATGCCAAAAATAATTGACGGCATCGACATTTGTACTAAAAGACACCTGATCTTCATTACAAAAGGCTGGTTGGGGGATGGTTAATTGTAATGGGGTATTGGTTGGAGGACAGGCTTGTCCAAACGATAGTACACTTCCAAGCAGGAAGATACCAAGGAGGTAAATGTTCTTCATGTAAAATCGGTTTTGGTCATAGCAGCTTGGCTACTACAGAAAAGTGATTAATTTTTTAATCAAAGATGATCTAAATTTTGCACGGGGCTCGCTGTGGATAGATAAAAAATGGACGAATTGTAGAGAATAGTAATATAAAGGTACAGATTTTAAAATATCTATGCTTCACTACCTCTTCGATCAGTACGTTAATGTTTAGTTAAGCCAATAGCCGACATTTGATTTTAGGCATAATAGACTGATTTTCAAATATTTATTTAACTAGTATGTGTTGGTTTTATTGAAAAAATGAGGCACTAGAGTTTATTAATTTTTGATTATTAATTACTTCCTTGTATTTTTTTGCTACCTCTAAATGCTTGAAAAGTACCGAATCCTAAAAAAAATAAGGATTATACTAAACGGTAACCCAACAATTTATCGTTATTTCGCATCTTTGATATTGAGATTTAAAATCACTGGACATATATATATGCAACTAATAGATACGCACACGCACTTATATGTGCAACAGTTTGAAAACGATCGAACTGCAACAATTGACAGAGCAATAGCGGCAGGTGTAGAAAAATTTTATTTACCAGCTATTGATAGTGAGACGCACGAAGCGATGTTAGATTTGGAGGCAGCTTATCCAGAAATTTTCTTTGCAATGATGGGTTTACATCCTTGTTCTGTGAAGGCAGATTATGAGAAAGAACTAAAGATTGTAGAGGATTGGTTGGGGAAAAGACATTTTTGTGCAGTTGG
>CALDTJ010000249.1 GCA_937924145.1 uncultured Saprospiraceae bacterium
AGGTTGCAAATCAATCAATCTATCTACACCGTAGATTTTTTTCTTCGTCTCTGCATAAACAATTTCTAATAACAAAATTGAATTTTGACCAACTTTACTTCTAGAATGAGAACTACCTTCTCCACTTGTTCCATACCATAACCCTTCAAACATCGTTTTTAAATCTTCATTGGAAAGTCCTGTATGTTTCGCTACACTAGGGTTGACCCAACCATGAATATTTACTAAAGCGTAAGGCACTAATGAAGTGGTTCCAATAGAACCCTGAGATTTTTCAGCACTAGAAGAAAAAACGGTAGTATTTTGATGCATCCGTAAATTCACTTTATTTAAAGAAGGATTTAATAGTGCAAATTGTACTGGACCTGTCATATTAATTGCATCACTTTTGGCAGTAGAAATACCCCCAAACAGTCGAACATCAATACATTTTTTCATTACGTATCTTGAAACACTAAATTTTTTACCCCCCGCTTTTTTAGCCTGTGCTAAAGTATCTTTATCAGTTGATTTTTCTAAAGATTTAATCCTAGCTGCAGAACCCGATTCTTTTCCACCGTCAGAGGCAGCAGATTTATCGTTCATAACATAAATTTCTTGTCCTTTATCAGCTAAATAATCACGTACAAAACGTTTCATTCGGACATCACTAACCAATATTTTTTTAGTCTCTTCGTCATAGCGTTGTTCACCTGTAAAAGGGTCACCATTAGGAATGTTATAACTAGCCTCGTATAAAAAAAGGATTTCTGATTTGTGTTGAATGTTCTTGGAACTTTCCATTTTATTTATTTTTTATTTAATGAATGAGTTAAGCGTTTTCTTCAGTATCTAAGATTGAAATAATTTGATTAATCGTATTTTCTAGTTTTTCATTACCTTTAAAATCTTCTACTAATTTTCTTAGGTTTTTGTAGAATTTTTTAGGGTCACTTCCCTTTTCTTCATAAGTAAAATAGCCCTCAAGAAAACCAAATGCGAGATATTCTTTATTATAATCAGTCTTATCTATTGCTACAATTTTTTTTCTGGTATTAGCAGTCAATTCTCCCCATCTGTTCTTTTTCGCATTTCTAGTTAATTTTTCGTCAATATCGTTAATGAGCTTAATGCAATCTTCTTTGGTAGCAGCTCTACGTGTAATGAAACCAACATAACTTTTCTCAAATGATTTAATCTGGTCTTTCAAGGGTTTGGATAACTGTCCAAGTTGTTTACCAATTTGATAGCTTGCTGAATCTGTCATTTCTTTAAATTTATCTTTTGGTGAATTTTGAATTTTAAAAAGGTATTCTAGGTCAAATTTTAAGAGTCCAAACTTGTTATCTCTTGACCTAATGCTATATTCTATATTTCTAATAAAAGCAGGTAATAAAGTTCCATCCACAAAGTAATTCTCTGTATAAATTAATGGTAAGGTCTTTAAAATATGGGATTGATATCTAGGATTGGTTTTCATCCTAACTTTGCCCGATTTCTGGTCAAATAGTGGGTCGCCTAGAATATTTCTAAAGCAAAATTCTAATTTGAATGGTGGAAGATTTTTTTGAGTACGTAAATAAATTTTTCGTTTTATCGCCAATTCTGAACTAATAGTCTCAAATCTTTGCCGAACCAATTTAATGTTACTCTCTCGAATGCCTGATATTTCTAATAAATCAACATCGGGTGAAGAAGTACCTCCTTTTTTACAAAAAATCACATCAAAGGACGTTATTTTATCATTTTCTTTATTGTCTAAATTTTCAAAAAGCGGTTCTCCAAAATCATCAAAATTGTCGTCTTTTTCATTTGCTTTTTTTATACTATTTTCATCTTTACTAACTAAAAAATCTTCGTAATCTTCCGCCTTTAGATTATCTCCTTTTGGTAAAACAATAATTTTTATATCTGTCCCAGAAATAGTTCGTCCAATTCCTGAATAATTGATAGCATAAAATAGATTTAAAATTTCTTCATTGGAAAAAGCTTTAGATTTGTGCTTATTGTCAACTGAAAAATTTGGAAACTGCCAATCATTTGACTTGTCACCTGAGCATATTGTTTTGTATAAAGTCTTTTTAAAAACTAACCCCTCATCAGATTTTTCTACAAAATCTGCCAGCATTTTATCAGTAATCAATTTTAACTCTTCTTCGAACTCGTACCAATGCTTGTCATTTGGAAATTCAAAATGGATGAAAATTTCGCCATAATCAAAAGCCAGTAATTGCTGTTTTTCGTGTTCTGTAAATTCCTCCAAGGGCTTATTTAAACCTAGCTTTTTTAGACTTTTTGAAATACTTGTCTTATTATAAATTTGTGCTAAGGCGTGTTTTGAAAAGAGTTCCTTGTGATTCAAATAAGCTAAAAAGTCATTATTATCTTTTACAAAAGATTCAAAGTAAGCCTCAACACCTGAAATGTTGCCTAACATTTTTTCTAAAACAGGTAACTCATTAGCTAAATTTAGTCTGAAATTATTGAGTACTTTTCCTTTGTAAGATTTAGTAATATCCTCAAAATCTAATTGACCTCTATCAAAAGAGTTTTTTCTAAAAGCAGGTATAGATTCAGGATTACCTAAACGAAAATAGCCTCCCTCACTTTTGGCTATACTTCCATTTTTACTTATTTTACTAATCTGTTGATAATAAATATCACCAAATATATATTTCACTAGACTATCTCTATCTGAAGATTTATATTTCAAATAATAAAGATGTTCCAGTTCACTCTCTCTCACTTTTTGTATGCTATTCCAATCAATAGTAAAATCATCTTTAATGGGAATAGATATACAAAAAGCGGCGTATTCTCCTTTGTTATTTTTTGGCAAAGGATTTACGTACTTAAAGTGTTTTAAATTGTTTTTTGAGTTTTTTAACTCTTTTCCAATTGCTAAGACGGTGTCTAAACTCATTATTTATTGGTGATTTATATTATATTTCTGAAAATTGAGCGTAAAAAAACCTTCTCCATAAAGCTGGAGAAAGGTTAAATCCATGAATGGTGCAATTAAGAAAAAGATACTTGAAACAACTATAAACATATTTCAATTCCGATATCATGGATTGAAACGAACTATATAATTTCTAATAATCCAAGTTCCTTTGTATTTATAAAACTTTTTATTTCTACTTCCATCGCTTTTAATATTCCCAAAACATATTTCGTAGGCGTATTTCCACTTTTTAGCAAAATGATTTTGGGTGGAAAACCATTGATTTGTTGGATACGTACAAAATCAGCATCCTTTGTCAATACGGTTAAACCGTTTTTTAAAGCATATTCCCATAATATCAAGTCGTCTTCGTCCGCTAGGCCAACATCTGAAACATGGACAATACCTTCGTAAGTTCTTCTTAAGATAGAAGATATTCTATAGGATAAATTTTCATCAACTAAAATCATTGAAAGATAATTTTACTACTATAAACATTGGTAAAAAATGAATTTTGAATCAAATATAAATTATTTTTTATTTAAAAAATTTATTGGGGCTTATCTAAGCAGCCGATTTCAAAATAGCTCTATTATTCTGCGCATCCGCCGCATAAGCTAAGGCAGCTAATATGTCATCTTTATTTAATCTTGGAAAATCCTCAAGAATTTCTTCCATTGACATACCCGATGCTAAATACCCTAAAATATCCCCAACGGTAATTCGCATACCACGAATACAAGGCTTTCCACTTCTTTTTCCTGCCTCAATAGTTATGTGTTTTTTATAATCTATCATGTTTCAATTCCTTTTAGGTGCAATTATTGAGAAAATTTTTATCTCAAGTTAAGTTTCAATTCCAATAAGGTGCAATTAAGAAGTTTTATTCAAACTTAATCAAAAACTATAATAAATACAATTAAGTACCAAGTGATAATTAGGTATAAGTAAAATTTTAGAATTTTTTTTTTCTTTAGCAAGGCAAAAAACTTCGGTATAGCCTTCGCTCTATCGACTTTTTTTAACGACGCTAAAGGAAAAAAGAAACTAAAATTACTTATAGATAATTGTGACTTGGTACTTAAGTTCTCAAATATAAATGGCATAAAAACTCTACCGCAAAGCCCCAAACCCAATCCCCGTCGAATTCCCAACCCCCACATCCCAAGCAAACCCCACCGCAGCCGCATCTCCTTCCACAATCACAGGACAAAAAGTCGCCTTCAAATCAATCCCATTAAACTGAATCATTTTGATTTTTGGATTATTATAAGCAGGGTCAAATACTACGGAAACATCGGTCGAAAGACCAGCTACTGCTAACTTCTTTTGCAGCGTTTCGGTCATATACCCATTTGCTTCGGCATCGGAAGGAAAGAAAAACTGTTGTCCTTCTTCATCCACTCGATTCCGTTTGATGAAGACAGGACTTTCTGTAAAAAAGCGTTGCGTATTGCCGAATTCGGGGGTGACCGCCATAGTTGCTTGTTGGACTTTCATACCCCATCTAATTTCAGGGCCTTTACCAAATACCCCTTTAATGAGGTCTTGTAATAAGTCTTGGTGAGGTGCGCTAACAAAAAAATCGGCTCCATTTCTAAATTCGTAGCCCTTTTTATCTCGACGCATTTGACCACCTTTGAGCCACGATAAAGAATAAAGCGAAATATCATCGTGGTATTGATTCTCTCCCAACCACTTGTGAAACGCCCCCACCAGACTTTGTTGATAATTGAACGGAACAATCTCCGTATTTGGGCTAAGGTGTAAGTAAATGCGCATAGCGTGAAATTTCTATTGATAAATAAAACAATGATACTACAATATAAAATAAAAATCTAATCTATTTTATCATCAAAATTCTCTACTTTAGTCAAGTTATTAGCGCAAAAAATCTTATAAATAACTAATAATCAACAAATTAAATAAAATTATAAATTCTTGACTTACGCCAAGTTAGGCGATTTAAAATAGTATTTTCCAACCTTTCAAACTCTATTTAGTGCATCAAAGCAAACTCCTACAATTATATAAAGTATTGACGAGTAGCGATTTAACAGCGTTTCCAAAGTATGCCCAACGTTTCTCTAAGGCATTGGATAAGGACGCAGTTCAATTGTTTTTTTATGTCAAACGATTCGCTCCTACCTATACTTCCAATCGGTTGCGCCGAGCAATTATTTGTCGGCATTTGTTTGATGGAGAAACTATTGATACGCCAAAATTGAGGACAATTACTCATCGGTTGAAAGTACTTTTAGAAGACTTCCTCATCTATAAGGACATAGAAGAGCACCCCACTTTGAAACAACAATTATTACTGCAAAGCCTCAAACAACGCAATGCATCCAATTACGCTAAAGAAAGTGAGCAGTTAATTCAGGAAATCGGTAATCAAGCTCACTTATCTTTAAATGAACATTTAGAACTATTTACCTTACACAACGAACTTTGGTCAGACGTAAATACGGAAAAAATCAGCGGAGATAGTAGCCATTTTCAAAAGGCAAACGAACACTTAGACCTCTTTTACCTCCAACAAAAACTAAATTTTATTTTAGAATATAATTCTTCCAAAGTCATTCGCCAAAATGATTTTAAGCTAGCTTACGTAGCACCTGTTATCCTAATGATAAAAGAACATTCTGTCCTAAAGGAAGACCTAATAACCAAATTTTGGTTAGCAGCTATCCAAATGCAACAGTCGAATGAAAGAGCAGATTTTATGGCATTAAAACAACTCTTTTTTGAGCAATTTGCCCTACTACCAAAAACCGATGCGCAGGATATATTTGTATTGTTGAATAACTTCTGTAATCAACATTTAAAATCAGATTTGAATTTATATGCAACCGAAAGTTTTTTGTTATATCAGTTCGCCATCGAAAAAGAATTACTCCTAATCAATGACCGCATGAGAGCAGTCGAATATGCGAATATTGCCACCGTTGGTTTTTATGCTGGTCAAAATGAATGGACTTTAAGCTTTTTAAAAAAATTCAAATCCAAACTTTCTCCTTTAATCCGTGATGCGGTCTTCGCTCAGGTCTATGCCTTCTATTTCTTTCTACAAGCTGAATTTGAGACCGCTCATACTTGGATTTTAAAAGCAGAAAAACAACCGACCTCTTCCCTACCAACTATCATTAAAATAAAGACCCTCAAACTTCGTATCATTTACGAAAAATGGCAAAAAGAGCAATTTCAAGACGAGGGACTTTACCAAATTCTTGAAAGTTTGGTTAAAAGTTTTGTCGGTTATATCAAAAAACAAACAAAGATACCGCCTGATAGACTAGAAAGTTACCTAACCTTTGCTCGCCTTTTTGTTCAACTCATTCGACTTGAGGTTAAATCTAATTCTCCCTTGAAGATTTCGAAGTATCAGAATGAATTAGATCAAAATAAGAATGTCATGTATAAAGATTGGTTAACTAAAAAAATAAAGCAAATGAAAGTAGCTTACCCTACCTAAACCGCAGGGTAAGCCTTGTTGCAATTTACAAGTCCGTCCAGTCAGAAATGATGATTTTGGACATAGGGGTGGCTGTTGCTGCGGTTGCAGCAGATTTAGATAGTAGCATCTTAATAGATTTTAGGATTTAACCGTTTGGAAAAATCCTCTAGGTTAAAAATGAAGGATTATAGAAAGGCTAAGCTCCATTCTATTTCCTTTTATTCGATGCTACAAAGTTAGAGGTGGGTGTAGGGTGAAAATCACCCTAGTTTTCGAAGAGGTGTTTTTTAAAATTAAATTTTAGCCTAATTTTTCAATTAACGAAAGTGCTTTCCTCCTTATAACTTCCTTTAATTCAGCAGGATATACAATTTCTACATGAGCAGAATTAGCCATAATAAAATTGGTTAAACCGTAAAAATCTGCGTTTATGGCCGTTTCAAAGTCCCACCATTTAGGATCAGAAGAGGGGTGAATTTCACTTAGGGCTTTAGGATAGTTCTCGTGAAGATAATTATAGGCTTGTACGTTTATTCTCAAATGAACCCTCACTTGATTTTCATTGGCAATTCTAAAGACATCTGTAGCCTGTTGAATATGTAGTTTTCTATGTTGCCATTTATTTTGGGTCATCAATACTCTATCAATTCTGGAAAGCCTAAAATGTTTAATTACATCTAAGCCATCTTTGCCCTTTTTTATTTCATCTATATCTACCGCCTGAATAGTATCCAACGCCGTATCAATCCGAAAAACCTCAATGTGTCGATTCCTTACTTCATTACTACTATTACTTCGATAATTCTCCAAAATCACCTGTTTGTTTTCTTTTTTTGCTAATTGGAGTATATCGATTCTATCAAGTGCAGGTCTACGTAATGCCCTTAATCCTAGTTTTTGAAAATTAAATAAATTAGCCAATTTTCTATTAATTGCCTCAGCCTCTTTCGTTCCCTTTTCTTTATACAAGGCTTTACTGATAATCGCTCGCTCCCCTTCTGTAAGTTCTTGTAAATAACTTAATTCCTTGAATTCTTTATCGGGAATAATAGCATAGCGATTTTTCTTTATTTCAACATGTAAACCAATATTTCTAAATGTCTCAAAATCATCTTTGATTCGATCTTCATGACGTTCGAAAAAATCTGCAAGTTCTTTCTTTTTAAATCGGTAAGGATTGGAAAGTACCTTTATCAATAATCGGACAATTCTTTCACTTGCTGTCATAATTGGGTCTTTTTGTGTTTAGTAGAGATACCATTAGATACCTTTATAATTTTGCATTGTTTTCAGACAAGCTAACATTTCTCCTCCAAAAAATCAAAACAAAATCTATCTTCCTTTCAGATTTTTCTCCTTATCATGTACCCATTTTAAAATTCATCCTAAATTGGAGCGCATGTTGAACTGTCGAAACCTTCTTTTTTTGCTTACCTACGGATTTGTAATTTGCCTGTTTGGAGCCTGCAAAACCCCACCAAAAAAAGTAAATGCCCCCCAAAAAACACCCCCCAACATCCTCCTAATCCTAACCGACGACCAAGGCTGGGGAGACCTCTCCACCAACGGCAACACCAATCTAAAAACCCCAAACATCGACCAACTAGCCAAAAACGGCGCCACCCTCGACCGCTTTTACGTCAGCCCCGTCTGCTCCCCTACCCGAGCAGAGATACTCACAGGCAGGTATGCCGTACGTAGTGGCGTCTACTCCACTTCGCAAGGCGGCGAACGCATCGACTTAGACGAAACGACCATTGCCGAAGTCTTCAAAAAAGCAGGGTATGCAACGGGCGCATTTGGCAAATGGCACAGTGGTATGCAATATCCTTATCATCCCAATGGGCGTGGATTTGAGGAGTATTATGGCTTTTGTTCGGGGCATTGGGGGAATTATATGGATCCTGTTTTAGAGCATAATGGCGATTTGGTCCGAGGCGAAGGATTTTTACCAGACGATTTGACCAATAAAGCGATGGAATTTATAGAGCAAAATCAAGCACAGCCTTTTTTTGCTTACTTGCCCTTGAATACACCGCATAGTCCGATGCATATACCTGATGAATGGTGGGACCGATTCAAAGATAAAGAACTGGCAATGCTTGGAGACGGACGAGGTAAAGAGGACATGGAACATACGAAGGCGGCTTTGGCTTTTGTGGAAAATATAGATTATAATGTTGGTCGAGTTATAAAGAAACTACAAGACTTAGCTTTAGAAGACAATACGATCATTATTTACCTTTCTGATAATGGGCCAAATGGCGCCAGATGGAATGGGGACATGAAAGGCAAAAAAGGGTCAACTGACGAAGGTGGTGTGCGCTCCCCTACTTTTATACAATGGAAAAATACGATTCCAGCAGGTAAAAAAATTGAAACGATTGCTTCTGCAATTGATTTTTTACCGACCTTGACTGATTTAGCAAATATTGAGCATCAAATAGAAAAACCTCTGGATGGGAAAAGTATTAAACCGCTTTTGCTGGAGAAAAAACCAGCATGGGAAGAACGATTGATTTATAACTATTGGAAAGACAAACTGAGTATACGAAGTCAAAATTTTCGCTTAGGACACGAAGGCCAATTATTTGATATGGTCAATGATCCCGAACAACGAATGGATGTTGCCAACCAATTTCCTACCATTTACAAGGAATTAAAAGCGGCGCATAAAAATTGGCTAGAAACGGTGGCGACTGAGTTACCTAAGGTAGATACTCGCTCTTTTCCCGTCGGTCATCCTGATTACCATATCACCCAAATTCCTGCTAGAGATGCAACGGCAACAGGGAATATCCAACGCTCTAATCGCTGGCCCAATTGTTCTTTTTTTCAAAATTGGACCGATGTAAAGGATCAAATTACTTGGGATATTGAAGTCGTCGAAAGTGGTGACTTTGAAGTCATTTTGTACTATACTTGTGCCAAAGAAAATGTGGGTGGTACTTTTGAATTGGCTTTTAATGAAACTGGATTGATTGGCACGATTACCGAAGCGCATGATCCGCCACTTTTGGGCGTTGACCAATACCGTTATCCAAACGGAGAATCCTATGCTAAATATTTTAAACCTTTGAATTTAGGAAAGATACATTGGAAAAAAGGAAAAGGACAGCTTAGTTTGAATGCTCTGGAGATACCGAATAAGGAGTTGATGGATTTTCGGTTGTTGATGGTTAAACGATTGTAGTTTTAGTAGAGTTAGTCCTGATAAAAAAAAGAACGCCTTACAATAAAAATTGAAAGGCGCCTAAATTAAATGACTCATTTAATTATCTTTAACAAACTGGGTACGATTTAAACAGAAGCAAGAATAGTATAGTTTAAAATTCACATAAAAAAGATTATTATATATTTTTTATCAAAACTTAATCCCACTCATCATCAAATCTAATCAATTCATTATCAAATAATTACACCAACTTCTCCTAAAGTACTTTTCTTTTGCCAAAGCAAAAAATAATGCTTAGTATTAAAATTATAAAATGAAAAAATCATCAAATCTCCTATTTTTATTCGGGTTACTATGCTGTTTTAGTGCTTGTAAAAACGAATCGACTATTGTTCCCTCCACACCTCTGCTTTTGGAACAACATCGCCCCGTCTTCCATTTCACCCCACCTCAAAAATGGATGAATGATCCAAATGGGATGGTCTTTTTTGAAGGCGAATACCACCTTTTCTACCAACACTATCCAGATTCTACCGTTTGGGGACCAATGCATTGGGGACATGCCATGAGTACAGATTTGGTCAATTGGGAACACTTACCAATAGCATTATACCCTGACGAATTGGGCTATATTTTTTCTGGAAGTGCGGTTATTGATTGGAAAAATACTAGTGGTTTTGGCAAAAATGGGCAACCACCAATGATAGCCATTTTTACACACCACGATCCCGTAGGCGAAAAATCGGGCAGCAATACTTTTCAATACCAAAGCATCGCCTATAGTAATGATAAAGGACGAACTTGGACTAAATACGAAGGAAATCCTGTGATTCCGAACCCTGGGGTTCGAGATTTTAGAGACCCAAAGGTTATTTGGGACGATGACTCAGAACAATGGGTGATGGTATTTGCTGCACAAAATCATATTAAATTTTATGGTTCTCCCAACTTAAAAGACTGGACGCATTTGAGCGATTTTGGACATGAATGGGGTACGCATGCAGGCGTCTGGGAATGTCCAGATTTGTTCCCTTTAATCGTAAAAGGAAAAGGCGAGAAGAAATGGGTATTGCTGCAAAGTTTAAACCCAGGAGGCCCAAATGGAGGATCAGGCACACAGTATTTTGTGGGTGATTTTGATGGTAAAAATTTCGTTTTGGACGAGTCTTTTGCTAAAAATTTGACGCAAGATTCTACCATCTGGTTGGATTATGGTCGAGATAATTACGCAGGTGTTACTTGGTCCGATGTTCCGCAATCAGATGGTCGCCGCTTGTTTATGGGTTGGATGAGTAATTGGGATTATGCGCAAGTCGTACCGACGGAAAACTGGCGAAGTGCCATGACTATTGCTCGAAATTTAGTTTTGAAAAAGACTTATTTGGGCTATCGCTTATTTTCTGAACCTGTGAAAGAAATGGCTACTTTAAATAAAGATACGACTGTTTTCAAATTTGATCCAGATGGTCATTACTTGCAACCAATTGCCAAAGACCGAAAGATTCTCGGTAAAGTCACGCTCAATTTTTCTTATGATGAAAATACCGATGGCTTTGTAGCTTTGCAATTATCCAATAGTAAAAACGAAAATTATTGGATTGGCTATACTACTAAAAGTGGGCAATTCTTTAGTGATCGACAAGCAGCTGGAAAAATAAATTTCTCTGAAAAATTTGCTACTAAAAAGCATACTGCTCCTCGTTTTTCCAATAGTAAAAATATTGAAATGGAAGTCTTTTTAGATGTTGCCTCGGCAGAGTTATTTGCCGATAAAGGTTGGACGACTATGACGGATATTTTCTTTCCTAATGAAGATTTTAATCAATTGGATTTAAAAGTGGTTGATGTAGAGGGTTTTGTTTTGCATGAAGGGAAGGTGGAGTGGTACTGATTTTCTATTTTCTAATTAGATGTTGACTTTTCCCCACGGATAGATAAATTCCACTGATCTAAACATTGACACTAATAACAGCTTAGGTCTCAGGTACTTTATCGAAATATCGAAATCCATGAACCATTCTCAACGTCTAAATCCGTACTTTTATCTATCCGTGGGAAAAACAAGTATAGATTAATGACAAAACCATTCATCAGCATCCTTTATGAAAAAAGCCCTGTATATCTTCGCCGCTATTCTCCTCGGCAGCATTTTTAACTATGGACACGCTTATACTTTTCTGATTCGGTACAATCTGATGGTGATGCTATTTTTTGCCTTTATCGGTATTCGTTTTGATTTTAAAATATTCACACCAACTCATTATAAAATATTGGTAGTCAACATTTTATTACCAATACTTCTTTTCTTTATTGTAAAAGATTTCCATCCTACTTTTGCACAAATTGCCTTTCTATTAACGATCATTCCAACGGCCGCCGCAGTACCTGTAGTGGCGGAAATGATGGGCGCAGATATTCGATTGACTACAGGATCTTTGTTATTGACCACTCCTATTATTGCTTTAATATTACCTTTTTTACTCCCCAATTTATTAGGTGTTGGCAATGATATTTCTTCGATTGATTTGGTATTGCCAATAATTTCAGTGGTTTTCATTCCGCTGCTCCTTAGTCAAATCATTCAATTTTCTAGTACCAAAATGAGTACTTTTTTAAATCAATATAGCTCTATTAGTTTTCCGCTATTTCTGCTAAATATTGTCATTGCTTGTGGAAACGCCTCGCATTTTATACAGGCGAATATGGAATTAGTTGGTAAAGATTTACTACCGATTATGGGTATTACCGCACTGCTTTGTATCCTCAATTTTAAAGTAGGAAAGTTGGTTGGTCGCAATAAAAACCTACTAGCTTTTGAACTTGCCTTGGGCCGAAAAAATACTATGATCGGGCTTTGGGTCGCACTAACCTATTTCAGTCCTATCGTTGCTTTAGGCCCTATTTTTTATATTATTTGCCACAATGTTTATAACTCTTGGCAGATGTGGGTTATTGAAAAAAGTAAGGTGAAGGCTTAATCCTTAAAGACATGAAGTTATTAAAATAAGCGGGTTTTCCTTAGCTTTGCTTTTTTACATAAAAAACGCCAACTATGTCCGATCTCCTATCAGCTACCACATCCTTTCAACTCTTAAGCCTAGCCTTATTGGCCATTCTTTTTTTACAATCTGGCTTAGACAAAGTCTTTGATTATCAAGGTAATAAAGCCTATTTGACTGGTCATTTCAAAAATAGTCCACTAGCCAGCACCGTCGGTTTATTAATGCCTGTCATTACCATCTTGGAAGTGGCAGCAGGTATTTTTTCCGCTATTGGTATCGGCCAAATTCTAATGAATGGTAGCACTTCTATGGGTTTAATTGGTGCTCAATTATCCGCCTTGTCTATCGTATCGCTATTTTTTGGTCAACGAATGGCTAAGGATTATGCGGGTGCAGGTGGGCTAGTTCCTTACTTTTTAGTATGTTTGGCGGCGATTTATATGCTTGGGTAAACGGGTTGCGGGTTGCGAGTTGCGAGTTGCGGGTTGCTAAGTTAGCTTAGACAACTAGTAACTAGCAACCAGCCTCACTTCAAATCAACCTTACAATCATGCCCCACTACTTCGATTCTAGGCGCATCTGCCCCTGCCCCTTTGATCTGCCCTCTCACCTGTAAAACATCTCCTTTTTCTTTATAATAACTGCTTTCGAAATTAGACTCCTCGTATTCAATGCCGCCATAAGTCATTTCTGCCTCAATCATATATTTTACAGAAGAAGGAATATCCATATTCACTTTAGTGTATTTTCCATTTAATTTTAATCCTTTGAAGGAAGTGGCGACCGTTTGAATATCTAACTGGTCGTCGTGTGAATCAAATAAGCCGACTTTGCCTGATAAAGTACCGATTTCGTATTCCGTATATTTCGTTTCATTGACCATTAAGTCCATTAAAGCATCAACTATAAATTTATCATCATGAGAACTATTTACGCCTACATTTCCATTGACTGTACCAAATTCAAACTCGGTATATTTAGTCCGATTGATGTCCACTGGGCCTAAGTTTTTAATCACAAATTTATCATCATGCGAATCGTCAATTGAAAATTTTTCAACAGATTCCAATCTAAATTTAGAGTATTTACTGCCTTCAATAGTTAGATCACCTCCTCTCATTGCCACAAAATCACCATCGTGCATATCTATTCTACCCGACCCAAAACTCCCCATTTCGATCTCTGAATATTTATCGGTCAATTCGAATTCCCCTTTCACATTGCCCAATTCCATTTTATCATCGTAAGCCTTTATTTTCAAGGATTCCATGTCTCCAATCGTATATTCGGAATATTTGCTGGATACCTTCAAATTTTTCGCTTGTTCCAATTCCATCTCCGCATCATAAAGGGTCAAATCTCCGTCCTGTATATCTTCAAAATAAGCTTTCCCATATTTTACTTCTAGCTCTACTGCTCCGTTTACATTTTTGGTTTTCAAATCTCCATCATAGATTACAACTTCCAAATCTCCATTGAAATCATGGTCGATGATAATATCTTCATACTTGTTTTTCAATTCCAATTCCGCCAAATCTGGTACTGCCAATAACATCTCTACCACCAGCTTTTTCAACCCTTTGGCTTTTGCTCCATTCTTGAATTGTAACCGAATTTTACCGTTGTTACTATTCCAGTTCTTAATCCCTAATTCCGTTTCAATCGTTACCGTATTTCCCATTTCGTTGATGTTGGTCTCAAATTGACCTAATGCCAATTCTACCCCTCCTTGGTCATTCCCTTCTACCCTCATACGAGAGGTCAAATGCACTTTTCCATCCGTAGATTTCGTCACTTTTAGCAAACCATAACGATGATCTACTTTAACCGTCCCTTTCGCCCCTATATCAAATGTTTTTTCAACCGTTTTAGACTTTTCAATCTGTGCTGATAAGGTGGTGGCAGTTAGTAAAATTAAGCCTATGCAAAGCCGAATAACTTGTCCAGATTTTTTATCGGGAGCCACAAAGCTTTTATTAGCAAATAAGTCTATTACTTTTTTCACTAAAGTTGCCGACTGCCGACTGCCAACTGCCAACTGCCAACTGCTAACTGCCCTACAGTCTAATTGCTCTTTCTTCATGATATTGTTTTTTTTCAATTTCTTTAGATAATATTTCTAGGATCCTAATTTTTTGTTCGTAATGTCTTTGCAAAAACTCTAATAATTCTTGTTCTTGAACATATTGTGGGACATCTTTTGCCCAATAATCATATTCTTCATCCAATTCTTTCAACTCTGCTAATACTTCCGTAAAAGCAAGAGTATCAAGTTGTTGAAAATTAATTTCGTCCATTTTGGCACTCACTAATTGCCGATAATTTGCTGCCTCTTTTTCTAAAGCAGGCGCATAATTTGCTAAATTAAATTCAGGCGTTTCTACTACTTTTGGGTTCATCCAATACCCTACTCCTAAACCAATGATTAGGGCAAAACTAGCTGCAGTTGCCATCGCCCAAAGGGTAAATCGTCGCCCTTTTTGCTTAGTTGCCACTTTCAGATTAGCCTTAGCAGAAACGTTCTTATCCTTAGCTAATTCCGACCGAATATTCGACCACATTTTATCCATATTCGGTTGTTCGATATGGTCTAATTCGGTCCTGTTTTTTTCAATATGTTTTTTTAATTTATCCATTTTTAGAGCTAGTTACACTAAAATTTTGCGTTTCTAACCCATCCCCGGCCCTTCCCTTGAAAAGGAAGGGAGTCTTTAATTTGCAAATTCAAAGGCAAAATTGGACAGAAACTACAACTTTGCATTGAACTGTTCCGGGGTTGTGTAGAAAGTCAAAATATGTAAAATATTAAAATATTTTATATGTTTAAAACCAAAATAATCAACGATAAACATTTTATTAAAAATAATAATTTATTGATAAAATCGACTTTTTACACAACCCCGGCTAGGGTTGGGTTAAAAAATCCTGTTTTTCTTAGCAATTTAATACTTAAATGTCAATCATTCACTAGTATATACCCTACCCCCTCAATATGTCCTGCAACAACATCCGTCCTCTCCGATACTGTGTCTTAGAAGTCGAAACAGTTATACCTAATATATCCGCAATTTCTTGATGTTGATACCCTTCAATTAGAAATAAATTCAACACCACTCTACACCGTTCTGGCAATTGTTTGATCGCATAATGAATCTGTGCCATACTAAATTCCGAAGTATCCAAATCCTCTTCAAAATCTGGCAAATCCATCCCTTCATCAATACTTGTCGTTTGTTTATTTTTATGCTTTCTAATAAAATTCAAGGTCGTATTCACCGTAATTTTTTTAATCCAAGCCCCCAAAGTTGATTCCCCTTGAAAGCTATCCAACTTTCGAAAAACTTTTACAAAAACCTCTTGCACGATATCCTCTGCATCTTCCGAATACTGCACCATCCGAATCGCCACATTATACATCGCTTGGACATACTTCTGGTACAATTCGTACTGCGCCTGTTCATCGCCGTCGAGACAACGATTGACCAATACTTGTTCTTCTGCTATGTAAAAGGTTTCTCTCAATTCGGGTGTTTTGTAGTAAAGACCCTACTTTTTAGGAAAGGTTGGAAGGAGGTGATTTTTTTGAAAAATTTTGCAGAGGGCGGTGGGCAATGGGCAGTGTGGAAAATGTGTCAACATCTAAGAACACGACCTATTTAAATCCGTCTAAATCCGTTGGCTCTCCCATCTGCGAGCGGGTCACCCTTACAGGTAGCTATCTGAAAAGAAAATAAAAAAGACTTTCTATTTTTGTGGTTCTGACACAAACAAAAAAGAAAGTCTAATGAATTCTAAAAAAGAATACGAAGTAAAGATAAGACATCGAGACTTGGCTTTTTTGGTTGGGACTTTCTTTTGATTTCCAATAAACTGCTGGTTAGGACTTTTAGTCCGACACCACTATTTCTCTCGCCTTTGGCGAGTATGAAATTATTTCAGCAATTCATTAAAAGTAACGCTTGCCAGAGGCAAGCAGCATAAAGGTATCAGACTAAAAGTTCTAACCAGCATCAGCATTACAAAACCAAAGAAGGCTCTGGAATGTCAATATCCATAAAATCAGGCTGTTCGTGTACAATATCCTGCCACATTGGAGAGAAACTAAAATGTCCCGCTAATGGAAAGCCAACCTCATAATTTCTAGTATTCAAGGCCACTTCATGGCTAATCTTAATCGGTTCTTCCTTTGCAGCACTAGCCAATAATTGCGATTGACAAGTTCGTTCCATCGTCACAAACCAAAAGATACACTCTTCGATACTATGACCGACAGTTAACAGGCCGTGATTTTGGAGAATAACCGCTTTTTTATCCCCTAATGCCTGTCCAATTCGATCCCCTTCGCTTAAGTCATCTACTACGCCCATATAGTCATCGTATAGACCGTGATCTTGATAAAAAATACAGGAATCTTGTGTTAATGGATCTAATAATTTACCAAAAGCAGACCAAGTTTTACCGTACACAGAATGCGTATGTGCAGCAGCAATAACGTCAGGTCTTGCCTTGTGAATAGCTGCGTGAATAGCAAAAGCTGCTTTGTTTAAATTCACATGCTTTCCAGCTACTATCTCTCCTTCTTCATTGACTAAAATTAGGTCAGACATCTTCATACGCTTAAAAGAAACACCAAAAGGGTTTACCCAAAAACAATGCGGATATTCAGGGTCTCTACAAGTGATATGACCTGCAACACCTTCGGAAAAACCGAATTTTCCACAGATACGGTAGGCACCTGCTAATACTTTTTTAAGGTGATGTCTTTTTTGCTCTACACTATCGAATTTAGGGTAGGAAATCATTTTCTCGATGCCCGGTGGGTTAGATACAGCCATTTTATTATAATTTTATTTTGATTAGGAATTTAGAACTTTATTAGTGTTTATTCTAAAATTTTTCGTAGGCCAATAGCTGACAGCCTTTGAAAGGCCGTCAGCTATTGCTTATTTGGAATAAGGTCTATTAAATACTGTCAAATTATTCGACATGTTTATCGAAGTAGTTGACACTTTTGTTTTTTTAATTAAAAATGTAAAATCTAAAAATCAAAATTTAAAAGTGAGTTATTGGCCATATTTAACTGATAATCAATTAAATAACTACTGCTCTCTACTTTTCAATTT
>CALDTJ010000250.1 GCA_937924145.1 uncultured Saprospiraceae bacterium
TCTTTTGGTTGCTCCAATAAGTTATCAAAGTCTACAAAAAATCGTTTTTGATTGCGAGTAGACTCTTCAAATAGTAAAGTATATTTTGACCAAAGCAATAAACTATCGGCAAAGTGAAATCCATTTCGTTTCACCAAAGAATTCGCCGTTTCTACGGGATGTCTTCGGCTAATAACACAAGTGGTTGCTATATTTAATTTTTCAAAAATGCGGAGCCAAAAAGGTAGGGTCAGACAAAAACGAGGATCTTTGATGGCAAATAGATCCGTCTCAAAGGTATTTTTGATTAAGGCAATCGCCTCTTTTTCTACTTTCTCTAAAAATGGATAATTCCAAGGATCATCTGGTAAATCTGTCAAATCATACCAGTTTGAACCTAATAAATATAATAAAAAATCATTCAGTTCAACAACATTTTCATCCTCGAAGAAACCTCTAGGGTTATCTTCACTCGGAGGCAATAAGTTGTCACCAAATTCTACACCCAGTTTTTCCAATGCCCCCGCTAATGCGGAAGTTCCCGACCGGTGCATACCTATGATAAGAATACATTTTTTCATGGGAAGTTATCGAGTTGCGGGTTGCGGGTTGCGAGTTGCGAGTTGTGGGGGTCAACCCGTAACTCGCAACCCGTAACCCGTAACCCGATTATCCATTATAAAACAAACTTTCGTAAACAGGAATCACCTCGTCGGGCGTTCCTAAAGCCACTTGTCGTCCTCTATCCAATACCAATATGCGATGGCAAAACTTTCGCATAATCCCCATATCGTGACTGACCAATACGATAGATCGATTTTCTAAAAAAGTATTTTCAAAAACTTTCTGTGATTTCTGCTGAAAACTCACATCTCCTACTCCACCAAAAAATTCATCCATTAGGAAAATGTCTGCTTGTACGTGAATCGCAATAGCAAAAGCCAAACGGCTAACCATCCCCGATGAATAAAATTTGATTTTGGTATCTATAAAGTCGTGTAGTTCTGAAAAATCGAGTATCTCGTCAAATTTTGCGCCAATCTCTTTGAAGGATAAACCTAAAATAGAGCCGTTGAGATAGATATTCTCACGGGCAGTTAGGTTACCATCAAAGCCCATTCCTAAGGCTAATCGAATGAGTTTTCCATTGACTTCTATCTGACCGCCTTTGTCTGAGGGGAAGGCGCGAGCAATAATTTTCAAAAGCGTCGATTTACCACTTCCATTTCTGCCAACGATGCCAAAAATTTCACCTCGCTTGACATTGAAAGATACCCCTTTTAAGGCAGGAATCGCTCTTTTTTTATTATTGTTAGAGAATTTAAAAATAGACGTCCGAATGGAGTCAACCGGTTTTTCTCTAATATAGAAAGTTTTTTTTATATTTTTTAAAACTATGGCAAAATCTTCCGCTTGCTGCTCGTTTTTAGCTGCCTCAGTAGAAGAATTGATTATTTTTTTCGTTGCCATCATTTTCTAAGTTCTATTTTCTAGAATTTTAGTCTTTCCAGCACTGCAGTGCTGGAAAGACTTTAATATAAGCCAGCCTACAACTTCTCAGCCGCTTTATGTGAATAGGATTTAAATACAAAGAAACCTATTGCAAAAATCACTATGGTGTAAATTATATTAAACCCTAATAATTGGAAATCTGGATCATTACCATACAATAAAACCTCTCGGACATTAATGATTAAACCAGATACTGGATTTATATAAATGAGCGCAGGTAAATTGTCTATGATCATCTGTTTATCATACAAAATTGGCGTTAACCATAACCCTGCTAACATGAACATATCCCACAAATGTTGGATATCCTTGAAGTGAATACTAATCGTCGCCAAAATCATCCCAAATCCCATGACCAATAAAAAATAAATGGTCATTAGAAAAGGAAAATATACGATGGAGGAATGAAATGGAATCACGCCTAATGATAAACTCAACAGCAGATAAACGACCATATTAAACATAAATGCCATGAAGGCACTAAAGGTCGTCGATATCAATAGATCTCCCCGATTGAAGGGTATATTCTCTAACAAATACCGTTTTTGCTGTAAAATATTGATGCCTTTATTGGTCCCTTCCAAAAAGAAATACCACAGAATCAGTCCTAAAAAAAGATATAAGGCAAAGTTTTCTATTGCTCCTGGAAAGAAATAAGTAAAAACTACGTAGTACACCAAAAACTCAAAAAATGGCTTAATCAGCGCCCAAATCACTCCCAAATAATTATAGTAATAACGGCTTTTGAAGTCGTACTTAGCGAGTATCCAAATCCGTTCATACCGATTATTCTCGGGAATAAATCTTGACAATATATTTTTGACGAGGGTCTTCAATTTCTTTGTACGGTTCACAGTGTACGGTTCACGGTACACAGTTGGCTATTAAAAACTTTGTTCTTTGACAAATCCCGTATCAGAGGGTCACTTCGAGTACCCCTCTGATTTTATTAAAATTACGGGGGCACTTGAAGTGACCCCGTAATCCAAGGCATGGGATTTGTCAAAAAACCAAAAACTTAAGCGAAATCTATCATCTACTCGGAAGCTACCGTACACCGTGAACCGTGTACCATAAACCGTTCTAATACTTCTCAAACACCATTTTTTCTTTAAAAACGATGTGCTTGAAAAAACGCTTAATATCAAAAAGTAAAAAGAATTCTTGTTTACGTAAAATTTGCCAATTGGTTAAGGTTTTTCGATTCGATAAAAAAGCATGGCGCTTTTTTCGAATCAAGCTCCATTGGTCAAATAGGATAATTCGTAAAGAATGGGTCAATACTTTCATAAATTTCCAGCGACGAAAAACGATATTGATCCCAAACAACATCCCTATTTTAAATACAAAAAATGGAAAATTGATAATTAATACGGGTAACGGTAGGACTTTTAAACAAGTGTAGAAAATATCTAATTGTATTTTCAAGGTATACTCAAAATCTCTAATTTTATTAATCGACCGACTTACTTTGTGGTAAACTACTGCAGTTGGTTCAAAGTAACTTTTATACCCTAAAACTACTGCTCGCAAACCTAATTCGGCATCTTCATAGCCTGTGTTAAAATAATCATCGAAAATGCCGATGTCTCTTAGCATTTTGGTCGAATACAAAGCCGCACCTCCACATGCACCTAAATTTTCAAACGGCTGATCGTAATCCTGAACTGGTTCGCCATTACCGATTGGTAATATCTCGCCTGTATTTAGCATTCGATGCCCTGCATTGTCCATCACATTTCTCTCGAAATAATTGACCATTTTGCAGCTAATCATATCCGCATTATTTCTTTGGGCAGCCGTCACTAAATTTTCGAGCCAATTGGTAGGTACTTCGGTGTCATTGTTTAATAAAACGACATATTGGTAAGTCTCTTCGGGTAAGATATATTCCGTCAATAATTGATTATTGCCTTGTGTAAATCCTACGTTTTCTTTATTTAAAATTAGCGTTATCTGTGAATGATTTTGATAATTTTCTATTAATTGATCTACCTGCTGCTTTTCAGAGCCATTGTCTAATAGGAAAATTTCAAAATTTGCATAAGACTGTCGTAATAAGCTATCAATACATTCTATCGTATCCGCTAGTCCATTCCAATTGAGTAATAAAATCGGAATTTTTGGTTGCGCTTGCTTTGTTTTACTCAATCGCTAATTGATAATCTGTCGAATAATAAGACAGATTTGGATTGTAATAAGGATCTCCTTTTTCTATGAGGTGCGCCCATTTTTGGCGGAACGTTTTTATTTCCTGCATCGCTCGTTGCTTCTTCTCTTTGGTACTTTCTGCTCCTCTACTTTTTGATTCGTAGTGGTATAATTTTGCGTGCGGTGTATAGACAATCAATTGCCCTTGTTCTCTTAATTTCAAACAAAAATCAACATCGTTTAAAGTAACGGGGAAAGTCGTTTCATCAAATCCTCCAACTTCCTCAAAGGTTGCTTTCTTAGTCATCATGCAAGCAGCAGTTACTGCGGTGACATTTTGCAGAAGGTTCGGCCGATTAAAGTAGCCTTTGCTTTCTTCATGAAAGTATTTATGACTATGTTCTGCTACACCAAAAATCCCTAAAATAATTCCTGCGTGTTGAATGGTATTATCAGGGTATAGCAATTTTGCGCCAACTGCCCCCACTTCTTTTCGTTGGCAATGACTCAACATTTCTGTTAACCATTCTTCGCCAATCACTTCTGTATCATTATTCAAAAACAGTAAAAAATCGCCTTTGGCAAATTGAACTGCCCAATTATTTATTTTTGAAAAATTAAAAGCTTCAGAGAAAGCATGGCTTTTGATAAATCCGTATTGCTTGGTAATATTTTTGAGATAATCAACAGTTGCTGGCTCGACACTATTATTATCAATCAATAAAATTTCATAATCCCTATCCAACGTTTTTTCTAAAATACTATCGACACATTTTTCTAATAAATCGACATTATCTCGAAATGGAATAATGATGCTTACCAATTGGTCTTCATCGGTTGTTCGATTGATTATCGTTGCGTTGGTAGTCTTGTCTCTTGAGATAGTTGCTGCTATGTCGTTTCTTTTTAGGTAGTTCGAGACGACTGAGTTCGTATCTGACACTTCCAAGGTGTCTGATACGTTACTTGCAAAAGACAACGTACCAGTCCCGATAGCTATCGGGATGAAGGTGTCAGATACGTGGGAAATAACCAACGCTTTCGGCAAATGATGAATATTTGCTTGTTGCTCTACACTCTTTAATAAAAAATCATAGCAAAACGCACTTTCTACCGCCTCATCAAACCACCCTACTTGCGCCCCAAAAGTATTTTTTACTAAAAAAGAATTGCCGATATAATTAGTCGATAATAATAAATCTAAGTTGAA
>CALDTJ010000251.1 GCA_937924145.1 uncultured Saprospiraceae bacterium
CCTGCATTGACAAATTTATATTCTTTGCCTTTGAAGGTGATATTTTCTTTCTGTTCCCCATCAAATTTGACTGCGTAGAAGTGTTCGTTCATATAGTCAATCACTTTTTGATCGGTGAAGGTTTCTTTATCCATCACTTTACACCAATGACACCAACTGGTGTAAATATCAATGGCAAATTTCTTTTTATTGGTTTTATTGGCTTCCATCGCCTCTTCTAAGGTATACCATTTAATCTTTGAATTATCGACTGCTGTACTAGTAGAATTTTTTCCTACAAAGGCATAAATACCTCCTAAAACTAGGACTGCTACGACGGCTAACAATATTGATTTCTTGTTCATGACTCACTTTTTTAGTAGCACGGATTGCTAATCCGCTATTATTAATGGATACGGATTAGCAGTCCGTTCTGGGTTCTAACAACTTTCCTTCTTTGACAACAACTTTAGTAACAAAAAAGAAAAATACTTACTCCTTATTTACAAAAAACTGTCTTTGTTTTTACAGTAAACTTGAAAAGGTAGATAGTGCAAATTTAGAATATAAACACTCTTAAAACTACTATTTCTAGGTGGAATTGAGACTTAAAAAGGGTCTAGACCCCCTAAAATTGCACTTACATATTAAACATTACAAAAATATCACCAATTTCACTTAACCTTTCTCATTAAAAAGCGTATCATTCTTCTAAGTAACGACTAAATAAGTATGCCCTTTCAAATTCCTACGATTTTTGGGCAAAATCAAAATGACTAATCACAGAAAGACTACTTTCAACATTTCTATAAACAACTCATAATCAAAGTAATACGGAAAGTTTTTTTCATCATTAACTTTTCCTTGACCAAACTTTATTTAAGATAATAATAAATTTGTTGAAAATATAGTCTGTCAAATAGACTGAAATTCCTAATCGGTTCGTTTTTTGTACTTAATACTGAATAGTTTAGAACAAAAGATTTACTTTAGCAGTTTTTCTTACACTAATAATTGACTGACATTTTTTGAGTAACAAAAATAGATGCTTGTTTTTATCCCCTAGTAGTATCTGTTTGAAAATTCCCTGAGTTTGGCTGATAGTTTAGTAATCATACCAACCTATAACGAAAAAGAAAATATTGCGAATATTATTCAAGCAGTTTTTTCTTTAGACGTTCCCTTTCACGTGTTGATTGTGGATGATGGTTCACCCGATGGTACGGCTAAGATTGTTAAGGAAATGCAACCGCAATTTCCTGAATCTTTACACTTGATCGAAAGAGCAGGTAAATTAGGACTTGGTACTGCCTACATTCGTGGCTTTAGATATGGCATCGAAAAAAAATACGACTACATCTGTGAGATGGATGCAGATTTCTCTCATCCTCCCGAAAAGCTACTAAGTCTTCGTGCCGCCCTGATTGAAGGGAACAAAGATGTAGCAGTTGGTTCTCGATATGTCAAAGGTGGTAAATGTGTCAATTGGCCTTGGGATCGTCTAATCCTATCTTATGGTGCCTCTTGGTACGTTAAATTGATCACTTGGATGAATGTAAATGACCCGACGGCAGGATTCGTTTGCTATCGTCGTGAAGTTTTGGAAAAATTAGATTTGGATAAGATTCGATTTATCGGTTATGCTTTCCAAATAGAAATGAAATATGCAGCCCGTAGCTTGGGCTATAAAATAGTAGAAGTGCCTATCACTTTTACGGATAGAATTATTGGTGTTTCGAAAATGTCTGGAGGCATCATCAAAGAAGCAGTTTTTGGAGTTATTCAAATGCGCTGGTCTAGTTTCTTTAATTCTTACGAAAAAAAAGAAACGGCTAAAATGATCACGCCAAAAGTTCGACGCTCTAAGACGGTGTAAGGTAATACAGATATTCTCGGCTTTAGTTTTTTAACAACAAAAAAGACCGAAGGAAACTTAATTCCTTCGGTCTTTTTTTGTAAAACATCCAGTGACGGGAAGTCACTAGATAGGTCATATTACTGAATAGAAATTAATTCTACCGTAAAAATCAAAGCTGAAAATGGTTGAATTGAAGGTGGAGACCCTCTTTCACCATAAGCTAAATCATAAGGAATATACAATTTCCACTTAGCTCCAGTTTCCATCAACTGCAAACCTTCTACCCAACCTTGGATTACTTGCGTAACTCCAAAAGTAGCTGGATTTCCACGCTTATAAGAACTATCGAACACTGTTCCATCAATCAAAGTACCTTCATAATGAACAGTCACTTTTTGATTAGGATTTGGCTTGGCACCCATTCCTGGTGTCAATACCTCATATTGCAATCCACTAGGTAAAACAACTACCTCTGCTCTTTTAGCATTTTCTGCTAAAAACGTTGCTCCTGCAGCAATCTTATCAGCATTTATCTTTTCAGACTGCTTTTTCATGTACTGTTGGAAAATAGTATTAGCCTGCTCAGGACTAATTTTCAAAGAATCGCCGGCAAAAACATCTGCAACGGCCGCTGCCATAGAAGGTGCATCAATGTTTTCAACACCTTGACTTTTTAAATTTTTGGCGATCAATACACCAACGCTGTAACTTACTGAATCCATATTATTTGAGAAATTTTGATTGCGAGTAGACAAAATACTTTCTATATCAATAGTAGTCGTCGAATTTTGGGCGCAAAGAGACGAAATAAATAGCGCAAATAAGAATAATAATGGTAATTTTTTCATAATTAATTTAGTTCACAAAATTTTTACTAGTACAGGCGATTTTCCTACCTGCTCCGTAGGCAAGCAATCACCTCCACCACATAATCCGCACAAAGGTAAGCGTTTTTATACGCTAATGTCATTAATAAATGGTTAAAATGAGTGCAACAAAGTCTTTCCAGCACTGGAGTGCTGGAAAGACTATCGCTAAGGAATTGGGCGATATAAATAAATCTCTACTCTTCTATTTTTTAGGCGACCTGCTGCGTTATCGTTATTTGCAATCGGGTAGTTCTCCCCCATCCCTTTGGCAGACAAACGAGTAGGATCAATTCCTTTTTTTATTAAAAAATCTACAATGCTTTCTGCTCTCTTTTGCGACAATTCGGCATTCGTTTGTTCATTGCCGACCGCATCCGTATGTCCATAAATACTAAGGTGATGATCTGGATTAGCTTTTAAAAGGTCTACTAGTTTTGTCAATTCTTCGTCCGATTCCTTTTTCAGCGTCGCACTTCCCGATCGAAATAAAACATTGTCTAATGAGGTAATATCTCCTTTTTCAATGGCTTTCCTTTTTTTGGCAGAAAAAGTATTGGGTATTGGTAAAGCTTCGAAGGTCAGCTTTTCAAAGCAGATCTTATGGATATTGTGTCCGCCACCAGTAGCAGAGGAAAATCCCCAGTAAACCTCAGGTTTGCCTAGAAAAACATCTGCCACTATATTTTTTTGAAGTCCGATTATATTATTTCCATCTAAAGAGATGAGCAACTCCTTTTCATTGGCTTTCCAAACGACTTTTATTCGATGATTTTGACAATCTTCCAAATCCTGTTTAATCGCAATCGGACCTGCTAAATCATAACGATGATTAGTTTGTCCATCGCTCAAGACGGCAATATGATCTTGTGGAGGGTCTCCCAAATGATGATTTTGGTGCGTATCAAATTCTACCCCTAAGGATGGATACAAACCAGCAAACCCCATTCCTTCTCCCGCATAGCCTATCTTTAGTTCAGGGCTAAAAATGAACACGATCCCGTCGGCGCCTTTATCGTTACAACCAAGCATTAAATCTACTTCCATTTCA
This sequence comes from uncultured Saprospiraceae bacterium, assembly GCA_937924145.1. Taxonomy (GTDB): domain Bacteria; phylum Bacteroidota; class Bacteroidia; order Chitinophagales; family Saprospiraceae; genus JAFMDF01. Next base: position 3,755 of record CALDTJ010000251.1, read on the forward strand.
AAGTTCTTGGCTAGGTTAATCGGAGCAGGATACCAAATTGCTCCTGATGACCACCTCCTATCTTCCGTCAATTGATAGCAATTCGCCCCTGACTTCGTCACGTCTCCTCCCCTTCTAAACTTAACTTCTGTTAATGGGACATCCACTGCCTGTCCAAAAGCAAAAGTAGCTACGAATAAAAGGATTAATAGAATAAAACTAGAGGAATTAACTTTCATACCACCTTGATTACAGATAAAAAAACTAACTTTATCTTCTCCAAAATTTGGTTTCTTAAAACTCACTACCTTGGCAGCTAAAAAGAACGAATAAGAGAAGAAAAAAAATATTGCAATAATTTATTTATTTTTAAATACATAATTATTGAAAGTGCAGTATTTTTTATATATTTGCAAAAATCAAATATTTTATATATTATTTGATAATTAATTCATTTACAGATATTACTTACTCTTTTAAGTATCAAAAATATAAAGACGGCATTTCTACTTGAAATGTCTATCTAAAGATTGGCCTTTAATGATTCTCTCTATTGCGGCGGTAGACCTTCGGGTTTGCCGCCTTTTTAGATTTTAACCTAAAATTTCCTATTTTTCGTTTTTTTTTAGATTACAAGTCAATCAATAAAAGTTGGAACATCTAACACAAAACGTACCTTTTATGTTTTGAATAGGTACTATTCGAATAGGAAAGCAACTGATCTTTTATACTAAAAAAGTTATTTATTTTGGTAAATTTCACAACCGCCAAAGGCAAAAACGACATCCAACAAATTTTGGATCTACAATATATCAATCTACCTGTTAACATCACCAATTCAGAGGCGAAAGAACAAGGATTTGTAACCGTTCATCATGACTTTGAGTTATTAAGTGCTATGAATGAACCATATCCACATATTATAGCTAAAGATGGTGATCAGGTAATTGGCTACACCTTGGTGATGCTACAAACATTTGGTGATAAAATTGAGGTATTAAAACCCATGTTTGAAAAAATCAATAGCCTTAGTTATAACGGTGACGATCTCAAAAAGACACCTTATTTTGTCATGGGACAGGTTTGTGTGGATAAAGCTTACAGAGGTCAAGGTGTTTTTTCTGGTTTATACCAAAAAATGAAAACAGAAATGTCTCCTCATTTTAAATATATTATTACGGAAATTGCTACTAGAAATACTCGTTCGATGAGGGCCCATGAAAAAATTGGTTTTGAAACCATCCATATCTTTGATACGCCAGAAGAAGAATGGGCGATTGTCGCTTGGGATTGGAAATAAAATATTAAATCTAAAATTGAAAATTCTAAATCTTAAATCTAAAAGTACCTCACGCTCCCTATTTACGAAAATACTTCAACTATCCGCCTTTTCGGTTTTTCTAGGGAGAGCTTGGCAGCACCTTTATTGGGATGCCCCTTTTAGAGCTTTATTGTGGGACGAGGCGTGGCTAAGTGGTTTGGTTAGCAGATTTAGTTCCATGACTTGGGAAACTTACATTACAAGTATGGAAGTCGATCAAAACATTGCATTGAGTATCAAAGTATTTGGGGGACTCTATTTAATTTGCGCGCTAACCTCTTTGTTTATCAACTACTTACCACGAATTATTCATCATATTTTATTGCTTGGTGCTTTTGGTTTAATTTTCTTAGCCTTATTATATTGCAAAGAACGATTTTTTAGTATCGGGCAATTTTTTGAATATGCTTTGCAGTTTGGTAGTCCTATCTTTTTGTGGTGGTGGATGGGTGGAAAAGCCCAAAGTCCTGCCAGCACTTGGAGTGCTGGCAGGACTTTACCGTCAATTTTACCGTCTAAAAGCTTTATCCTCTTATTAAAAATAGCCATTGCCCTAACCTTCACGTGCCACGGGTTATATGCTGTAGGCTACTACCCTATTCCAGTTTCTTTTATGGAAATGTCCATAAATATTTTAGGTGTGGGTGAAGAAACCACCAAGCTCTTTTTAAAAACGGCGGGCATCTTAGATTTTGCGGTGGCTATCGGTATTTTCCTACCTTGGAAATGGGCTCGATTCTTCTTGGTTTATGCTATTATTTGGGGTTTTGGAACTACGATTGCTCGTATTTGGGCTTATTTTGATTGGGAATGGATCGACTATGTGCTATTGCAATGGCTACATGAATCGGTGATGCGGATGCCTCATTTTTTGATTCCATTGGGGGTGTTA
>CALDTJ010000252.1 GCA_937924145.1 uncultured Saprospiraceae bacterium
CATTTAGGAGCTGATCTTTTGCCCAAAGACGTCGTTATTTTTTTGAGGAATAGCGATGCTATTCTTCAAAAAAATGCCTAGTCTTAGAACAAAATCTCTAACTCCAAATGCACTATTTATTATTTGCTCGTTACTAAGAAAGATAAACTTATCCTTAAAAATAATATAATGGTTATCAAAACCCTTAGCATTGGACTATGCTAGGGGTTTTGTGGTATTTAGCTGAAAAACTAAAATAAATTGCTCGGTCTTCAAAAGAATTTTCTAAAATCATCTTCCAATAGTCGTATTTTTTTAAATAAATATTTCAATCCACGAATTTTTGACACCGAAATGAGGGTCAAATAAAGAAACACTTATTAAGTTTGCGCCATGAAATTGAAAAACGACTTATTGATAAGGACCGCCTTGGGCGAAAAAGTAGATAGACCACCCGTTTGGTTAATGCGTCAAGCAGGAAGAATTCTTCCTCAATATAGAGCATTGAGAGGGAAGTTGAGTGGATTTAAGGAGTTGGTAGAAACGCCCCATTTAGCTGCGGAGGTGACGATCCAACCTGTGGATGAATTAGGTGTAGATGCAGCCATCATTTTCTCTGATATTTTAGTGATTCCAGAGGCGATGGGTTTGACCTACGAGATGGTCGAGAAGAAAGGCCCCTTGTTCCCAGAAACGATAAAGAGTGGGGCAGATATTGACAAATTGATAAGTGGAGCAGATGCCGCAAGTCACTTAAAATATGTGTATGATGCGCTTGAAACTACTGTAAAAGAATTGGATGGTAGAGTGCCACTCATCGGTTTTGCTGGCGCACCTTGGACTATTTTGGCATATATGGTAGAAGGTTCTGGAAGTAAGACTTTTTCTAAAGCGAAGAAGTTTTTGTACGCTGAACCAGCTTTAGCACATCAATTATTACAAAAAATTACGGATACCACGATTGCTTATTTAAAATTAAAAGTAAAAAGTGGTGCTAATTTAATACAGGTGTTTGATTCATGGGCAGGCATTTTATCGCCTATACAATTTAGGACTTTTGCCTTACCATATCTCAAGCAAATTGCCACAGCTATTGATAATGTGCCTGTGACCGTGTTTGCTAAAGGCGCTTGGTTCGCTTATCAAGATTTAGAACACGTAGATTGTAACGTGGTTGGAATTGATTGGAATACGCCGCCAATGTATGCGAAGACATGGCTCAAAACGAAAGTTTGTCAAGGAAATTTAGACCCTTGTCAGTTATATGGTCATCCAGATGAAGTTAGAGCTGCTGCTTTGAAGATGGTTAAGGAGTTTGGTGGTAAGCATATTGCCAATCTGGGTCATGGGGTGTATCCAGATACGCCTTTGGATAATGTTCGGGTGTTTGTCGATACTATTAAAGGATATAGTTACTAAAAAGGTAGCTATTTGGCACTTTGCCTTACGATGCATATTATTTTACCACTTAGACATTTAAGCCCACTTAAGTTTTGTTCTAAATGGATTTAAGTACGTGAACAGAAATAGTTTTACATTCTGATAGTTATCGGAATCCCTACGACACAACGTTATAATTAATTGAATGTCAAATCGTTGTATTCGTTGAGACGTAGTGTGAAATTTAAAAGTAAATTAGTGTGAGTACTTAAATGTCTAAATGGTAAAAAATAGATACGGTCATTATTTTTTATACTTATCATTTAATCCTTCTCCTCTTAAAATCATAGGTATAATTTTCTGTAATCTTTTTTCTTTAGTACTTTCTCTTTTTGCGGAGGAAATATGGTTAGCAAAATCTCGCTTATTGTAGTCGCTAAATGCTGAGAAGTGTTGTGCTAAGGTTGAATTTTGATCCAAAGCTGTTTGTAATTCAATCGGAATAATTAACTCCTTTTTTGTTCTTTGTGTTTTTATAATATTACCAGCTCTTTGGTTCTGAATCGCTTCTGTCACGTAGGCCAATATCAATTCTTTTTGTATATCTTCTTTTTTATACATCTTCCAATGTCGCATCGCCTTCGTCTTGCCTTCTTGTGCATTTGTCAATAGGTTCATTTCGTCTTTCAGTGTTCCACCTTGGAAAAACCAGATGCCAAAATGGTCCTTAAAACCACAGATGGCTGTAATATTTTTACCCTTATCCACATAAGTAGGAAACATCCATTTAATAGTCTCATCTAGATCTACAGAAAGCATCAATGCTCTTAAAATGGTCAATTCTTCTTGCCATTTTTCATTTTCGTCGATATAATGGTCTACGTTGGCTGGTTTTTTCATAGGTTGTAGAGTAGTTTGGAAACCCGCCTGAATGGAACGGGCAGGTTCATTTCCAAGTAAATAAAAATAATTGAAGTGAATATTACTTCAATCACTGTTAAAATCATAAATATCTAAAATTATTTAAAAAAATAAAAATCAACTGTAACCAAACCCAAAGTCAGTCGTCTTCCATCCAAATATGAGCACCGAACAATTTAAAAAAGACATATTACCATTTCAAGATAAACTTTATCGCTATGCGTTGAGTATTGTTTTTGATATGGAATTGGCGAAGGATATTGTGCAAGAGGTGCTACTAAAAGTCTGGGCTAAAAGAGCGGAACTCGAAACAATTGACAATAAAGAAGCTTGGTGTATTCGGATTACTAGAAATTTGTCTTACGATAAGTTGAAATTAAGCCATCGCAAAAATGTAGGATTGGAGTTTGCAGAAAATGAATGGGATGGAGGTTTGACCCCTTCTAATCTCACGGAGAATAAGGACTTGATGGCAGCGATTTATGATAGTATGAAAGATTTGTCAGCACAACAAAGAGAAATCTTTAGATTAAGAGATTTGCTAGGTTATTCTAATAAAGAAATCAAAGAAATATTAGGATTAAACGACAGTCAAGTCAAAGTAAATCTATTCAGAGCCAGACAAAAAATTAAATTAAAATTAGGAAAACTAATTAATTATGAAGGCTAAAAAACAGTCGGAAATAGTCGAAAAATATTGGGAAGGAAAGAGTCGTCAAGCCGAAGAACAGGCCTTGTTGAATAGTGATTTGAGTGGAGTAGCTACTGATGAAAAAGCATATTTTGAGAGCATCAAGCAATTTTCCGAATTGTCGTTAGGATCAGATTTTGAAGCAGCTATTCTAGAAAAAATAAGTGCCGATGAACCTAAGATTAGGCAATTGAATCCTAGTTGGCTACTGAAAATTGCTGCTGTTTTTGCCTTAGGTCTGTCTTTCTATTTTATGTATCAGCCAATACCAGTATTAGAAGAATCTAACGAAATAGCCGCAATTGAAGACCCAGAAGAAGCTTTTGAGGTAACCAAGCAGGCATTATTGCTAATATCCGAAAAGTTAAATAAGGCAAGTGCCGTAGATGTTGGATTGGATAAGTTTGAAGATGCACGGAATAAAATAAAACAAGGAAGTTGACTGGTTGCTAGTTGCTGGTTACTAGTTTCGAGCGCAACCAGCAACTAGTAACTAGCAACCAGCAACCAGTATTAAATCACCCGATTAAATTTATTAAACCTTTTATCATGAAAAAAACGCTTATTATTGGTCTGATGACCACCTTTAGTGTTGGCCTTTTTGCCCAAAGTGCGATAGACACTTATTTTAAGGCACATTTAGAAAACCCTGCATTTCATAAATTTGAAGTGACGGAGCGATCATTTGATTTAGTAGCAGAAGTAGAAACGGATGACACAGAAGAACAGCGGGTACTAGACGCTATATCTGAACTGGAAGGTGTCAAAGTATTGAGCAATGAAAATACCGAAATTAGTGCCGAATATTACCAAGATGCAATGACTAAGTTTGATGCAGATGCCGCTTATCAGGACCTCATTGTGGTAGAACATGATGCGCATAATGTCAGAGTGTTGATTAGAGAAGATGAAACGGCTATTCACGAATTTGTAGTAGTCACGAAGGATCGAAAGGATTTTATGATTGCCTCTTTGTATGGGACTATTGATGTGGCGAGTTTGTCCAGAGTCATGACGGTATTGAAAAATGGAAACATGGAGTGGATGCAAAACTTTGAACATCTGCACAATGGAGAGATTGTGATTAATCAAACAGATGCTAGTACAAAACCAAACTTAAGTACCAATACGGTAGATTTTAATGATTTGCAATTAAGTATTTTCCCGAATCCTGCATCGGACTTCATTAATGTAACTGCCAAAAATGGACAAGCTGCTGATTTGAAAATTGGTTTCTATTCTTTGTCTGGAAAAGAAATTCAGGATATTGGTGCGGTCCAGCTACCTTATAAAGTAGGTCTAACGGATTTACCGACAGGTACTTATTTCCTAAGATTGACCGATAAGGAAGGACAATTTAAGAATTTTAAAATAGTTAAAGCAATTAAGTAGGGGCGATTTCAATCGCCCTTCTAGTACAGGCGACTTTAGTCGCCTAAGTTTCTAGAATTAATTAATAAAAGGCGACTGAAGTCGCCAGTACTCAAAAATAATAATCATGAAAAAGATACTCATTTTTGCTTTTGTAGGGTTTTTCGCCCTTAATTTATCGGCACAAAACAATGCCATTTCTAAGCACTTTTCCCAATTTCAAAGAGATACTTCTTTTACAAAAGTATCCGTAACGAGTCGGATGTTCTCTTTATTCACAGAAATAGAGGCAGATGATGAAGATGAAGAAGAAATCTTGGCGGCTATGTCAAAATTAAAAGGAATTAAAGCATTGATAAAAAATGGTTCTGGTAAAACGACTGATCTTTACTATGATGCTTTAGAAGCTGTTCAAAAAGATGGTGGTTACGAAGAATTGATGACTGTAGAGGATGGAACTGAAAATATCTATTTTACCATTCGAGAAGAAGGCGATAAAATTAGTGAATTATTGATGGTCATTGGTGGAAATGAGAATTTTATGGTGATGACTTTGTTCGGTGAAATTGATTTAAATTCTATTGCGAAGTTGTCTAAAGTTTTGAAGATAAAAGGGATGGATGCTTTTCAAGCTTTAGATCAAGACGGGGATAAGAAGAAGTAAGCCAAATTTGTAATTTGATTAGCTAATAATAGTCAGATTTTTCTTTCTGAATTAAAAGCGTTTCATGAATGTTAATCATTTATGAAACGCTTTTGTCGTTTGGCTGAACTTGTTGATAATCAATTAGTTAAAATGATTTTTTGTGTATAATTTTTTGTCGATAAAAATGGCTGATTGGTAGTTTTTTATGAAAGAAAACGTTAAATTTTCTTTAAATTTGACTCGTAGTATAGGCAACTTCAATCGCCTAAATTTCAAATCATTAAAAGGCGACTAAAGTCGCCTGTACTTTGAAAAATTATGAAAAAAATCACCTTTTTTTTAATGATGATTGGCTCGATTTCGAGTTTGCTTTCGCAGAGTAATACGGTACAAATGCTCAAAGATAGTGGCATGATTCGCCAGAGTTTATATTTCAATGCTAGTACCCTGAGGATGTTGAATTTGCAAAAAGATCCAGCCGTAGATGAGCTAGTAAAAGGAGTAGATAAACTCAGTTTGTGGGTTATGGACAATCGAAAATTTACTAGAAATGAATTTTTTAATACTGCCGAAAAACTTCAAAATGAGGAACAATACGAAGAGTATTTAGTGATGGACGGCAATGAGTATAACTTGCAAGTTGTCGGTAAACCCAAAAAACAAGAGATGATTGGTTTGATAAATGCAGAAAATTCCAGTTATGTATTTAAGTTAAAGGGTACTATTGACTTGATGCAATTACCTGAAATTTGGGAAAAAATGTCCCAAGTAGATACGAGTTCTTTGAACATTTTTACTTTTCTAAAAGATCGTGTGATGAAAGAAGAAGCTGATTTGCAGCGTTGGGAAGAACGAAGAAAAGAGTGGGAGGAACGAGAAAGAAGAGAAGCAATGAAAGCCGATAGTATCAAAGCAGCTAACATAGCGATAGACTCTACTAAATTAACACCCGAAAACGAATAAATTTGACTGTTTTAAGCACCCAGAATTTAACTAAAAAATACAGCCGGCTAACAGCATTGGACCAACTCAATTTTGAGATTGAAGAAGGAATGGTTTTCGGCTTATTAGGCCCTAATGGTAGTGGTAAAACAACCACTTTAGGAATGCTTTTAGGCGTTCTTCAACCCACCTCAGGTACTTACCAATGGTTTCAAAAAGCACCGTCTGCCGATAGTAGAAAGCAAATCGGTGCTATCTTAGAAACACCTTGTTTTTATCCTTATATGACTGCCTTGCAAAATTTGAAAGTAGTAGCTGCTATCAAAGAATGTGGAACGGATAATATTGACAATACCTTAAAGACGGTAGGTTTATACGAGCGGCGAAATGATCCTTTCAAAACCTACTCTTTAGGTATGAAACAGCGGTTAGCCATCGGTGCTGCCTTATTAGCCAATCCGCCTGTTCTTATTTTGGATGAACCAACAAATGGCCTTGATCCTCAGGGGATTGTGGAGATTCGAGAATTGGTTATTCAAATTGCTAGATCTGGAAAAACCATCATTTTTGCTAGTCATTTATTAGATGAAGTGCAGAAGGTATGTACAGATTTTATGGTGCTGCGGAAAGGAAAAAAATTGTTCCAAGGCAATGTTAAAGCAGCACTTTCTGATCAACGAACAGTAGAAGTAGGGGCGAGTGATTTAGAAGCATTACAGCGTTGTTTAGCTGATTTTTCGGGTGTTCAAAAGTTAGAAATTAAAGACCAAAAATGTCTATTGACGGTCCTGCCAGAAATAACTACTACCCATATAAGTACCCATCTATTTGATAATAAGATTGTCCTAAATCACCTTGTTGAAAAAGAAGGAAGTTTAGAAAAGCAATTCTTAAAAATATTAGCCGAACAATGAAAAGATTACTTCAAATAGAATGGTTAAAATTAAAGCATTATCGACCTTTTTGGATATTGGTTGGTCTGTATAGTGTGCTTATTATTTTAGTCGTTAGCAGCATCCATCCTTTGTTTGCCTTTTTGTCCTCTAAAGGGGCTAATTTTCAGGGTATAGACTTGACGATTATTCCGTTTTACGATTTCCCTGATATTTGGCAAAATATTTCTTTTCTTTCCAAATTTTTCAAAGTATTCTTAGCCTTTATTGTCATTATTTCTGTGAGTACCGAAATTTCTAATAAAACCTTAAGACAAGGAATTATTGATGGCATGAGTAAGAAAGACTGGTTGAGTGCGAAATTGGTGCTTATCGGTAGCTTGTCTTTAGGCGGGGGATTGCTCTTGTTTTGTGGTGGTTTGATTACAGGTTTTATTCATTCTCACCCAGATGGTTATGGGCTTATTTTGTACAATGTCCAGTTTTTATTAGCCTATGTTTTAGAGGTTTTCACTTATTTATCATTTGCCCTTTTGATTACGCTGATCGTCAGACGAACGGGCTTGGTCATGGTAGGATTGTTGATGTATACCTTTGCCTTTGAGCCATTTATTTGGGTATTTTTAGCCCATCCGCCTGATAATTTTAATTTTCCAGCATGGACGGCGATTATAGGCGATCATTTACCTGTGATGTCCTTAAATAGCTTAATTCGAGTGCCTTATCAAAAATATGCTTTGCGGGAATATCAAGATTATGTGGCTATTAAGGATGTAGTGGTTGTTATTGCTTGGCTCGTTTTTTATATAGGGACTAGTTATTGGATTTTGAAGAGACGAGATTTATGATATAATTCCACACGGATTTTTTTATTTCCACACGGATTAGATTTTGATGGTCTTATTCCAAATTACAATGCCTTACAATATTTTTGATAAATTGAATTAGTAAATAGGGCTGTTGTGTTATAATTATTTTATTTTGTAGAATAATTTTGATTCTTTAGTTTACTTCGTTCAATTATGAAAAAGACCGTTTCTTTCTATTTTGCCTTTTTTACTTTTTTTATGTCCATTGGATTTTCACAGCAGGATTCCATCGTGGACGCTGTAAAACATTCTAAGGGCTTATTCGATTCGGAAGAAGTATTAGAAATCACTCTAAGTGGTGATATGACTAAATTACTTCGAGATAAATCAGAGGATCCTGAAAAATACCCTTTGACACTTTCTTATATTGAAAATGAAAATAGTGAAATTTCCATTCCTGTCAAAGTCAAAACAAGAGGAAATTTTAGAAGATTGTTAGGCAATTGTTCTCATTTACCCTTAAAAATATATTTCAAAGAACTTACGCTTACCGAAAAAACGATATTTAAAGACCAGCGAAAAATGAAGTTGGTCATGCCTTGTAAAGGTGAAAAATATGTGATTGGCGAATATCTTGTTTATAAGCTATACAATTTGATTACTCCAAAAAGCTTTAGGGCACGTTTGGTAAAAGTATCCTTGGAAAACCATCAGAAGAAAAAACAAAAACCTGCTGTTTATGGTATTTTATTAGAAGAGGAAATCCAAATGGCCAATAGGAATGGAATGGTAGCTGTAGAAAAGAAATTGCGCCCTACTAAAGTTGAAAGAATTCCATTTATAAATATGGCAATCTTTGAGTATTTAATTGGCAATACAGATTGGTCTATTCAATACCTCCAAAACATAAAATTGTTGGCGGTTGATTCTATGTCTAGACCTTATGCTGTTCCGTATGACTTTGATCATGCAGGAATTGTAGGCGCGCCTTATGCAAAGCCAGCTGATGTGCTAAAATTAAAATCTGTAAAAGAACGCCGATACCGTGGTTACTGCTCAAAAGATTTACAAAAATTTAAGCAATCTATTGCCCTCTTTAATCAATTAAAAAGGGAGATCTACAGTGTTTATCAAGATTGTGATTTATTGGATGAAAAATATAAAAAATCTACGTTACAATATTTAGATGAATTTTATGAAACGATTAATAATCCAGAAAAATGGCAAGCCGAATTTACTTATCCCTGTGATCCAAATGGAACAGGTAATGTAGTCATCCAAGGCTTACAGCATGATTGATTTTACCACGAATCAATATAAGACCCTCTAGATCATATCATAATCAAAAGGCATTTCATCTGGACCATCCTCCCCAAACTCTTGCACAGAACGACTATTAATTGAAGGGATTTGTTTGTCAATAATATCTTCGGAAACAATAGGGCTAGTACTGTTTGAATCGTCGTTATTACTTAAACTTTGAGTTTTCAATCTTTGTAATTCTAAATGAGTAGCCACCAATTTTTGCTCAGCACTTTTTAGCGCAGCAAGATCAGCGGGCAATTCTGAATTCGTATCCCAAATTTTGACTTGGATGATTTGAAAAGCCTTCTCTGCTGCCAAATAGGCTGATTCTGCTCGCTCGATTTTAGCAGAATCGGTCGCACTAAATGTGGCAGCTTTGGTACCTGCTATTACTTTTTCCCAATCAAATGCTGGACCGATATCAAATTTATCTTTTCTAAAGTTGACATGACTTGTTATCCCTTTGAAATTGACAACTTTTTGTGTAGTCTGATAACGAATACTATCGGGTAAAAAATCAACTGGAATGTTATATTGTTTTGTTAAATATCGGAGCAATCGAATGAGAGAAGTATACTGTGCTTCGGTAAAGGAAGCGTAATAATTGTATTTTCGATAAGGTTTATCCAATTTTACGTACAAGCCTGTTTCAGCTCTTTCACAATACTTATCTATTCGGGTGAACGAACCGTCTTGCTTTTTTATTCTAGAATGATACGTTTCTAAGTGTTGTCCTTTTGGCTTCAAATAGCCATAGTTTGAGAGTTCTATACCTATTCCTTTTTTGCTTTGAGTTCCATTTCCTCCAAGTGTACCTTTTCCTAGGTGATAAGACCAATATTTTGAATGATGTAATTGATAAATAGTCCCATCTCTAGCAATAACAAAAGGTACAGAAACATGATAATCTTTCCTCGTTAAAGACCTCAAATCTCCTTGAAGATGCCCTGCGGTGTGGTGAATAACTATTTTTTCTTTGGGATGTTCAGCTAAATAATAATAGGAATTATACTTTTCTTTTGGCCGGCAAGCAATAATCTCTAAGGGAGTCGGTTCATTAGGTACTTTTAGGCTAAATTTTTCAAAGGTTAATTCTGTCCTTTGTCCTAATCTAAAAGCATTTTCTATAGAAGATATTTTTTGATGATTCATAATTGACCTTTTGGGTAGAGTTGTTGTAAATATTTGATAATGAACTGGTTATCAAATATACAAATTTGAAGGTTTACTTGGGAATATTTTTGATTAATTCTGACTTAAATTAAAAAAGTCCAGACAATTTGCTCTAACTTTTAGTGATTCTTTATTTGGTACTTAAGTACCAAACCAAAATTATCTATACCTAATTTTGGTTTCTTTTTCTCCCTATCAGCGTTAAAAATACTCGTTATAGCAAAGGCTATAACTGCGTTTTTTGCCTTGATAGGAAAAAAAATAATTCCAAAATTTTAGATATACATTATTTCGGTTTGGTACTTACCTAATTTAAATCTTATTTAATCTGTATTTTTGCAAGTTTTTTAGGAAAGCACCTTCCAAGAGGTAATAATAAGATTAATAGTATGATTAAAGGATTTAAAGAAAGATGGGAAATTCAACAAAACTGGCAATTAA
>CALDTJ010000253.1 GCA_937924145.1 uncultured Saprospiraceae bacterium
GCTATTTGTGTTCAACCACTTCGTGGTTTTCGTAATAAATTGCTATTCAAAATTTTGGAAACAAAGCACAGAGTTTATTCCTTCTCCTCTTTTTTTGCCATCAACTCCTTCGGAGAGCGTAAATCTAAAGTTGGCAATCCATCGGCTGCGGCAAACTGTAATTTTTTTATACAAATATCGTGATTATTACTCAAGCGGCCTGTAGCCGAAGTAATGCCCCAATATACGCCAGAGTTACCTTGAAAGATTTCTGTTACTAAGTCTTTGTTATAAGAGGTTCGCAATTCACCGTCTAAATAGATATTTAATAGTTGCTCATAAGGATCCCAAACAATGCGAAGTGGATGTCGTTCACCATTTTCTAAATTAGGAACAGTAATCGGTTTAACCAAACTGACGGCATGGTGGGTTTCTCCATTCGCCATGATAGAAATATGATCTTCGGCAGGATCACCCAAATGATAATTTTGATAAGTATCGAACTCAATACCCAAAGATGGGCGAATACCAGCAAACCCCATACCTTCCCCCCAAAATCCAGTCCTTGCAAATGGGGTAAATACAAAAACGATCCCATCAGCGCCTTCCTCATCGTTGGATCCTAAGACCAAACAAACTTCCATCTCAAATGGAGCATTCAAATCTATCGCTTTTTTATACCATGCTGATCCAGAATCATATTGTCGGTCGGGCACTAATCGAATGCATTGTTCACTCAATTTAGAGGCACTTCCTCCTAATTCGAAATCGACTAAATTTAGTTGAGCAATGGTAGAAGTTGATAAGAAAGGAATTAATAATAGGAGCAGAAAGATCTTTAATTTGTTCATCGTTCGATAGGTTTAAGATAAATGAGAAGACTTTATTTAGTACTAACAGTAAGTAAGAGTGAAGGTTTTCGTTTGATTCTAAGGTATCTATTTTTGATAGAAAATCAGCCAAAAAGGATAACTTTAACTTTTTTCGAAAAAAATACCTCTTTAGGAATAGGAAAAATAGAAATCAACTAATTATCATGTGTTTTTAATATAATTTTGAGCATTAGCCCTTTACTTGATAAAAAGTAAAGGGCTTTTTTGTTGTTTTTTAATGATTTTATGTAGTTTCCATTTTTCAATTTGAAATACACTTATTTCCCTTTAAAAATAAAAGATAGTTATGAAAAAAATGACCCGTAGAATGTTTAACACCACCCTTTCTATGGGTGTGGGCGCATTAGCGGCAATGCCAAAAGCGGCTTGTCAATCAACAAATAATGACAAAAAATTAGGCGTTGCCTTAGTTGGTTTGGGTAGTTATAGTACCTATCAACTAGCTCCTTCTTTACAAGAAACCACTCATTGTAAATTGGCAGGAATCGTCACAGGAACGCCCGAAAAAGAACAAATCTGGGCTGATAAATATGGTATTCCCCAAACCCATATTTACAACTACGACAATTTTGATACGATTGCTAAAAACCCTGATATTGATATCGTTTATGTGGTTTTACCTAATTCTATGCATGCCGACTTTTGTATTCGTGCTGCCAAAGCTGGCAAGCATGTCATTTGCGAAAAGCCAATGGCGATGAACGTGGAAGAATGTGATGCCATTATTGATGCTTGCAAAAAAGCTGGTGTAAAATTGAGTGTTGGTTATAGATTACATTCCGAGCCTTACACACAAGAAATGATGCGTTTGGCGAAAGATAAAGATTTTGGAAAACCATTATTTGTCTCTGCCGATGCAGCGTATATTTCAAGAGGTAATCCAGACCAATGGCGATTGAATAAAGCCTTATCTGGTGGAGGGGCGTTGGTGAACATGGGCGTCTACTCTATCCAAAGTACCATTTATGGGACAGGTATGAATCCAATATCGGTGACTGCACAAGAATTCAGTACTCGCCCTGAATATTTTAAAGATACAGATGAGACTATTACGGCTCAATTTGAGTTTCCCAATGGCTTAGTTGGCAATATTTTTACTTCTCACAATGCCAGTATTAATCGAATGTATGTGGCTTACGAAAAAGGATGGGCAGAGCTACAACCTGCGAATAATTATGGACCACTCAGCGGCACTACCTCTAAAGGACCAATGCCTGATTTTCCACAAGAAAGAAAGCAACAGGGTTTACAAATGGATGATTTTGCTAAACATATTTTTACAGGTTCCAAGAATTTAGTACCAGGTGAAATGGGCAAGCGAGACATGATTATTGTCGAGGCTATTTATCAGTCGATCAAGGAAGGTGGTAAGAAAATTTCATTAGATTTAGGCATGATGGGAATTGTTTGATTTTCAAAAGAATTGTTATCTTTCGATAAGATAACCACTTAGGCAAAATAAATTAATAAAGTGGTTATTTTGAGGAAATATTTTTTTCCTAGACAAGGCATGAACCCGAAGGGAAGGGAGGCTTACAGACATAGCACAGCTATGGCGCCCCGATAGCTATTGCGATTCAACGAAGTATAGGGGAAAAAATGAACTCACAAATGGCTAATTAATTATAAGGGCTGTACGAAGTCTCAAAATTTGAGGAGACTTCTCTAAAAATGAGAAAGAATTGAACATTTTTGGAGGAGTTTTCTCAAATTTACGGGTAATTTTTAGAGAAAACACTTTAATTTCTGCTTTCTCTCTGACCTAACCCGCAATTAAAATAGCCTGCCCGTATGGGGCTCCTCTAAAAACTTCGTAAATGCCTTATTAATTATTAATTATTTTACTTTGCCTTAAATTACCTTTTCAAGAAAATTTACTTTAATTTTATACAATATTGGACCTTTATTCTAATATTCAGAGAAAGTCCTGCCAACTCGTTACGGGCTGGCAAGGACTACACCATTTCAGAATAAAGTTCAATCTCATCGTACACCACTTCAGTTTTACCCCCTTTGTTTCCCCCCCACTAGAAGGAAGAATGGATGTCGTCCATCTAACCTTCCAATAAAGCTATTAACTCCTTGAGTTAGCTACTAGACTTACTATCCAAATAACTAATTCGTATATCAAATTCTTATTTAGATAGCAAGTCTACTCCCCTATTCTCTTATTTAAAAACAAAAAATATGAACAAATTTAGACTACTCTTTTTGTGCTGTTGGTTGGGTATTATTTCCGTGAGTTCTGCTCAAAATAATGGAAGTGTTGATTGTGCTGCCGTAGATTTTATAGGAGCGGAAGGGCAAATTACCCTTAATAACTTAACTGCAATAAGTGTAAAAATTGAATATTACGGTGCGCCAACTAATTGGGAGACCGTGATCGTTTGTGATGGCAATTGTACCACCGTACAAACAATTTCTAACTTATCTGAAGGAACTTATATCGTCAAGGTATTAATGATTGGAGAGGCTGGCGCATTATGCTACAGAGAGGAAGAAGTCGTCGTTACCCAAGATTTAGGGAATAATTGTGTGGATCAAGGAGGAGATGCGGATGGAGATGGTGTTTGTGCCAATAATGACTGCGACGATAATGATCCATCTATCGGGGCTAGTCAACCTGCTGGAACGAGTTGTGATGATGGCAATCCTAACACCAATAATGATGTCATACAAGCAGACGGTTGTACTTGTCAAGGTGAAAATGCAGCAGGAGGAACTGCTAACTGTGACGTGGTGACTTTCTCAGGCGGAACGGAGCAATTTACACTAACTAATTTATCGGCTCAAAGTGAAAGAATCGAATATTACGGTGCAACGACCAACTGGCAAACCGTAGGTGTTTGTGATGGAAATTGTGCAGAAAGTCAGGCCGTTTCGGGTCTAGCAGCAGGAACTTACATAGTCAAACTATTGATGATTGGCAATGATGGTACTTTCTGTTATCGGGAAGAGGAAGTGGCGGTGACCGCTGATAATAATCCTTGCAACGGACAAGGAGGGGATGCCGATGGTGACGGTATCTGTGCCAATAATGACTGCGATGATAATGATCCGACGGTCGGAGCCAATCAAGCCCCTGGAACGAGTTGCAATGACGGCAATCCGAATACGGAGAATGATGTGATCCAAGCAGATGGCTGTACTTGTTTAGGCACAGCCGATCCGACCCTTTGTGAAAATAGAGGTGGAGATGCCGATGGAGATGGCATTTGCGCAGATATAGACTGTGACGATACGAAGGCCAATATTGGGGTGGCACAAGCCGCAGGAACGAGTTGTGATGATGGCAACCCAAATACGACTAATGATGTCATACAGGAAGATGGTTGTACTTGTTTAGGAGTAGTAGATCCAACCTTTTGTGAAAACCGAGGAGGAGATGCTGACGCCGATGGTATTTGTGCGGATATAGATTGTGACGATACGAGAGCGGATATTGGAATGGCTAAAACTCCTGGCACTGGTTGCGACGATGACAATCCAAATACGATTAATGATGTCATTCAAGCAGATGGCTGTACTTGTTTAGGCATAGCCGATCCGATGCTTTGTGAAAATCGAGGTGGAGATGCCGATGGGGACGGGGTCTGTGCAGATGTAGATTGTGATGATACTAGCGCAGATATTGGCATTGCCCAACCTGTTGGGACTAGTTGCGATGACGGCAATCCGAATACGGATAATGATGTTATTCAAGCCGATGGTTGTTCTTGTTTGGGAGACGTAGTGGATTGTGATGCGGTCATCTTTGAAGGCGGTGCAGGCACAATTACAGTATCTAATTTAACCGCACCTTTCGAAAAGCTAGATATTATTGGTATTCCCACCAACTTTGAATTAGTCAATATTTGTAATGGCGATTGTAATACGCAACAAGTTATTACCAATCTAGCGGCTGGAACTTATTCTGTGAAGTTGCTAATGGGCGGTGCAGGAGGTTGTTATACGGAGGCAGATGTAATAGTTACGCCTGCTTTTGCACCATCCAATACTGACCGAACAGCAACAGAACTTCGTTTAAATGGTTTTGCCAATAGCCAAAATATTGAATTACAATGGGTCAATACTGACAACCGCCCAAAGCGTTATTTTGTACTAGAAAAATCTATAGATGGGGAATTATTTGAGCCGCTCCAAATCATCAAATCTAAAGATATAGGTGCTCATGTAGCGGCTTATCATCAGTTGGATGAACAACCACAAACGGGTGTTAATTATTACCGAATTGGTACTGCTTTTGGCGAAGGTGATTTTACTTATTCTCAAATTATTCAAGTGCCTTTTGCACCATTGGCACAGTTCAGCATTTTTCCTAATCCTGTGAATCGTCAAGGAGAACTGTTTATAAATCTAAGTGATTTTGCTGGTCAATCTGCTGATTTGATGATTTATGATGGATTGGGGCAGCTTGTGCAGACTATGCAAGTCGATCAGGTTGGCACTAGTCCAATTAGCGTCCAATTAGGGGATTTACCTGATGGGGTTTATGCTGTTGGTGTTAATGTGCTTGGGGCTAGACTTCAGGCTCGGCGGTTTGTGGTGCAGCGGTTGTAAAATATCTTTTTCTTTGAGAATTAGGGTATTATAGATAATCAGATAAAAAATGGATATTATAAAGAAGAAATATGTCAACGCTTGGATCTGTTGTCCTTCATTAATCCGTTGTATATTTTTATTATACAACGGATTAATGAAGGACAACAGATTTAGATGTTGACAAAACTA
>CALDTJ010000254.1 GCA_937924145.1 uncultured Saprospiraceae bacterium
TTTCTTAAACAAGAGTGGTGTGGAAAACACCACCCTTGTTCTGTCTTCAACGGGTAAAGTTATCATTTGTCTATTAGAAGGAAGAACAATTTTTAGAAAAATGAGTTATTTGGAAAAGAAGGCTGTTTTTAATAACTTCGTCCCATGAAAAATTTTATTTTTAAAAATATTAAGCAACGGGACTCTTTTCTAGGGTAAACTTTCCTTTTTGCATGCACTCCTGCATGCTTGATTTTTCTATTTTTTAATTGGTATTGGTTTTTCTTAATGGCATTTTTTGCTATTAACTAGCTGTATTTGTTCAGTTAATTACTTATCTGATAATTTAAAGTTATCTGGTAGATGGCTTTGCAAATACGTATCAGACACCTTAGAGGTGTCAGATACGAAATCAATACTTCCAAACCGTCCTATCATGAAGTTACCACATATTCCACCCTTCAAAACAAAAGTAGTAGAACCTGTTTATTTTAGAACAAAAGAAGAGCGGGCCAAAAAAATCAAAGAAGTCAACTATAATTTATTCAATTTACATAGTGATTGGGTGATTATTGATCTAATGACCGATTCTGGCACAGGTGCTATGAGCGAACAACAATGGGCAGAAATAATGCTCGGCGATGAAAGTTACGCAGGGTCAGAATCTTATTTTAAGCTCAAACGATCCGTCAAAGAAATTATGGGATTTGATTTCCTTGCACCTACTCATCAAGGGCGAGCAGCAGAAAATATTTTGTTTTCAGCAGTCGTCAAAGATGGAGATATTGTGCCTGGAAATGCACATTTTGATACCACCAAAGGGCATATTGAATTTCGAAAAGCAACGGCATTAGACTGTACTATAAAAGCAGCTTACGATACCGCTACCTATCACCCTTTCAAGGGAAATATTGATAATGACAAACTAGAATCGGCCATTAAAGAATATGGTAAAGAACGAATTCCTTTTATCAATATCACCGTCACTTGTAATACCGTTGGGGGACAACCTGTCTCTTTAGCAAATATTAAAGAAACTTGTGAAATTGCTAAAAAGTACGACATTCCAGTCTATATGGACATCGCTCGGTATGCTGAAAACGCTTATTTTATCAAAATAAGAGAATCCGAATATCAAGACTGGACAATTGCCGAAATTGTCAAAGAAATGTTCAAAGACGTGAGTGTCGTTTGGATGAGTAGTAAAAAAGATGGCTTGGTCAATATCGGCGGTTTTATCGCCTTAAATGATGAAGCGTTGTATGAAAAACTAGGCAATTTCACTATTATCTATGAAGGTTTTTTGACCTACGGAGGTATGAGTGGTCGAGCGATGGGTGCGCTTGCAGTAGGGCTTAAAGAAGGTATTGAATTTGACTATTTGGATGATCGAGTACGGCAAGTACAATACTTGGCTGAAAAGTTAAAAGAACATAATATTCCAATTCAAGAACCTGTAGGTGGGCATGCACTTTACATTGATGCTAAAAGGATGTTGCCACATATTCCACAGTCCCAATATCCTGCTCAATTATTAGGTGTAGAGGCCTATATCGAAGGCGGTGTTCGATGTGTAGAAATCGGCACTTTATTAGCGGATCGAGATCCTGTCACAGGTAAAGATCGGGTGCCAGAAATGGAGTTATTACGGTTGGCAATTCCTCGTCGGGTTTATTCACGGAATCACATGGATTATGTAGCTGCTACAATAGCTAATGTGATGGCACGAAGAGATGAAATCAAAGCTGGTTATAAGATTAAGAAACAGGCGGCAATTTTACGGCATTTTACGGTCGAGTTGGAAACTATAGCTTAAAAAACGATATTTTTGTTGTTGAATCTTCACGAATAAGAAAACACTGAATGTTTCCACTACTTATAGCAATTATTTTACTAATTATCATCTACTTTAGCAGTGCTTGGTTTTTATCTACTCAAATTCTTTCGCCAGAAAGTTCCTTAGCATTAAGCAAAGAAAAGATAAAAACAGAATGGGGAACAAGCTATGAAACCATGATAGATTTACTACCTGCCCCCGTTGATTTCACCATCAATTCATTCGATGGTACATCGCTCAAAGGAAAATATTTTGCTAGTGAAGTTACACCTAAATGCGTGATTATCGCACCTCACGGCTGGACAGGAACTTGGGCAGAAATGCTTAAGTATGTGCCTGTTCTGTCCGATTGTGTCTGTGATTTAGTCCTGTATGACCATCGAGCACATGGAGATAGTGGCAAAGCCTACCCAACAGGTGGCATCAATGAGGCAAAAGATTTATTGGCGGTAACTGAATGGGTTCAAAAAACGAGAGGCTTTGAAGATGATAAAATTGGATGGTTAGGTTCTTCTTGGGGAGCATCGACCGTTTTAAAAGCAGGAGAAAGTGGCAAGCAGGTAGGTTTTATGATTTTGGATTCCCCCTTCCAAGATTGGTATTCTGCCATTTTTGAACGGGCAGAAAGAAATTATGGAGCATGGACAAAATTTGCAGCTTTTGGCATCATGGAGATAGTCAATTGGCGAACAGGAGTGGATTACCGAACAGCTAGTCCTTTGCATTCGGCTAAGCATATTAATGTCCCTATTTTTTTGATTCACTCTAAAATGGATAATTCCACAGATTCGACACAATCGGTCAATATTGCTAAGTATTTAAATACTAAATCAGTTTTTCACCATACAACTTGGGGCAGCGGTCATACGCTAGATGTAGTACTTCATAAAGAAAAATTCAGAAAACTAGTTAAGGATTTTTTGAGTACGGTAGATGTGCAATTTATAAAGAATAGGAGCGAAAATTAGGCTGATTGGACAAAAAAGAGTGTTATTTATGCTTATAAAAATCAGAGGGCACTTGAAGTGGAATGTCGTCAACTTAAGAATTGCCGTGTCAAGGTTTTACTTCAAGTAAAGCCTTGACTTTAATTTTTTGATTTAAATGAGGGCTTAACTTGAAGTTAAACCCTCATAACGCTTAAGTTGACGGCATTCCACTAAAAGTGATCCTCTGATTGTCCACTGCAAAGAACCAAAAAATTAACCTACCCAATTTGCAGCCTATTCCCTTCCATGTCGTTCAAAAAGTGGAATAAACAAAATTAAATGCCACTTACTAAAAAACATCAATTATTTACCTGCTTATTATTAGGTATTATACCGATTATTTTCTGGTATTTGCGATTAGATATTATTGCCAGTAGAGGCCCTTTTTGGATGGGCTATAATTCTGATCCTGCCTATGGTTACTTGATGAATTCGTTGAATGTCGCTTTTTACAATGGTGGTATTGGCAGGCAACTACTACACCCCGGTATTCCTATTTACTATTTTGGGGCGGTAATTATTTGGGGAGTCTTTGTTTATAGATTTATTTTTGAAAATTTGGAAGTACCTTTTAACGGGGGACTCCAAACAGATGTATTACAACATCCAGAATTATACTTAGATGCTATTAATCTAGGTGGTTTTTTACTCAATATTTCACTCTTATCTTGGATAAGTTGGTTGGTCTATAAATATTCCAAAAAATGGAGTTACGCCCTTTTGATTCAAGCACTTCCACTCTATGCTGAAATCTTTTTAACCGAGGCATTTGCTAAGGTATCAGCAGAATTTATGTTGATGTTTGCAAGTGTTCTTTTCTTGGGGTACGTCCTTATTTCTCTTCTAAAAAATGGAACAAATTCATTGAAATTTACCTTTTTAACAGGGCAAGGAAAAAAATATAGCATTAGTTATGATGCGCTTTTTATGGGTATTTTTTGTGGGTTTGGATTGTCCGTAAAACTGCCATTTATCGCCTATTGGATTATTCCCGTTATCATTATTTGGAACAGAAAAGAGGTATTTAAATTTTTATTCATAGCGATTACTACTTTTCTAATCTGGATGCTACCCGTCATTTTTAGATTCTATATTCCTTTAAAGTTTTGGTTCGATATTACCGCTCACTCTGGCAATTATGGATCAGGAGAAGTTAGCCTTATCAATTTTGCAGCCTTCTTTAAAAACTTCTCCACTATTCTTAGCAATTACCCTTTTATACCAGTTGTCTTATTATTAGTTGGTAGCTTAGTTTTTTTAGTTGTCAAAAGAAATAAATTTGACTTAAAAACATATTGGAACAATCGTATTTTTAGAGCTTTCGTAGCTCTTTTATTTGGGTGGATTGGCAATTTAGTAATGGTCTCTAAGCACTACCAAAATCGGTATTTACTCTCACTTTTTTGCATTTTACCCTTTTTAGTCCTCCTCGCACTTTTGGTATTAAAAGCTTTCCCTTTAACAAAAAAAGAAAACAACAAATGGATGCGGTGTGCTCTGTTCTGCGTACCTTTTTTAACAGCTATTTTTACCTATAAAAATTGGCAACAGACCAAATATAAATTCCAAACAGAAGTCCAACAGAGAACCTTGGCACATACTTTTTTACAAAATGAGACAGCACAGTATATCGCTATTTACAAATATGGCAGCTCTGACCAACGGTATGCTTTAAGATTTGGGGATAGCTTTGCCAGATCCTTAAATGGACCGAAACTAGAAGAAATCTACGGTGATTTTTATCATTATAATTTTACTTTTAAAGAGGTTTTTAATTGGAATAGAACTGTTCCCATAAAGCAACTCGACGCTCTTCAAAAAGATATCATCATCATTGGAAACAGTGAATACATTTCGGATATCGAGCAATTATTTAATAGAAAAACTAGGCTTTTAAAAGATTTTGGAGTGGAACAAATTTATTTGCTAGAAAAAGGATAGCCATTAAATGAGAATGGCAAGGCGATCAAAATCACCTTGCCACTTTATTCTTGAAAACAAATAATGTTTACAGGAATACGACTTTTCCAGTATCCATATCATAAACAGCCCCAATGATCTTGATAGCCCCCTCATCTTCCATTTCTTTTAAAATTGGACTTTTTGCTCGAATTTCAGCGATGGTATTTTTGACGTTACTTTCACAAGCCAGATGTACAAACTCTGGGTTTTTAGAAGTCTTATCACCATCATAAACTAATGATTCTACCGCAGGTCTAATTTTTGCTAACATCGGCGTAATGTTTCCTAATTTTACATTGTCTACCGCTGCTTTGACTGCTCCACAGTGTTCGTGTCCCATTACCAATACTAGCTTAGAACCCGATACTTTACAGGCGAACTCCATACTTCCTAAAATATCCTCGTTGACAAAATTACCAGCCACTCTAGCTACAAAAATATCTCCAATACCTCTATCAAAAACATCTTCTACTGGCACTCTACTGTCTACACAAGAAAGAACAATGGCTTTGGGGAATTGTGCATTCGTACTTTTTCGAACTTGCGCAGAATGGTCTCTTGCAGTTAAATCATTTCTCATAAATCTTACATTCCCTTCTTTGAAAGACTGAATAACCATGTCTGGTGTCAATGCATCTTGTTCTTCTTTGGTTAATACATCTTCTACTAGCCCTACGATTTTCTGTTCTTCTTTGGGTGTTGTAACCGCTTTATCTGTTGATGGAGATTGGTTGCAAGAAAAAAGCAGCAATCCAAAAGCAGCTACTACGAAAAATCTTAAGAAATGCGTCATAATTTTTATGTTTAATATTTAGTGATAATGTAATTTTAGTTAAGTAATACTATATTTCTAGCAGCCATTTGATTTTCGACTAGATATAAAAACTCAACCTTAGAACATTTTTTTACTTTTAAAAATAATAGTATAACTATCACTATAAAGATTTACTTATCCATTTGTTCACTCAATATAATTCTTTCTAAAATTTTCTAATTAGTATCAGAGTCAAGGCATTGGTAAATAATGGAATACAAAGGCTATTGAATTCAAGGCAATCAAAAGTCAGCAGTTGTAGTAAAGTTGAAAACAAAAAAACACTAAATATCAAACCTCTGAGCAAATCACAGGCTGATGAAAATCATTTTATTTATTAGCAATATTATGGTGAACACAAAACAAAAATGGCAAAGCAACTCAAAAGTCACCTTGCCATTTTTCTATTTCTGCAATAATATTATCCCAAACTATTCCAGTCCAAACAAATCAAAATCCATCGCCTCCACCTTAGCCTGATAAGCCGTCCAATCGTTCTTAAAGAAAGTATCGATTTTTGCCAAAGCAGCAGTCACCGCCTTTTCTGCTTTATCTATAGCAATCTGTGCATTAGGCGTTGGTTTGCCATAAGAACTCATCAAATAACGTCTTGCACCTCCGACCATTCTATTAAGCGTAGTTGGATTTCGTTGGATACCTTTTAAGTTTTCTTTATCCACAAAACTGACAATCATTTCTTCGATTTGTTCTTTGGTAGACTTATTCAATTCTTTCATTGCTTTTTTGGTAGTGTCTTGCACCGTCTCCGTTAATTTTTCGATCAACTCCACTTTCTTTTTTGCCTTTTTCAATTTATCAAAAGCAGCATTAGAATTTTCCATCATTACCGACAACTCTTCGTAAGCAGCTTTTAAGTCTTGAATATCTTGTGGCGTAATATCCTCTACCCTTGGGTCTAATTTTACTTCTACTTCCGTTTGGGCAGTTTGATCGCCGTACTGAGCAATGATCGTATATTTCCCAGGTAAGGCACTTAGACCACTTGGCATATCTGCATCTGGTTTAGCGTCTCTTCGACTAGGCATTCTTACCCCGTCCGTTCTCATATTCCAATTGATCTGAACTAAGCCTTTCTCTTTGATTTTAGAAGAAAAAGTTCGGACAGTATCACCTTTACTGTCTAAGACAAAACATTTGACTTTATCCATTTTCTTCTTCTTTCCTTTTTTAGGTTTATCCATTGACTTTTCTGCCATTTCAGATTTACCTTTTTTCTTCTTCTTTTTGCCTTTTGACATAACAGGTGCTTTCTTCTCTTTTTTATCCGTATCTGGTTTTATCCAAAGATTCAAACCAACACTAGTTCCTTTACTTTCGCCTACAAATTCGGCTTGACCGATGAAACGAATACCTTGGTAAGAACGATAGTTGGATAAATAACCGTCGGTAGCAGATACTAGTGCAAAATCCTTCTGCGTATAATTAGCTTTTGCGTATGCTCTCAACGGACTAATATCATCCAAGACCCAAAAGGCACGACCGAAAGTACCAAAAACCAAGTCGTCAAAAGTAGATTGAACTTTCATATCTCGAATTTGGACCGATGGCAAACCATTGTTCCACTTATGCCATTTACCTCCTTTATTAAAAGAAATATACAATCCTGCGTCTGTTCCTAAGAACAATAGATTGGGTTCTTTTACATCTTGAGTGATAGAAGTGACAAAACTGCTTACATCGCTATCATCCACTAATCTACGCCAAGTACTTCCATAATCAGTCGTATGGTATAAATACGCAGACCAATCATTTTGGCGATAATTATTTACCACAACGAATGCCTCTCCTGCATTTTTAGCAGACACTTCTATTTGAGGCACCCACGCAGTTTTTGGCATTTGCGGCATTCTGCTAATTAGATTTGTCCATGTTTCGCCACCGTTTCTAGTGATTTGTACATTTCCATCATCTGTTCCTGCCCAAATTACTTTTTCATCTACAGGACTTGGTGCAATGGCTAGAATACAGGTATTATTTTCTGCATTGGTCGCATCAATCGTCAATCCACCAGAAATATCTTGATGTTGTTTGCTCGTATCATTCGTCGTTAGATCAGGAGAAATGATTTGCCAGCTTTCCCCACAGTTCGTACTGTAATGCACAAATTGACTTCCATAATATAAACCACAGTCTGTATTTGGTTTAAGTGAAAAAGCAGCATTCCAGTTATATCTCAAGTTGGTCGTATCAGGATTATTAGGCTTGATAAATCTATTCACGCCTGTTTCTCTATCTACCAAACCAATATTTCCACCTTGCGACATAGCGTAGACATAGCGATTATCATTCGGCTTAGGCGCAGAATCAAAACCATCACCGAAGTACACTTCTTGCCAATCGGCATTCGTGATTCCTCCTCTTTTCAAAGTGAATGCTGGGCCAACCCAACTTCCATTATCCTGCATACCACCATACACATTATAAGGAAAATCGTTATCTACATTGACATGATAAAATTGTCCAACGGGTAGATTGGTTACAAATCGCCAAGTATCACCACCATCTTTTGAAATATTCATCCCACCATCATTACCATCAATTAGGTAATTCGGATTCGTTGGAGAAATCCAGAAAGCATGATGATCGGGGTGGACATTATTTCCATAATCGGCGATGATATCAAAAGTTTTTCCACCATCTCTACTACGAGAAACATAAGTGTACAAGCTATACACTCGATTTTCATCTTGTGGATCTACAAAAAGGTCGTAGTAATAAAATGGTCGATTTCCAATATTTCGATGTTCTGAGTGCATCTTCCAAGTTGCTCCACCATCAAAAGATTTGTACAAGGCATTCTTTTTAGCCTCAATCAATGCATAAACTATATTTGGATTAGAAGGCGCAAAAGATAAACCCATTCTACCCAAATCTCCTTTCGGTAAACCTTCTTTATCGGTCAATTTTTTCCAACTATTGCCACCATCATAAGTAATATACAAACCAGAACCTGGGCCACCACTATTAAAAAATGCGGGGGTTCTACCAAATTCCCACATGGCAGCAATCAGTTTATTCGGGTTATTTGGATCAACGATTAAATCGGCAATCCCTACTCCTTCGTTGACATATAAAATCTTATCCCAGTTATCACCACCATCGGTTGTTTTGAAAACCCCTCTAGTTTTGCTTTTTCCCCATTGCGCACCTTGGGCACCTACGTATACCGTCCCTGGTCGAGATTCATCAATAATGATTCGGTGAATGATTCGAGAATCTTTTAATCCTTTGAAAGTCCATGTTTTTCCACCGTCAATGGATTTAAAAATACCTGCTCCACTGTTTTGAGAGTTTCTTGGATTTCCTTCTCCTGTCCCTACCCAAATTTCGGCAGGGTTGGATTGATTGATCGCAATGGCGCCGATAGATAAAACGTCTTGCTTATCAAAAATAGGTTCCCATGAGATGCCGCCATTTTCACTGTACCAAACACCTCCAGAGGCAGTTCCTGCAAAAATTCGATTTTCGTTAGATAAATCCACGTCTATAGCCGTTACTCTACCACTCATTCCAGCAGGGCCGATATTTCGGGCTTTCATGGATTTGAAGTGTTCGGCATTGAAGTCTTGTGCGGTTAATAAGAAGGCAAAAGCTAATAATGCGAGTGTTAATAGTTTCTTCATCGAGCATTCTTTTTTGATTTGGTAATTTTTTGATTTGTAAAGGTAGAAAAAGATTTTCTCTGTTCTCTATTCTGAATAGTCACCTTTATTAAAAAATATTAGAATAGCTTCAAAAAATACCCCTCAATAACTACTAATAACTTCCAATAACCTCCATTTTCCCAGGAATGGTACATTAATAAATTGCGTTTTTATACGCAGTTATTTTTTTCTTATGCAAGGCAAAAAACGTAGGCGATGCGTAGCATCGACGTTCCGATAGCTAT
>CALDTJ010000255.1 GCA_937924145.1 uncultured Saprospiraceae bacterium
GGCACAATGAAAATTAAATAATTTATCAAATTTCTACCGATCTAAAGTACCTAAAGGCACTTTTAAACCCTTTCCCCAAATGTGTGCACGTGCTAGCCCTCGGAGGGCTGACAGCTATTTAATCAACTTTATACAGTCAAAAAAGGCACAACTTGTCCGTATAGATTATTTATTTAATTCCAATAAGTTAGCTGAACCGAAAAGACTAAAGTCTTTACTACCTTATACAAAAAGAAAGCGGAGTAGTAACTAAACTACTCCGCTAGGACTTGGAATCTTTTTTACTGAAAGATAAACTTTCAGATAAGTGGGCCATGATAAATTTTTGAAATCCCACATACCCTGCATTAGGTCGCGAGCGCATCGTATTTCTTTCAGTAAACCCGACTGCATAAAGATTAATACACCTTAAAGTATCCTAAATAACGTCACTTTCAAACTAAGTCGTCTACGAAAAAGCTCTCTTAAAATCTACTAAATTAAACTTTTTGTAAAGAGCTTAAAAGGCCATTATTTATTGCTTACATGAAGTTTCAGATAAATTAAATAAAACTACGAGCATAAGCATGTCTACCTAGACCGTAGGATTCTTCTATTCAATTATCTTCAGACCAATCATACAGTCATTTGTCAACTTTTCTACTCCGAGGAATAGAAGGCTTTTCAAACCTTTAGCAAACAATTGCATTTTCCGTTGACACCTTTTAACCAACTTCAAACAACAATCGTCCGCTAAAGATAAACTAATTTTTTGAAGATTTGTTTCTAGTATAATCTAGTTACTAATAATTTTTTAGTAACAGGTCTTTGCCCCTTGGTTTTTACTTGAATATAGTATAAACCATTTGTAAATGACGTCAAGTCAATCTTTGTTGGTGATCCACTTACCTTTTCAATATGTTGTTCGAAAACAACTTGTGAAAAGTGGTTATGAATAACCAAATCAACTGATTGACTCATCCAATCTGATAAGTCGATAAATGCCTCATCCCTTGCAGGATTCGGATATACCTTCAATTGAGTAGGTTCGACGCTTAAAGCACTTTCGCTATTTCGGCTAGAAGCAGATGCACCACTTTCAACCGTTACATAAATTGGTAAATCTTGTGCGCCATCAGCACAAAGAGAGCCCCAATTTCTGTCTCGTAGCGTAATGTGGATCAGGTAGTTACCTGCTGCTAAACCTTCAGCAACCCAAGTATCTCCACAATCACCAACACATCTATCTACCTGTGTCAAAGCATTATCTGCTCCAATCGAGTATACCTTAACATGTTCGATTGGTGAAGTTAAACCAGCAACAGTGATCGTTCCGTCACCTGCTGTAGCAGTTACGTTATCACAGTTTGGCTCACCTGATACTATTGGCGTACCTGCACAATCACATCCATTACTTTGGATTTGGTCATTTTCTGTATTTGCATTGCCATCATCACATCTGGTACCGACTGGCTTAGGATAATTTGGATTATTATCATCACAATCATCTGCCGCACAAACACCGTCACCATCTGCGTCTCCACCTTTAGCCAAACAAGGATCAACAAGGATTGGTGTGCCTGCACAAGAACAACCATCTGCTAAGATTTGGTCGTTTTCAGTAGTCGCATCACCATCATTACATGCAGTTCCTTGAGCTGCTGGAAGGTTTGGATCATTATCATCACAATCTTCGTCAGCGCAGATGCCGTCACCATCTTTGTCGCCACCATTAGCCACACATGGATCTGTAATAATTGGCGTACCGAAACACCCACAACCATCTGCCGCAATTCGATCGTTTTCTGTATTTGGATTACCATCATCGCAACTTGTACCTGGTGCTTGCTTACCTCTGATATTCGGATTATTATCGTCACAATCATCTGCCGCACAAACGCCATCATTATCCTGATCGGTACAACCTGTATCACCACCCATAGTAATGAATGTCTCACAGAAAGGATTTCTCCACTCATTGTTTTCATAAACTCTGACTAGATAATCGCCTTCGGCTAAGTTCACCAAATGCATTGCTCCACAACTATAGTCACAACTCTTATCATTTAATACGGCATAAGTTGGTAAAGTATGAATGACAAATCTGTAATTTTTATCAGAAGGATCTACCTCAATTTTCAACTTTCCACCACCATAAGTAATCGTCGCTTTTCCACAGGAAACCACTTCATCGTCAGAAGAGTTACAAGCATCCGTTACAATATCACCAACAGTGAAGGTAAATTCAGATTCACAGTAATTACGATCTCTTATTCTTAGTGTATAAGTACCTGCTGCTAAGTTAGATTGGTCCTTGGTAGACTCTACCCCATTCCAAAAATACTTATAATCGCCTGCTCCTCCGCTTACGACTAGAGCAATAGCACCATTAGCAGCACCACAAGTAGCATCAACAATTGTCTCTACTGCCATGATCGGTGCTGGATTAGCTAAAGAATAAGTTTTTTCTAAAGTACAACCATTCGCATCTGTAATCGAAACGGTATAATCGCCAGCTAATAAACCTGCAATACCATTAGTTTCAGTTCGACCATTACTCCATTCATACTTGTATGGTCCAACTCCATTGGCAGCGACAATTGCCACTACACCGTCATTTCTATCCGCACAAGTTGGGTTGGTGATATTTAGTTCTTCTACCATCAAATCACAAGTTGGAATAGGTGAACCTTGACAAGAACAACCGTCCGCTAAGATTTTATCATCTGTCGTGTTTTCATTGCCATCATTACAAGTAGAACCAACTGGTTGCTTAGCACCTACATTTGGATCATTATCATCACAATCATTGTCTGCACAAACGCCATCACCATCATTATCACCACCTAAAGCATAACATGGAATTGGTGTACCTGCACAACCACATCCATCCGCTAAAATGACATCGTTTCCTGTTGCTGGATTTCCATCATTACAAGTAGAACCAACTGGTTGCTTAGCACCAACATTTGGATCGTCATCATCACAATCGTCGGCTGCACATATTCCATCCTTGTCTTTATCTGTACAAGCAGTTGTGATCTTAATAGCTTGTAAAACATTACCACAACCTGGAATACTGTAATTGTTTTGATCTCTATATTGAACCAATACTCGATAGTTACCTGCTGGTAAATCAAACATGACCATTTCGTCACAGTTTGAACAAGAGTTAACCAACTGGTTTTGAGCACCTTTAAAAATACCTACGTAGTTTCGAGGAGCAGTCAAACCAGAAATAGTCACTTTTCCATCACTAGTGACAATAGCTGCCGTTGGACAAGCAGGAGCAATTGGCTCTCCTTTACAAGTACATCCGTCTGCTTGAATCTGGTCATGGTCAGTATTCGCATCACCATCATCACAAGTAGATCCAACAAGAGCAGGGATACTTGCGTTATCATCATCACAATCATCGGCATTGCTTACATAACCATTTGGTTGTGTACAAGCTAGTCTAGTATCATTTGGATCACCAAATCCATCACCATCTTTGTCAGCATACCAAGTTTGAGCATTATTATCAACATTGACTTTGACAATATTAGACTCTCCGATATACTCGTCACAACCAGAACGTCTAGCACATCTAATGAAACAAGTCGTTTCGGTAAGATTCGCTAATTGTAAAGTTGAACCAGTAGCCCCTTGTACAACTGACCAATCTGGGTCATTATTAATATTAAAAGGAGGACGGTTTGGACAAGTCGTACTCATTAACCAAACGTACTGAAGCGTTCCGCTACCACCTGTTGGTAAAGCACAACTTCCAATCAATGGATTTGCATCACCTGCACAGATAGTTGGCACTAAATTACAGTTGCTACCAAATCCGACTTTTCCACCATAAGTTACATTGTCACAACCACAATCTTTCGCTACGGTGTAAGTCATTCTATCAGATCTACAACCATTTGCGTCGGTTACTTCTAGCATATAATCTCTTGCACTCAATCCACTCAAATCTTGAGTCGTTGCATAAGCAATCCAATTATAAGTATAAGGAGCCGTTCCTCCAGTTACTTCGATGTCGATAGCACCTGTATTCGCATCACAATTTTCAGCGGTAATACTTACTAAAGATACGACCAACTCTGTTGGTTGAGCAATGGTATAAGTAGCTGTTGCAGTACATTTATTGATGTCTTCTACAGTAACCGTATACGATCCAGCGACAATATTACTATTGAAAAGCGTATTTGGACCATTAGACCAAGTCGTCTTGTATGGACCATCTCCACCTTGGATTTCAATCACTAATTTACCATCAGTTCCATCGTAACAAGATACATTTCTCAATTCTTTTCTAACAATAGAAAGAGTGCCATCACATTGCTCACAACCATCTGGTGTACCGTCACCGTCAGCATCCGCCTTGTCGTCAAAACCTGGGCAAACATCATCACAGTCTAGCACTCCATCATTATCAGAATCAACTGGAGTACCGACACAGTTACAGTTGGCATCATAGACATCGTTTTCTGTACAATCATTGCCATCGTCACAAGCTGAGCCTATGCCATATCTGATATTTGGATTATTATCATCACAATCATCTTGCGCACAAACACCATCTTTATCCTTGTCCGTACAACCACAATCATTAGCAATGACTAGATTGAAAGGAGTGGAAGCACATCCATCAGCATCCGTAGCAACAATCTGATAATTTCCAGCTGATAAATTACTAACACTACCATCTGCTCCAGCAGTTAAATCACCAGAGAAAGTATAAGGTGCTGTTCCTCCACTACCCACTAAAATCGCACTACCAAAAGTCGTACATGCTTCAGGTACTAAATTCGTAACAGAACCAGTTACTGCACAAATGACTGTAACAGGAATCACCTTTAATCCTGGTTGTAAATTATCATTACTAGATACATTATTAAATGCACCAAATTGATTCACTGGTTGAACGTTGATATTGGTTGTTTCAAATCCACTAGAAGCTTTGATACCCATTACAGCTAACGTAATATCACCACCACCAAAAGCAGGAATAATACCAATATTTCTACCTCTCCATGTATCTGCTCCTAAGTAATTCCAAGAAAACAAAGCACTAGCAGCACCCGCAGGAGCAGTCGTACCATCAGAGCTGTAAAAAGTATTCGCCATACTGATTGTCAAATCAATAGAATTGGCAGGAATAGCAGTTGATCCACTATTCGCAAAACTAATAGTTAGGGTACTAGTAGCTCCTTCTTCAATTTGATTAGGAACGAAATTCGCACCCGTTACTGC
The DNA here is from genome assembly GCA_937924145.1 of uncultured Saprospiraceae bacterium. Classification (GTDB taxonomy): domain Bacteria; phylum Bacteroidota; class Bacteroidia; order Chitinophagales; family Saprospiraceae; genus JAFMDF01. Next base: position 5,227 of record CALDTJ010000255.1, read on the forward strand.
TGGGTCAGCATCTGTACCGATGCCATTATCTACTTCGATACAATTACAATCTGCACCTAAAACACTAGCGTCACCGTCTGCATCTGTACAAGCATCACCAACCGTACAAGTAGGTACCACTTCCGTACAATGACAGTTTGCATCAATCGTACTAGGTTGTCCATTTACATCTGTACAAGCTGCACCAACTCCACCATCTGCGTAACAAGGGCCTAAGTCAATACAGTTACAATCAGATCCAATCGTACTTGCATTTCCATATTCATCTGTACAAGCTGCGCCAACTCCGCCAGCACTTGCACAAGGTGCAGGGCCTGTACCTTGATCTATTTTAAGTGCAGGTTGTTGGTTATCATTACTAGATTCATTGGCAAAAGCACTAAAGTTAGCTACTGGTTGAACATTAATGTTCGTTGTTTCAAAACCAGCAGATTCTTGAATTCCTGTAACAATGAGGCTAATATCACCACCACCGAATGCGTCGATAGTTGTATTATTCTTTCCTCTCCAAATATCGGAACCTAGATAGGCCCAATCGAATAAGGCACTACCTGGTCCACTTGGAGCAGTACTCCCATCGGACGTATAGAAGGCATTAGCCATTACGATGGTCACTTCAATTGAATTAGCAGGAATCTCGGTGAATCCTGTATTGACAAAAGAAAAGCCCAAGGTAGTCGTCTCTCCTGTTTTGATGGAGTTGTCCGCAAAGTTTGCCCCACTAATAGACGGATCTGCTGATTGAGCAACAGCCGTTCCCCAGCAAAATAAACATAAGAGGGTTAGGTTAAAAAATATTTTCATTTTTTTCATTTTTATTGATTTAGCATTCTGAAATTTTTAGTTTTCATTCACATCGGAAGGCGAAACTACCCGAAGGTAATTTCTACTTCCAAGTGAATTTATTGGAGTCTAGCTCCAATAAGTAGGATACTAATTATTAAAAATTGGGAATGTCTAAGTCTAATTCTGGACAGACTGACTAAGTACTGCCACATTATTATCTGTTCTGGATTCTCCACCAGCATTCGGGCTAACATTCGCCGTCATACTCGCTTTTGATCCACTAACGTCTGCTGTTACTCGGATACCGATTCGACTTCGTCCGCCAGCATCAATTGCCTTTGTACTAGTGAAAAGTAAACCTGTAGGTAAATTCTGAACAGACCAATCTGGGTTGTTGACACTTTCAGGGGCAAAGATGGTAGCAGAAGTCTGCGCAGCATCAAAAGCATAAGTGAAACCACTAGATTTAGGTAAGAAGAATCGAATCGCACCAGTAGTAGGTCCATTATTAATTTCATTGATATTAATAATGACCATTTTAGATTGTCCGTTCTGGAAAGAAGTTGGTCCAAACGTGAAGTTTGGTTGTAAATCAGGGGTATTTACAGTTGGACATTCTACTCTAACAAACAATGTAATAGAAGTCGAATTACCATTTACATCAGTAGCGGTCCAAATACACTCGTATAATCTATCGTACCCTCTAGTGTCACAAGCGTTATTATAAAGTGGATCAGAATCTACGAAGGTAACTGAAGCTATCCCACAATTATCATCAGTATCAACTGCGATAGGTGTGAATAGCGGTACATTGTCTTGGTATGGAATATTCAAGGTATCTCCATCTACGAAACCAGCTAACTGGTAACCAGGAAAATTATTGTTGAATTTGATAGACGGCGCCTCATTGTCTACTACCTCAAGTGTATAAGTACATTCCGCAGAATTACCCGCAAAATCGGTAATTACGTGAGAAACGGTCGTTACACCAATTGGTAAGAAAACTGGCGCAGTCGTAGGAGGTGTAGTGAAGATACTACCATCAGGTAATCTGTAAGTACAAACATAAGTATCTACTCCACAATTGTCGCTGTATGCTAAATTCGTTGGTACGAAGTTGATGCCACATTGTCCAGCTTCTACATATTGCGTAGGGTAAGTTGGGCAAGTATTTCCGAAGGTCGGATCGTGGTCGTCTTTCACAGCAATCTTAAATTCACTAGATGCTTCATTTCCTGATGCGTCTTTGATCGTGAAAGTAATAGTCGTTGTAAATTTGAAAACACCGTGTAATGAATCATTTCTCATTTCCAATACCACATCTGTATCTGAACTCGTCACGATGGTATCAACCACATCACAATTGTCCTCAAAAGTCGGGTAAGCAAAAGTATAATGCGCTTTACAATCTGCAATTGGAGAAAGTACCGTATCTGCTGGTGTATCTGTAATTACAGGGTCAATATTATCAACAATCGTTACATTCGTAGTACAAGTCGTTGCATTACCACTAGAATCTGTAACTGTTACTTCAACTGGCTTAGGACTTGTAAAAATATCATCACAATAGAATAATGCTTCTGTGAAAATAGTATCTTTCACTCCACAGTTATCACTTGTTGCATCCTCGCCAAGAACATCTGCTAAATTTACTCTAGCAATACCCCAAGCATCTACTTCTACCGTAATATCGCTATTGCAATGTACGATAGGTCCTAATGTATCCAGCACCGTAACAGTAGCAGTACAGCTATTATTATAATCGCCACTAGCTAAAGATAAAGTCACGGTATTTGCACCAATATCTTCACAAGAAAAATCAGACTTAGAAAGTGCCAATGCGATGTTGCCAAAGCAATCACTTCCCGATTTGTCTACTACGCTATCAGGCGTAATGCTAACCATTCCATGCTCATCCAAATAAACGGTAATATCTTTGCACGATAAGTTCGGTGCAACAGAGTTGACTACGTTGATTATTCTAGAACAAGTATCTGCATTTCCGCTACTGTCAATAACGATTAAAGCCACTTCATTTTCTCCTAAATTATCACAAGTGAAAGCATTTGGCTGAACCATGATTGTTTCAATACCGCAAGCATCAGAACTACCAAAGTCTATGAAACTGACTGGCAAAGTAGCAGTACCCGATAAGCCTAAGGTCAAATTGAATACTCCTGGCGCACATCTTGCATCAGGTGCAATATTATCTTCTACAATGATTTTGCTATGACAAGAATCAACATTACCACTAGCATCTGTAACAATCAAAGTAACTTTGATAGAATCATTTTTGATGTCTTCACAAGTAAACTGCGTTCTACCTTTTAATTCAATATTCGGTGAGTTACAAGCAATACTTGAACCTGCATCTACATCTTCTAATTCAATAGAACCATTTCCATGTTCATCTAATTGAACCACAACTTCACCATGACAAACTGCCTTCGGTAAAGAAGATTCGGCAACAGTTACCCAAGCTCTACAGCTACTAGAGTTACCAGAATTGTCCGTAGTCGTTAAAGTAACTTCAACTGTTTGTCCAACATAAGAACAATCAAATGTTTTTGGATGAACAGATTTTGTAGTAATACCACAGTTATCAAAACTACCATTGTCAATCTCGTTTGGATCGATAGTTACTTGACCACCATCTCCTACTAATACGGTAATATTTTTACAAATAGTTGTTGGACTCATGTTGTCCACTACCGTGACTTCCGTCTCACACATTGACCTATTGCCAGATGCATCTACAGCTACTGCTTTGACAGTATAAGTACCGATACTAGAACAGAAGAAATCAGTCTGATCTACGTAGGTCGTATCTAAATCACAAGCTTCTTTATCAATCGTCGCAATATCTCCAAAGCTTAAAGATGCTTTTCCGTTGACATCTAAAACTAGAGTATACTTTTCTACACATTCAATTACTGGCGCAATATCATCTTTTACAATAACCTTTACTTCGCAAGTAGAAGTACGACCACCATTATCCGTTACTGTTACATCAACATAGACATCTTGACCAACATCTTGACAATTAAAAGTAGTTCGAGAAACCGTTGTATCTCTCATGCCACATTCATCTTTGATTAAACCAAAGAAATCATTCTTTTCAAGCGTTGCGTTGCCCATTGTGTCAAGCGTCACCATGATAGAATCTTTGCAGAAAACCAATGGTGGAATAGTATCTAAAACTTGAACTATACTTTGACAAGAGTCGATATTTCCATATTCGTCTACCGCATATAAATTTATTGCCAAGGCTGTTCTAGCTGGGGTAATATCAAGGCAAGTAAATTCAGTCTGAGCAGCAGAGTAGGTCACTTCTGAGCAAGCATCCATAGTGCCTCCATCTAAAGAATCAGGAACTAAAGTTGCTTTTCCATAAATATCTAAATAAAGTCTAAGTGTATCTGGTCCTGCAATTGGATATTTACAAACAATATTCGGCGCACTAACATCAGCAATCGTAAAGTTTTGATAACAAGTAGCATCATTCCCAGATGGATCAACCATCGTGATTTTTTTGCTCCAAGTACCGATTTCATCACAACTAAAGAAAATAGTATCAGGACTGTAACTCACTGGTCCACAATTATCTGTTCCAGAGAATAAGCCACTTTCAGAAATGATGAAAGTATCTAAGCCATCTGGTCCTAATTCGATATCAATCGTAGCTACCTCAGGGCAAGTTAACTTAGGACTCTCATTATCGATAATCTCAATAACCGTTTCGCAAGTTGCGATATTACCAGATGCATCTTCCGCAGAAACAGTCACATTGACAAATGTTCCTAAATCGGCACAGTTGTACATTACCTCCGTTTGACCATTCAATAATACTTTAGCTACTCCGCAGCTATTCGCATCATTATCCATGAAATCAAAACCTTGATTCGTTAAATATAAAGAATCAATAATCACTTTTCCGTCTCCACCTAAAAATCCTTTAATAGCTGGTAAACAAGTAATGTTAGGGGCAAAAGTATCTTTCACGATGACTTTCACTCTATCTTTATCAATTAAAGTAGTACCAACTAATAATTTGACATCTACTAAAACTTCGGCTAAATCAGCACAAGAATAAGCTGTTTGAGAAACAGTTAAAGTACCGATGTTACACGGATCAATTACCTCACATTTGAAGCTATCGACAGGTAAAGTTCCGTGTCCATTCGCATCTAAATAAACACAAACTTCTTTAGGACAACTTTCTAAAATTGGGTCATCATCTAAACCAAAAGTTCTAATTACTAGCGTATCTTTCTTTACAATACCGTCTTTTTCGGCAGTAATAAAGATAGAATCGACTCCTGCATTGCTCAATACAATACAAGCATCGCAGTAACCATCGGCTAGAGAAATTTCAGTTTTAGGTGCTTCTGCATTAGCTCCTCTAATTTCTTTAGTAATAGCAACTCCATCTAGTGGAGCTCCTAATTTGTCTTTGACATAGACATCAAAACAAGGATGCGCACCGATACAAAAATCAGTGGTATCTCCAGGAGCAGTAATTGTTACTTCATTAAATAAATCTGCACAAGCGGCAGCAGCATTATCCAACCAGGTCATGGTCTGTGGGGCACTGTCTTGTGCCACTAAATTTGAAGAACAAAAGCAGCCAAAGACTAACAAGAAAATGCTTGTTATCATTAGTTTATTGGGCTTACTTTTGAACTTCCATCCCTCGCTCTGAGGCGTTTTACTAAGTTGCTTTTTAGTTGATAAAGCACCTAGCAAAGTATCAGGCTCGGGTATCCCCCTTCCTGATATTTTTTGGTGAAAGTAGTTCATAAATCACGATTTAAGATTTAAAAAAAATAGTATAGAATAGGTACTCGGAAGGGGGAATTTTCGAGTGCTTATTTTAAATGAATATGGGGGCAGTTGCATTTCGGTAATTGTTTGTTTAGTTAATAAGTAGTAAAAAGTGAGTAAATCCACCACCAATACAGAGCGGACTACAATACTCACCTTATTTTCTTTTTACAGAAACTTGTATAGTCTGGGAAATCTGTGAATCATTTGTAAAGCAAATTCTGGCAGTGCCATCTGTTCCTGTAACCGCAGGAAAATCTGCTAACTCAGGGGGATTAAGACTTCCATCACTTATCACTAGTTGTAATTGTTCGCCAGGTATGCCGATATCATCCGCGTCCATAATTCTTGCCACCACACATTGCTCTTGGCAATTACAAACCTGTGTATTAAGGTCCGTACTTACATCTGTTTCAAATTCAAAATTGATGGTAAAACAAGCATCAGAAGGATTGACTGTCAGCATAAATTCGCACATTGCAGTTACATCAATATTACTAGTTGCAATGTATTGAATGGTATGCGTCCCCAAAGAAAAAGAGTGATTTTGTAAATCGGAAAGTGTAGCAAAAGTAGTGACCACATTATTTTCGTCTGTTGCCTCGAAACTACTCGTCAAAACAACCCCATCACAAGTGGTTGTCGGCTCTTCTACAGTGAAAGATGCACCTAATTTGGTATCGCAATTGTCACCTGCAATCCGTTCCATATCATCGGGGCAATTAATTGTAATATCACTAGCTGCAAAATTTATTTTTTTATAAGAGATGGTTACTGATCCGTTTTGTTCAGTACCAGTTCCTGCTTCGCCTGCTATCTCAGAAGTGTTAGCAAATTGAACCGTGTTACTAATAAAAGATTCGCCTGCTTGTCCACCTTCACCAGTTATTTGACCATTCAAAAGCACTACAGAACCGCCCATACCACCTTGGTAGCCGCCACCGCCACCACCACCAGCAGGCACTAAATTCATCATGTCGTTACCTAAGTCGAAAAGGTCTAAAGCACCACCTCCAGCACCACCTCCAAAACCACCATCACCTCCCTTAGTATTCACGTCAGCTCCCAAAGAGGAACCTCCTAAACCACCAATAGCCGCTAATGGTTGCTGTCCTCCCGAACCCGCACCAAAAGTGGTATTAATAATTTTAAAACCTGCACTACCATTAGAGAAGAACCCTGCTCCACCACCGCCACCGAAACCGACTAAACATTCTTTATCATTGGGCAAAACGAAAGTATAAGCATCTCCACCGCCTACCCCACTGCCTGTACCCGTTAGTGGAACTAAGCCACCACTACCAGCCAATCCACTCGCACCACCACCGCCAGCAGCTATTAAAATAGGTGTTGATAGGTCTGTGTAAACAAAACTACCGCCGCCACCGCCAGCTCCACTACCTCCATCATTAACAGACATCCCCGCTTCGCCAACAATAATAGAATATACTTCGCCCGAATTTACAGGTAGTTCTACCCCATTAAGTGTAGCTCCACTACCACCTCGGGCACTGGTAGAGTTTCCTCCATCAGCACCTGTAGCCTGAATGGTGATACTAACAACACCATCAGGCACAGTGAAAGTTTGTACTTTCTGCTCGTTTGGATCAGAAGGGGGAATATACGTTTGGGTAATCGTTTCTACGCCACATGTAGATAGG
>CALDTJ010000256.1 GCA_937924145.1 uncultured Saprospiraceae bacterium
GGCAAAATGACGGATTGGCAAATTCAAGATAAATTCAAAATGGCATATAGTGAAAAACTAGGATTATACGCTGTGGATGTCATGCTTAAACAAGGCTATTATAATTATAACTATGCCATTGTTCCAAAAGGAACCAATCAAGTAGACTTGACAGAGTTGGAAGGTGATTGGTTTGAAACAGAAAACGATTATACGATTTTAGTTTACTATCGTCCTTTTGGAACTCGTTATGACCAATTAGTAGGAGCTTTGACCATAAAATCTAATATTTAATCTAATCTAAAACATCTTTCTTGCATGGCTCGCTTTTGGCGATTACTTCAATACACTAAAAAATATAAAGGATTTATTTTCTTTAGTATTTTATGTAATGTGCTGACAGCATTATTTACCGTCGTAAGTGCTCCTGCGATTATTCCTTTTTTACAAATTTTATTTGGGGTAGATCAGCCGATTTTAGAAGAACCTGCCTTTGCTTGGACTTTAGATGGAATTAGGAATTATACTAATTTTCAGCTTGGTCAATTAATTCAAGAAGGAGGTAAAGAAGCAGCACTTATTTATGTGTGTGTTGGAATTATTTTTATTTTCTTTTTTAAAAATTTATTCCGTTACCTAGCTGCTTTTTTTATGGCGCCTGTCCGAAATGGAATGGTTAGGGATATTCGACAAGAGCTTTTTGAAAAAGTTATTGCTTTAGATTTAGGTTGGTTTTCCGAACGACGAAAAGGAGACCTGATGGCAAGAGTGACAATAGATGTACAAGAAGTAGAAGTTAGTATTTTTAATGTGTTGGTAACGGTCTTTAGAGAACCATTAGTAATTATCGGAAGTTTGATTTTTCTACTATATGTCAGCCCTCAATTGACGCTTTTCGTTTTTGGTCTAATGCTTTTTACAGGTATTATCATTGGAGGAATAGGAAAGACATTGAAAAAGAAATCAGCGAAAGTACAGGAACGGTTAAGTGATTTGGTAACGATATTAGAAGAAAACCTATCTGGTTTACGGGTTCTGAAAAGTTTTAATGCCGAAACATCGCAAGCTGGAAAATTTCAAACCGAAAATGATGATTATAGTAATTTATTGACTAGATTACTGTGGCGAAGAGATTTATCTTCTCCTTTATCAGAATTTTTAGGCGTGACGATGGTTGCGATTCTACTTTGGTATGGTTCTGCATTAGTATTTTCTGGAGAGTTGACTGCGGAAACCTTTTTAGCTTTTCTATTTGCATTTTTTAATGTGAGCCAACCTACGAAAGCTTTTTCGAACGCTTTTTACAATATTCAAAAAGGGATGGCTGCGGTTGATAGAATTGATGAAATTTTAGGGGAAGAACCAACTATCCAAGAGATAGAAGCACCAAGAAAAGTAGAAGTGTTTAGTAATAAAATTGAATTTAAAGATTTGAGTTTTGGATATGCGAATGAAGATAGAAAGGCGATTGATGGCATTAATCTAAGTATACCTAAAGGGAAAATAATAGCGATTATCGGTAGTTCTGGTTCTGGAAAAACAACTTTGATTGATTTACTACTACGCTTTTATGATGGTGATAATGGCGTAATTTCAATTGATGGAATAAATATTAAAAATCTACAATTGAGCAATTTGAGAGGACTTTTTGGCGTAGTTTCTCAGGAACCTATTTTGTTCAATGATACCATCTTTAATAATATTACCTTTGGTGCTGAGAATGCCACTCAAGTTGAGGTGGAGAAAGCAGCCAAAATTGCCAATGCTCACGATTTTATTATGGCAATTGAAAACGGTTACCAGAGTAATATTGGAGATAGAGGCAATAAGCTGAGTGGAGGACAACGACAACGACTCACTATTGCTAGAGCCATTTTGCGCAATCCACCGATTTTGATATTAGATGAAGCGACCTCTGCCCTCGATTCCGCATCGGAAAAATTAGTGCAAGATGCTTTAGAAAAAATCATGTATAACCGAACAACGATTATCATAGCACATAGACTTTCTACGATTCAACATGCGGATGAAATCATCGTTTTAAAAGATGGAAAAATTATCGAACGAGGAAACCATCAAAGTTTGTTTGAACAGAAAGGAGAATATCGGAAATTTGTACAATTCCAAGCTGTGTGAGGATAGGTTTATAGGTATAAAGGTACAAGGGTATATAGGTTCAAAGCTAGAGAAGTCAACTTATGTACCCCTTCACCTATGTACCTCTAGACCTTTACACCTCTGCACCTTTTAACCTTCATATTAATGCAACGACTGATACCCATTTTAACTATTTTATTGACGACCCTTTCCCTTATGGCGCAGCCTGTGATTACTTCGGAGGTGCTACCCAGAGTAGGAGACACTATTTTGATGGCAAGTGATAACTTACCAGAAGGGGTAGCGATATTGGGTGATGGCGAAAATCAGTCTTGGGATTTGATGAGTTTACAGTCTGCATTTACCCAAAAGGTTGCTACACAAACGGCTAAACAAGGACGCGGAAGATCACCTTTTAATTCGAAGGGTGTGTTGATGCAAGAAATGAATGGGGTCAATAACTTTTATAAAACAGATGGGCATAGTTTATCCTTGTTAGGTTCAGTTGGTTTAGACCCAATGAATATCGGGGTGCAAACGATTACCTATTTTGACCGACCTATGCAAACTGTTCACTTTCCTTTAAAATATGGTAAAACGGCTTCTAATGAAGGCAGTTTTTCTTTTAAAGTCGCAGTTGATGATTTGCCGAAAGATATTTTATATACCTTACCGATTACTCCAGATTCTGTTCGTTACAGATGTTTATTCAAACAAGAAAAAATTGTAGATGGTTGGGGGACTTTGGCTTTGCCTGATAATACTTATGATGTGTTGAGAGAAAAGCAAACAGAGGAAAGAAGATATAGAGTTGATATTAAAGTAGGAAGTTTGCCTTGGCAAGATATTACAGAAGGGGTAGATGATCCAAAAATTCAAAATACACAAGTTAGTCAGTCCTACCATTTTTATAGTAATGAGACAACTTCGAAAGTAGCAATAGCTTATATGAAGCCAAATGGAGTAAATCCAGAAACGGTTTTCTATACTGTTACTGATCCAAATTCTACCATGCGGACGGCTAATGGTCGGCCTGATATTTATGCTTATCCGAATCCAGCTATTCAAGATGTGAGATTCGAGTTTTCCAATTTGAAACCTTCCAATTACTCCCTCAAGATTTATAATATTCTAGGAGTAGTTGTTATGGAAGAAAAGTACGACTTGAATGGCTTCAAGACGGTAAAACTAGACGTTTCTAAGTTGCGAAAAGGGACCTATTTGTATAGTTTGTCTGACGGAAAAGGAAAGACAATTGCCACTCGCCGCTTAATGGTTATTCGCCCTTAACTTTCTTTAAGAATTCTGTTTAAAATCTTTTCGGTGATTAGATAAGTTGGTTTCACTCCATCTAGACCTAAACTTCCTGAGGCTAGTGTTTTTCCAGTCTCTAAAGGATTATCTGAGGCATAATAGGCATATCGAAGTACAACATCGGGACTAATACTATTTCTAATTTTAGACGCTGCTTGAATGGCCTTTTGATAATTGGCACCTTCCATTTCTAAGCCTACTGCTTGCCAAGAAGATTTTAGAAAATATCTGAAAACATCTCTATTCTGCAAAGAAGTTCCAAGCACTGTAATCATTGGTCCTCCTGCCACCGCCAATCCGTTTCCTTCAAATTCTTCGACTGTAAAATCATTTTCAAAAGGATAATTATCTGCAATACCCTCGAAAACGTGAGCATTAGGTATCATAATATCTCCCTTTCCTCCTTTTAAGATTCCTGCCTTTCCCATTATTGAGATTGAGATGACGTCTAAGTGGATTTTTTGCTCATCTAAGTCATAAGGTTTGAGGAGTTCATCCATCGTCTCATAAGCCTGTTCCCCAAAAGCATAGTCCATTACAATGATGACTGGTTTATGCTCTTTTATGTAATTGGTATCCATCTTAATTTCAGCAGGCAATAAGGAGGATTTAATCCTATGTATATCAAAAACCTGAACAGAAATATTGGTTCCGCTTGTATCGTCTAGTTGATACATCCCATTTTTTAGTGCGTACTGCTTTATTTTCTTTCGTAAAGGCGCACCTGCATCATCACTTAGTTCTCTTGCCAAACTTTCGAGTGACCCAATGGCTTTCTTTCGCCCTTTCAAAGCTGCACTTCCATAAAGCGCATTCATGACGCTGTGCAAATTGGCACTGATGATGTGAATGGGACGCCCTATAAAATCATGTTCTTGTAGGAAAGATTTGATATTATGTGCCCATAATTCGCCGTAAATATGATTGCCAATTTTATCTCTTAGAGCTGAAGAAAAATATATTTCTCGATCATTCTTATCGTCTTCCTCCTGCATAGACAATTGTCCTAACCAATACGTAATGTGAAAAATACTATTGACTTTGGGGCTTTTGGCAAATCGTTCGCAGGCAGATACCGTATCGTTATAAGTTCGTCCCAAAAGGGTGCTTAAGTAAGTGTAGGCAACTTCCTTATTAAAACCCTCTTCTTTTTCTTCTTCTTTTAAAACGATTTCTTCTAAGCGCAACCATTCTCGTTTTTTCTCTCCCCTATGATTCAAACTATTTTGGCGAATCTTTTCTGCCTCAATGTACATAAAGGTTAAGTGCGTTAGAATATCGTAAATATCACTTCGCCCCCTTGTCATTTCTACAAACATCTGCTCTTCATCGATTCTATAACAGTTTCGCCTTCTTTTGGCAGGAATAATTGGGGCAAAACTAGAAACTTCAAACCCTTCTCTAGAAATTAATCTGATGTATCTACATTCTTCAATTCCTTGTGGGAGTCGCTCGAAAATATATAGTAAGCCATCTAATTCTACTTGTTCTGGATCATTGATGGAACCATATATTTCTGGTTGTAGTGCTTGTAATGCTTCTATCATTGCCTCCCCTGAAACACCTAAAGGTTTATAACTTCCTCTAATGAAGAGGTGTCGCATAGCAATGTATAATCGTTGGATTGCCTCTCTAGATTCTTGTGCTCTTGTTCGCTTGGTTTGCTGCATAAAGTGAAAATTTTTATTTAAGGAGTTTCCGTTTTACTCATTGCTTAGTAGAAATAAGTTTGTAGCCAGTCCCAGATAGCTACTCTTTCTTTGATTAACCAAAGTGTTAACCCTACAAGGAAGAAAATAATTCCAACTTTCCAGTTTCTAATGCCTGTTTCTAAACGTTCTCGTCTACTTTTGTAACGATTTCTACCTGAATATGCCATGATATGTTATTTGTAGAGCCATCCCAATAGCTATCGGGGGCTTGGATTTGTATTATATGATTCAAATATCAAGCAGGAGCTTGGTACTGTAGAAACTTTTTGCAAAGATAATAAACCATATCTTCTCAAAAGGAGTTGCAGAACTTGGCTTTATATTTGATTTATTTTTAATGTGAATAAAAATGTGGTTTTATTATTACAAAATTTTACATCGTAAGTAAAAATAACTTAATTTTATAATTGAGAAATGGAAGAAGAGAGCTTATCCTCTTAGTCCGTCAATAAAACTACAATTTGAACAACCAAAGATTGACGATTTTGAACAGACGTTATTCAACACTATTTTTATGTTTTTTTTGGGTATGGACAGCTACTCTTGCCCAACAACCTAACCTTCCTAAGGAAGATATTCCTGTCGAAATTGAATTTTCAGATCAAGGTGGTTTTTACGAAGAAGAGGTCATTCTCGAACTGCGATCTCCTGGTGCAGATATCTATTATACTACAGATGGTTCTTTGCCTACTAAAAAAACGAAGAAATACGAATTTCCTATTGTTATTGAAAATACGACCGTTGTTCGTGCTAGAGCTTTCAAAAATAAAAAAGAAAGTGACATTTATGGACATACGTATTTTTTAGAAGAAAAGATTAATACATTTCCGACTGTTTCTTTGAGTGTTTCTCCTTGGGTTTTGTTTGATCCAGAGGTTGGTCTATTTATGAATGGTCCTGATGCCATTGATTCTCTTTGGCGCAAGCCAGGGGCAAACTTTTGGAGCCGTTCCGAAAAAATCATCAATACGGAGATATTTGAAAATGATGGAAAATGTGTTTTCCGTAGTTCTACTGGCTTTAGACTTTTTGGTGGAATGAGTCGTTTATTCCCTCAGAAATCTATGGTTTTAGTAACTAGAAACGAAATTGGAGAAAAAAGAATCAAACATAAAATCTTTGGTAAAAAAGAACCTGCGAAGTATAAATTTTTAGTCCTTAGAAACTCGGGTAGTGACTGGGGAAAATCCCATTTTAGAGATGCATTTATGACCGATTTGGTCAAGCATTGGGATATGGAAGTACAAGCAGATAGACCTGCTCACGTTTATATCAATGGTAAATATTGGGGTATTTATCACATTAGAGAGAAAGTGAATCGCTACTTTTTAGAATCACATTGGGGGAACGATAAAGATAGTTTAGATTTAATCGAACATAAATTTACAAGAAAGAGAGGAAGTAAAAAGCATTACCAAAAAATGCTAGACTTCTTAGATGATAATGATTTGAGTCAACCAGAAAATTATGCTTATATCCAAACTCAAATGGATGTAGATAATTTTATGGATTATAAAATTGCTCAGATTTTTTATGACAATGTAGATGCGGGAGGAAATATAAAATATTGGCGACCACAAACAGAGGATGGTCGATGGCGATGGATTCTATATGATACAGATTGGGGATTTGGATTGCATGATAGCAAAGCCTATAAACACAATAGTCTTGATTTTCATACAGAACCAGAAGGCCCCAGTTGGCCAAACCCACCTTGGAGTACTTTTATTCTTAGAAAGTTATTGGATAATCCCGAGTTTAGTCAAGAGTTTATTAATCGCTTTGCGGACCACATGAATTACTCTTTTCAGCCGCAGAGAGCACTAACTTTTATTGAAAAACATTATCGTCAACTTAAACCTGAAATGCCTAAGCATTTAGACAGATGGAGATTAAGTAAGAAAAAGTGGGAAAGTCAGGTACAAGTAATGCGGACATTTGCCAAAAAACGACCACTTCACATGCGGATGCACCTGATGGAGAAGTTTAATACAGGTAAGGCGGTAAAACTTAATTTGGCTTGTACGGATGGTGGTAAAATTAGATTAAATCACAATTTAGAAATAAAGCCTAATAAAAATTTCAGTGGTATCTATTTTGAAAGAGTGCCTGTTCATATAGAAGCTGATCCCGAATTAGGTTATCAGTTTTCACATTGGGAAGGCATCGAAGTTGATAAAGGAACGCGAGAATTAACCATGGCACTTTTGAACGAAGAGTCCACTTTAAGAGCCGTTTTCAAAAAGGTAGTCAATCCGATTGCGGGAAAGATTATGTTTAATGAGATTAGTTGTAATAATAAAAAGACAGGTGACTGGATCGAAATCTATAATCATTCGGATGAAGCGATTAATTTAAAAGATTGGATTTTAGCAGATAATAAGCATAGTTATAAATTACGAAAAGTTATTTTGCAGCCGAAAGAACATACGGTGATCTGCCAAGATTCAGCAAAATTTGCAAGGAAATTTGCCAATCAAGTTAACTTTCAAGGTAATTTAGGATTCGGTCTTAGTAAGAAAAAAGAAAAGCTTAGCCTATACGATAATAAAGGTGCTTCGGTAGATAAATTCCAATATGATATCATTCCAAGAGATACTGCTTTTACGCTTAATTTATTATTACCAAGCCTAGATAACGCCGACATTGATAATTGGGAGGCGCTAATGGGAACAGGTTCTCCTAATCGGCCCAATACCTATTATCTGGAAAGTAAAATTCAGGCAGAACAAGAAGTTTGGGTGAGAGTAGGGGCAGCACTTGGTGTTTTATTATTACTGTCATTCATGTTGTGGATGAAACGTAGACAAGATTATGCTGCTAGAACTTTGAAAAATTAATTATAGAATACTAGATTTTATCATAAGGCAATACCTGCCAGCCCTTCGAGGGCTGGCAGGTATTTCATTTTGTAATAAGGTCAACTATTAGCCCTTTAAAAAGCCTCGTTATTTGATGTTTAAATCAATTACACAAATTCTCCTATCCGTTCTATTCGTCGGCCTATTTGCTCAATTGTCTATTGATGTTCCTGTTGGGGAAAGTAATATTCCTATCACAGGGCAAACTTTTGCTGTCTTGTTGGTTGCTTATATTTTAGGAAGTCAGAAAGGGCTACTAGCTATCACAGCCTATGTGCTGCTTGGACTATTGGGCGCCCCTATTTTTGCTGATGGGAAATCAGGGGTCGAAGTGCTTTTAGGTGGAAGTGGTGGTTTTTTGATTGGCTTTATTGTTAGTGCTTATCCAACAGGTCTTTTGGGTGAAAAAGGTTGGAGAAAAGATTTTCCAAAAAGTTTGTTGGCAATGGCCATAGGTACTATAATTATTTTGATTTTTGGTATTGGTCGCCTATCTCAATTATATGGTTTTTCCAAAGGTTTAGCCTATGGTTTTTATCCGTTTTGGCAGGGCGCAATTATCAAAATATTTTTAGGCGCCGCAGCCTTGCCTATTTTTTATAAAATTAAAGCCACTCAATCAGGCGTCTAGTTTGACTAATTTATCAATACAGTCTAAATGTAAAACGGTCGGACTATCGGAATAAGCTGTGTACATCGGATGAAACTGTACATCTTTTTCTATATCTTTAGCAAGATACGAAGTATTAGTATGAATAAGCTGATTATAACTATTGTCAAAGCCTTTGATCATTACTAAAAATTCTCCGTGCTCTTTTCTGATGTCGTCAATAGTTTTTTCGAATAATGGACTTTCATTCGTGATTGGATGCACAATGGTCCAATTTAGAGGAAACATAAAAACGCTACTCCGCTCTAATTCCAAATTTTTATAATGCCTTTTCGTTTCTACTTCACTTACGTCCAACCAAGTATAAACAACCTGTGCAGATAAGTCGATTATTTTATGCGAGCGGGTGTTAACTATTCTAAGTTGAAACGAATTAAAATCTCCATAAGGAGAAAAAATAGCTTTTTTGCTAAAGGCTATATGAGAACGTGGTTTAGAAAATCGAGCGAAAAATAAACCTGTAATCAATGCAAATGCAATCAAACCTACAGATGCGCAAAGGGAGGAAATAAAATTAGCTGCAATCCCAACGGGAGTAATACCACCATATCCTACTGTGGTGAAAGTTTGCACACTAAAGAAGAAAGCATATAAGTAGTCGCTTAGAAAATCGCCTTTGGGAATACCTTTTAATTGCTCAATACCAATGTAAATGAATAACCCAGCAAAGACACAATTTATAATAATAAAAAAAGCTAGCGATAAAAAAGCAAATTTAAGACTCGACAGCCCTAATAAGTACTGATAAATCGTCCAACTCTTTTTTCCACTCCGAATAATATTAAAAGAACCATCCTTATTAATTAACCGCTTTCCTACTTTGGTCAATTTAGTTCCAAACCCTAAATCACTAAAAGGGGTATTCTGTAAGGTTTTCTTGATATTGAATTCCATTAGACATAAAATTTAGACAAAAAAAAACGAGACATTCAGTATTTTAACTGAATGGCTCGTAAAGTAGTTTAAATCTTATGTGATTCTTTGAAAGAATTATTTTTGATTATAAACCTAATTTTGTCTTAACCAATGCTGTAACGTCTTGAGAATCGTCTGCATAAAGAATGGTACTTCCTTGTGCAGCGTTACGATCGAAAATATAGTTATAACCATTTTCTTTTGCAACGTCCTTAATCGCACCATTAACTCTATCAAAAATAGGTTGTAATAAGGTATTTCTTTTTTCTACGATCTGCTTTTCCATATCCTGTTGGAACTTACCAATTTTCTCTTCTTCGCCTCTTAATTTAGTCGCCTCGTCTTCGATCTGCTTTGGAGATAATTCACCAGCTTGTTCTTTCTTCTGCAATGCTTGTAATTTAGTTTGGTATGCTTGTACCATCTGCTGCCCTTTCTTCTGTAATTGCTTTTGTAAAGCCTCCATGCTTGAATCTGCTTGCTTTACTTCTGTCATGCCTGATAAAATTTCAGCTGAGTTTAAGTAGCCGAATTTTTGAGCATCTGCTGTGAAGGCAGTCGCTGCCATCACTAAAACTAAGATAAATAACTGTGTTATCCGTTTCATGAATCTTTGAATTTTTTTGATTAACTGAAAAGTAGTTTTCTATTTTTGAAATTGGAGCGCAAAAATAATCTTTTTACACTTTTATTTTTCCTAAAACAATGTTAATTGAACAAGAAGTATCTATTTTCTCACCTTCTCACCTCTCACCTCTCACCTTCTCACTCTCTCACCTCTACTAATTAACTCTATCAATAATATCTTCTGTTTTGTCAAATCTAGAATTAACGAATAATAGACCTGCTGAACTTCCTTTATCTAAGATAAAGTCGAAATCCTTAGCATTCGCATAGTCCTCGATAGCAGAGTATACTTTATCTTGAATTGGCTGAACTAATGCTTGTCTTCTTTTGAATAAAGCACCTTCAGGGCCAAAACGCTGCTTTTGCATTTCTCTAACTGCTTTTTCCTTATTTACGATTTCTTCTTCTCTTTGCTTTCTTACTTCATCACTCAATAATACTTGCTCAGCTTGATACTTATTGTACATACTTTTAATCACATCGTACTCTTGTGCTATATCTTGTCTCCAAGATGCTGCTTGCTTGTCTAAATCTTTCTGTGCCTCTTTGTATTCTGGTAAACTTTCTAAAACTTGATTGATGTCTACTACTGCAATTCTTTGTGCAGAAATCGTTGTGGTACCTACAAAAAACAAGACGGCTAGAGATAAAAGATATTTTTTCATGTTAATTTTTTTTTGGTTCTTAAATTTCAAAAACCAGTAAAAACTAGCTGATTATTTGAAATGAAAATAATGTCCTAAATAAGACTGACAAAATTAATATTTTATTGTCAGCTTTCTATTTATAGACTATCACAATATACTAAAAGTTACTATTTTAAAAAGGAAGGTAAATTTGCAGAAAATGACTTAATTAATTGATAATGAATGGATTAAATGGAGAGAGGTTGTTAATTTTTCTTAATTCTTTAACGTATGTTTAACGCATCATTTAATGAATTTAACGGCAGTTTTTCGGTTTTCCTTACGTTTAGCTTAATTCTGTCTCAATTTCACGAATCACTTTTACGGATTCTTGGTAGGTTTCATTCATGGCAGCACTATTATCCATCCCTGCAAAAAGCGCCATTTCTGTTGTTTTGATGATTTCCATAAAGGCTACAATATGCTGTTCTTGAACTTTTAAGGTCTGTAATTTTTGACGAACATTGTCTTTTGTCAGCTCAGATAAAGGTATACTCAGTTTATCACAAACATAACCAAGCAACGCTCTGGAAATTTCATCATAAAAAGCTCGACTTTTATTGGCTTTGAAAAAGCCTTCTGCCGTCGCTAGACGTTTAACGGCTACCTTCTGCGCTCTTTTACTTTTGAGTAGCGTCAAATCTATATTGCTGTTTTTAGCTAACATTTGTTTATAAGCAAAAGCACCTCCTAATACTAAAAAAGGTAAAATTAACAACCCATAAAATAAACCTGTCTTTGGAAAAGGATCTCCTTTGCTACTAAGGGAAGTTGCCGTTTTGATGTATCGAATATCTTTATCTACTAAGGCGGTTTGTGGAACAGCTTGACTACTTGCAGTGCCTTTCCCTTGTCGAATATTTAGATTAAAAACATTGGGTACTAAAGTGATAAATTTAGCACTATCCGTATCGAAGTAGGTAAACGAAGGACTTAATTGAAAACGGCCTTTTTGTTTTGGAATTGCTAAATATTCCATTGTTTTTTGCCCCTTTAAAATACCGCCAGATTCTTGAGAAATCTCATCTAAAACTTTAGGTTCATATACTTCAAAAACACTAGGAAAATCTAAATTCGGCGGCTGTAATCTTTTGATATCGCCATTTCCCTGAATGGTCATTTTTATTCCAATCGCATCATCTGTGGTTATGTTGGTTTTGTCAATGAAAGTATTCATCGCATACTTACCAACGGCTCCTGTAAAATTCGGAGGAATAGGATTTGGTAAGGATTTCACATTGATATCAATTGGATTTGTTTGGACAGTAACTGGTTTAATTTGATTATTAAAAAAGAAACTATTAGGTCGTTTATTACCAATAATTACACCCAATCGAACAGTCATTGGCTCAATCGTTTGCAAGCCAGTTTGCTGTGGAAATAAAGCAATTCTTTTCAAAACCTTAGTGGTATATTGTACCCCATCTACTACTTCTCTAATTACTTTAGAATCAAATCGACGAATATCCTGAGCAAAGAAACCCTGATATTCTGGCTCAAAAGTAATATCGTAATTTTCAATATTTACAGTCGTATATAATTTATAATTGACGACTAATTGCTGACCTACATAAACTAAGTTTGTATCTATTTCTGCTTTGACAAATATTTTCTGTTCTTCCGCCGCCGCTTTACTTGCCGCACTTGCTTTTACAACGTCCATTGTAACCGCATTAGACTTCATTGTTTTACCGTTGACAACTATAGTTGCTGGAGAAATCTTGAATTTACCAACTTTTTTAGGTTGTAAAGAATAGGAATAGGCTACTTTCTGAGAGGCGTTTCCATTAATAATTGTCGTACTCATCGAACGACTTGGCCCATTTAAGACGGTAAAGTTTTTAAAAGAAGGCGCTCTGAAATTAGTGCCTTGCGCATTATTCAAAGTGAAAGTTATCTGAAAATAGCTGTTTTCTACGACTTGACGTGCGTCTGTACTTGCCTCAAAGCTGACTTGAGCAATGGAAGTAAAACAAATTAATAGAAAGAGTAATAAAAAATAGCTGCGTTTCAAATATCTCATTATTCAAAAATGAACTTTAGTCTAACAGGAATGCCATTGAGTTGAATGGAATGAGGGTGTCACTTCAAGTGACGCTCTCAATTTAATTTTTTAAAAATCAGTAAGTTAGGATTTGACTCAAAGTCAAAGCCTAACGGTGATCAGATATGCAAATTTACAATTTATAAACTTTACGTTTCTTCTTCTTTTTCTTAGGCTTTATCTCACCATTTGGTCCAAAAGATTCCATATCTTGGAAAAGCGGATTTTTATTTTTATCAAAGAAGTCATTGAAAAAATCATTACCGCCAAAAAAGTCATCCCCACCAAAAAGGTCTTGGCTATTGAAAAAGCCATTTCTACTCCCTCGTTGCGGTTGCTGAATAATGCCATCAGGATTGTCTACCACTAAAATTTCAACAGGCATTGATTCTAATGCTCCTTTATCGGTGTCAACAAATGCAGGAGCTATAAAATAATTCCCTACTTCAACTGGTGCTACGTAATAGCTATAAGTGATACTTTGGGTAACTGCACCATTATTAATCATCATACTAGACGATTGATTTGGGCCACTCACAATATTAAAACCCTCAAAATTGGGTGCCTCAAAATTTTCTACACTGGCATTTTTAATAGTAAATCTCACCTCTGTATAATTACCAAGCAAAATAGAATCATTGCTGACTTCTACTGTTAATTCTGCTACATCTTGGCTATAAGCAATTAGGCTTATCATCATAAAAGAGGTAAAGAGTAATAACTTTTTCATGACGTGAATTTTTTATGAATTATTTAGTAACGACGAAATAATAAGTCCGTCAAATTGGTCGAGGTTATTTTGTGCTCAGTTTTCGCTAAAAATTCTTTGCATAGCAGGGCTACGGAAATAATTTTTAGTGGAAAATGAGCACAAAAGAAACCGTCCAAATGTCGGAGTTATTGTTTTGCCGTTACTTAGTTAGCGACTGAAGTCGCCAGTACGTTACCAATCCTTGCTAGACTTAGATGGTTTAGATTGTTTTTTCTTTACTTTTTCTTGCACTTTTCGCTCCTCTTCATCCATAATCTCTAAAAGTTGCTCCGCCTCTTCTTTACTTAGATCCTTAGGTTGAGGTTGTTGATCTTGTTCCTTTTGATCATCTCCCACAGGTTGTTGTTGCTGCTGAGGTTGCTGATCTTGTTGCTCCTCTCCTTCTTGTTGCTCTTGTTGATCGTCTGGTTCCTCTTCTCCTTCTTTGGAGTCACTATTTTGCTGCTGTTGTTGCTGTTGCTGCTGAATTTGTAGTTGACGTTGTGCTTGACCCAAGTTAAATTTTGTCTCCTTATCTTTTGGATCAAGTCTCAATGCATTTTTATAAGCATTGACACTTTCTTCGAAGTCTTGTTTAGCATATAGTGCATTACCCAAATTGTGATAAGCTTGGGATTTGATTGAGTTGTCTTTAGCAGTTTCCGCCGCAGTTGTGTAGTGACGAACTGCCTCATCAAATCTCTTTTGCTGATAAATAGAGTTTCCTAAATTATAAGCACCTTTATCAGAATTTCCTTCTTCCAGTGACTTCCGATATTGTTCCTCTGCTGCTTGGTAGTTGTCGCTATCATAGGCGATGTCACCTGTCCTCAATAGCTTATGGGCTGACTGACTAAAGCCACTCACACTACAAATAAATACAAAAAAAAGAATGATATAATTTTTCATGAATTTCTAATTTTACTTTCCGAACAGATCTTTTTCTCCTAACCACTTATTTTTTCGATAAGACAGTAAAAATTCTGCTATTAAAAACAAAATGGCCGCTGCTATAAAATATTGAAAATAACTTTCGTACTCATTAAAAACTCTAGCCTCAAACTCTCGCTTTTCCATTTTGTCAATGCTACTTCTTAAAGCGGAACTTAATTCATCTACATTGCTAGCAGCCAAGTTAAAATAGAATCCACCACCTGCTTGCGATAAATCTTGCATCATGGTTTCATTCAAAGCGGTCTTTACAGGATTTCCCGTTTTATCTCTTTTGTAATCAGAACGCCCTCCAATGACTGTTGGGATAAATCCACCCGTTGGAGTCCCGACTCCTATACTATAAATTAATAAACCTTCTTCCGCTGCTGTTTCAGCTCTTGCCAAAGCATCTTCATCATGGGTTTCTCCATCAGAAATGATAATGATGGCTTTATGCTG
Source organism: uncultured Saprospiraceae bacterium (assembly GCA_937924145.1). Taxonomy (GTDB): domain Bacteria; phylum Bacteroidota; class Bacteroidia; order Chitinophagales; family Saprospiraceae; genus JAFMDF01. The sequence continues at coordinate 15,049 of CALDTJ010000256.1, forward strand.
TTTATTATCTTCTTCAAAAGATTGTTCTGCCAAATCTATAGCCTCGCTGATGGCTGTTCCTTGTGCGGGTGCTTGACTAGGATTCGCACTTCTCAAGAATAGCTGCGCCGCTGCATAATCTGTTGTCAAAGGCATTTGCATATATGCATTTCCAGCAAAAAGAATAATACCTAAACGATCTCCTTTTAATTGCTCAACTAGGTTCTGAGCAAACCGCCTGGCTCTTTCCATTCGATTCGGTTTAATATCTTCTGCCATCATACTTTGAGAAATATCTAAGGCAATGAAAATATCAACACTTTTTCGATTGACCTTTTCTTTCTTGGTGCCCCACTGAGGATTTGCCCAACCGACGATTAGAAAAGATAAACCAAGTAATAATAGGACAAATTTAGTGGTATGCTTATACTTAGAATAAGCAGGCATTAATTGAGACAACAAGGTAGTATTGCCAAATTTGGCAAAGGCATTTTTTCTTGCCCGCTGTATTAACCAGAACAATAAAATGAATAATGGCAATAAAAGCAAAGCGTATAAATAGTCGGCATTTTCGAAACGAAAGGGCATGGATTTCTTAGTAGTATGGACTTATTGGAATTAGTTAAATTATGTATGCTTTAAATCAACCGATGGTTCAAGTCTTCTAGACTTGAACCTTATATAAAAGTCGTCTCCTGACGACTACTGTGCTGGTTAGGAGACCAGCTAATATTGATTTCAAGTCCGCCTGAATGCTTGCGGGCAGGTCTGGAGACTTGAAATATCGCCCTCTGCATTAACAAATCCCAATTAGTCCATTATTTTCAAAATAACATTCGGGTTGTGTAAAAACCCCTATACATTACAAATTAAATTAAATCATATGATTTTCATGCAATTTTTTAATTTTGGTCATTGAGCGACTCTGTGGAGTATCTCAATGATAATTTTTCTCCAAAAACAGAAAAAATGGCCTTTTAAGCCCGTTTTTTCTGTTTTTCAGCTCTTTTTGCTGCTCGTTGGGCATAGTAAGCCTCCCATCTACCCGTTTTTTCACATTCTATCTTCCGTAAATTGTGTCCCAAACACAATAATGTAAATTCAATGGACACTTTTGGTAAACTTCGCAGTACAAATCGCCGATGCCCCATATTATATTTCATGTTCCCAAATGGTGTTTCCACATCTACACTACGTTGTGAACGTTTGGCTTTCCCTTCTTTAC
>CALDTJ010000257.1 GCA_937924145.1 uncultured Saprospiraceae bacterium
CCATATCTTTCTGATTACCAGTTAGTTGCTCTATAATATTTTTGCCATCAATTTTTTTAGTGGGTAATTTCGCTTTTGCCATATCAGCAAAAGTGGGCAATAAATCTATCCCATTGATTGGTGTATTTACAACTTGTCCAGCCTTAATTTTTTTTGGATATTTCACTAATAAAGGAGATCGAATACCTCCTTCAAAAGAGGTTTCCTTACCTTCCTTTAAACCACCTGTTGAACCTCCATGATTACCGTAGGCAATCCAAGGGCCATTATCGGAAAAGAAGAGCACCATTGTGTTTTCTTCTAAGCCATTTTCTTTTAACGTTTTCATCAGTTCTCCTGTGGACCAGTCCAATTCCATCATTACATCACCGTACAGCCCTCTTTTGGATTTTCCTTTGAATCGTTCTGACACATATAAGGGGACATGAGGCATTGGGTGGGACAAAACCAAGAAAAACGGGTTGTCCTTATTTTTTTGAATAAAATCAATACTTTTTTGGGTCAAAAGCCCCGTCATTTTTTGCTGTATATCTTCATCTACTGTATCAATAGTTGTGGTATTTTCAATCAAAGGTAGCGGTGGAAAAGTATAATCTTTTCTAGGATTCAAAGGCCACATATCATTAGAGTAGGGGATGCCGTAATATTCATCAAAACCTTGATTGGTTGGTAAAAAATCGGGATGATGCCCTAAATGCCATTTTCCATAATAGGCAGATTTGTAGCCCACTGGTTTTAAGATGTCGGCAATCGTTTCTTCCTCAGGATTTAGCCCTGTCGTAGAATGTGGTAAAAAGACCCAGTCCACACCAACTCGATTGGGGTAACAACCCGTTAAAATGCCTGCCCTAGATGGCGTGCATTGAGATTGTGGGACATAAAATCGAGTGTATTTTGCGCCTTCTGTCCCAATTAAATCAATATTGGGTGTTGGAATATCTGTTGCTCCAAATGCTGATAAATCACCGTATCCTTGATCGTCCGTTAGGATAAGGATGATGTTTGGTGATTTTTCGATGACTTCTACTGCTGTTTTTTGCTCGGTTGAATGACATGCAAAAAGGCAAATTAGAAGTAAGAAATTTGAAAGGAGTTTCATTAAAATTATATTAATACAAAAGAGAAAGCGCTATAGTCCTGCACTATAGCGCTTTCCTATTTAAAATTTAGACTTGTTTATTTATTATTATTTAAACAAGCCTAGTAATATTTATAACTTAATCGTAGCACCCAATTTAACCATACCACCCATAAAACCGAATTGGTTGACGTGCCAAGGATATCTAAATCGACCACCAAGATTTACGTTGAAATCAGCATCGCCATTACTTAATTCATCTGGGTAAACGTCAAATAAGTTGTTGGCAGTAAAATTGACATTGATTTTATCATTGATATCGTACCCAACCACTAAATCAGAAATTACTTTACCTGAATATTCTTGATCTAGTGTTGGATCTGTTGGGTGTATTTCTGATACTCCTCCAAAATAAGTATTGTTGAAGTTGAATCTTAATCCACCAGTTTTATAAGACACACCTACGGATGCTTTTAAATTTGGTCTACCTGTTTCAATACGACCAATTTCTTCTCTTCCAAAAATGTCAATACCATTATCTGCGAAGACGCTTGGTACTGTAATACCGTCTGCATCCACCTCTATATCATTCCAATTCAATGCCGCACTGAATCCTAATGAACCGTTTTCACCAGCTCGGACGTTATCCAAATTTAAAACGATGTCGATACCCTGCGTTTTTGTATCAGCTGCATTGGTGAAAAATACAAAACTTTCTACGCCATCACCTTCTAAGCCAGTTCTTACACTATTTCCTTCAGGTAAAGCACCTGTACTAATTTGGTTGGTCAACAATACTCGATCATCCACAGAGATGTTATAATAATCGAAGGTAGCTGATAGATTATCCGTTAGTCTATAAGTAATACCTGCTGTAAAGTTGAAAGAAGTCTCTACGTCTAATTGTGGTACTTGTAATAAATTTCTAGTGACATCACTTACATTATTGAACGTTCCTTGCTGAGCCACTTCATTTCCAACTAATAAAGTTTGGATATTACTCAAATAAATTTGATGTAAAGATGGGGCTCTAAAACCAGTACTTACGGATGCCCGAATAGCGCCTTTGTTATCGCCTAAAATCTGTCTAGCATTTACTTTCCAAGACACATTACTTCTGCCATCTCCATCTCCAATTTTAGAAAAGCTTTCGTATCGTACCGCACCTCCAACTAAGAAAGATTCGCTAACATCCAAGTCTACACCTGCATAAATACCGACGTTCGTTCTGCTCTCATCCAAAGCATTAGAGGGTTGCAAGCCCGGGAAAGATTGGACTCCTCCATCTATATAAGATGCCTCTTCACCTGCTCTAGATTCAAAACTTTCTTTTCTAATTTCTGCTCCAGCAGAAAAAGACAAATTGCCAAATTGTCTAGACAAATCTAAATTTCCTAGGGTATTGGCGAAGTTATAGCCTCCTGGATCGACTTCCGTTGGACTATTCATCCCTAAAGCTACATTGACAGAATTAGATACTAAATACTGCACATCATTTGAACCGTTGGTCAAACTTAAATCCGCCGTCCAATCATTGAAAAAGAATCTGTTTCCAATGGTAAAAGTGATGTCTTTAATGTCACTTTCAAACGTCGGTTGGAATCCTTGGAATGGCTGAGACCTATCCGTCCATAAAGGATTATTGTCCCGATTAGCACCTACTCCAGGCCAATAAGGCGCTCTATACAAAGCAAAAGACTTACCGTATCTAAAAGTATATCCTCCATTTACATAAAATTCACCGCCTGAGTACGGTAATCCCATATTGGCAAATAAGGAATATCTATCTTGCTCTGGAATTCCAACATTCATCCCTAAATCAGGATTTTCTCTTTGCCAATCCGTATCACCGTCTCTAATTTGTTCTGCTGTTGCTAGTACCCCTGGAGTTGCCTCTTGTGGGCCCGCAGCACCAAGAGGAATAGCGTCAATTGAATATAAAAATCCAAATAGCCCATCACCTTGTGGCGTTCCTGCTCTATTGGTTCTGTCGGTGTGGAAAAAATCTCCTGTTAAGTTCAAAAATCCTTTATCTCCTAACTTAAAACCGTGATTGATGTCAGCCGCATAATTAAAGCCGTCGCCTTGGTAAGTCACTCCAGTTTCTAGATTAATAACCGTTTCATTCACTCGTTCTTTTAAAATAATGTTGATGACACCTGCTACTGCATCTGAGCCATATTGCGCACTTGCACCGTCTCTTAACACCTCAATTCGTTCAATCGCACCTGCTGGGAATGATTTAAAATCAGTACCCACTTCTCCTCTTCCTGGAGTTCTGTTCAAGTAGACTTGCGCACTTTGATTTTTTCGTTTTCCATTAATTAAAACCAAGGTTCTTGAAGGCCCTAAGTTCCTCAATTCAGAAGGGTCAAAATGTGCTGAGGCATCTGAAATAGTTTGAGGAGTTGAATTAAAAGAAGGCACTTTGTAGTTAATCATTTCATTGACTGATTTTTGCCCACTTGCTTTTAAATCAGCCGCATTCAAATTGTCAATCGGAACTGGTGAAGTTAAAATCGTTCTAGGTTTCCCACGAGAACCAGTGACAACCACTTCATCCAATCTTAAACCTACTGCTAATTTTACCATAATATCCTGACTGGCAGAAGTAACGGTTAACGATTGGTCAGTGTAACCTGTGTAGGTAACAATTAGATCAACTGGCAGTTGGTCTACATTCAAGGAAAAATTTCCATCAAAGTCGGTAATCGTACCTTTGGAAGTGCCTTTTACCACAACACTTGCGCCGATAAGACCCTCTCCATTTTCTTCATCTACGATTTTACCTGTAAGGGTTTGAGCATTCAATTGTAGTGTAAAAAGAAGGGTAGAAAGTAGCCCTAAAGTCAGTTTAATTAATTTAAATTGAGTCATAAAGCGGTTTGTTTTAATAATATAAATATTTGAAAAAGTTTATATAATAAAACAAATGTAAATAAATTAATGTGGAATTTTATTTTTTGATAATTTTTTATTTTCCCATGATAAAAGCTGTTTCTTTATCTCTCATTCCTGCCATCATCCGTAGCATATCCCCTGCGGTAACTTTCATAGGTTTTCCTTTTTTTGCACTAATACCCGCCTGCAAAAGTGATTTTTCAATGCCGACCATTCGCCCTGCAATGATGGAGTGGATGTGCATATCTTCTAGGTAATAAGTCCTAAATAACTCTACTTTCTCCATGACTGATTCGGATAAATTTTCCTGTTTGGCTTTGATGGTATTTAATAATTTGACTTTTAATTTTCGCCATTGTACATATTCGTAGTTTTGAGTGCCAGAAAAACCATTTGGTAGATTTGCCTCCTCGTTGGCACGACTCATATCTGGTCTAATTACGGTCTTGTAAACGGTGGCAGTAAAGCTATTCCCAAATTCCATACAAGAGGTGGTTGCTCTGAATAAATGTGCCCCTTTATCTAACCAATCGGCTAGTTCTTCATCTGATCCGCCATTTTCTAAAATATCAATAGCTTTTTCAAAACAATGACCAGAAAAAATCATGAAGATAGCAAAACCGTGATGGGCTAGTTTCCAACGGTATAAGGCTCTTTGACTATTATCCTTCGGTGCAGCTTCTATTATCTTTAATTCTGGAAAATGTCTTTCAGTAGAACTTTGACCACCTAATAAAATCAAGTTGGCAGCCTCCCATCCTTTCAAAATATAGGCGATTTCACCACGAGACATAGAGGTATATTGAAACTCATTGACCAATTCAGCACAAGTATCCAAATACTGTTGGATAAATTGCCCAAAAGTCATTTCATTGACTCGATTTACTTCAAAATACTTGTCGTAAATATCAAACTTGTTAGTCATGTCTTTCTCCCGAACCTGTCCTGCTTGAAAAGGAATATCGGGATTGAGCAAAGCAGCTAATGCCGCTGAGAACTCACTGAAAGCTTGTAGAACTTCTGGCAATACATAGGTTTGCCCTAAAAGCTGATCGATATGTTGCTCTACCTTATTATGAAAAAACTGAACTTTAGCAATTTCATTGCCATAAGCTTGGTTCAATTCCTTGATGCTAGAATGGACAGGTAGATAACATTGGTTCATCATTTCTGAAAGTTTTAAGAGGTACTAAATCTTTTCACAAATTTAGGTGAAAAGAATAAATGATATTTATTTTTAGAATAATTAAGAAAAATAGTTTTTATATTTATAATTTGAAGAATAATTTTCTTTTTAGTGGTTCTTTTTTTATTTAAAAATAATAAATTTCTTTTTCTATGCACACTTTAGATTCGACGGATCTGAAAATCCTTCAATTACTTCAAAAAAATGCTCGACTGACCATCAAAGAAATTGCTGGACAATTAAATCTTTCTACGACACCAATCTTCGATAGGATGAAAAAATTGGAAAAAGAAAAAGTTATTGATCGGTACGTAGCCTTGGTCAACCCCGAAAAAGTAGGTAAAGAATTATTTGCCTTTGTGCATATTTCCTTAAAAGAACATGCTCAACCAGAGGTAGAAAAATTTGTGAATCAAGTGATTGAATTTGAAGAAGTCATGGAATGTTATCACGTCACGGGTGAGGCAGATTTTGTCCTAAAAGTGGTCTTAGAAAATATAGCTGCTTACAATAAATTTGTCTTAGAAAAATTATCAGTGGTCAATAATATTGGAAAGGTAGAATCTCGATTTTGCTTGTCTGTTCGGAAGTATTCAACGGTGCTGCCTTTGAGAGTGGCTAAATTACGGGGTCACTTTTAGTGCCCCCGTAATTTTAATGAAAAAAACAATTAAAGTTTCGGGGGCACTGGAAGTGACCCCGAAACGTAGATTTTGTAAAATCCAACTGGTCTCTTTGCTAATTTATCTGTCGATCCTTTCCTTCCCAATACACCTTTCTAACTTCTCTTTTTAATAGTTTTCCTGCACCTGAAAGCGGGAAAGGTTCTGTTCTAAAAGTAACACTTCTAGGACATTTATAATTGGCAATATATTCTTTTGTTTTTGCAATAATATCTTCAGCAGTCGCTGTTTGACCTGCTTTCAATATGACCTCCGCATGTACTTGTTCGCCCCATTCTTCCGAAGGAATACCAATGACGACAACTTGATCCACTGCAGGGTGGTTGTTAACTGCATTTTCAACTTCGGCAGAATACACATTTTCTCCACCAGAGACAATCATATCTTTTACTCTATCCACTAAGAAAACAAATCCTTCGTCGTCCATATAGCCAGCATCACCCGTATGAATCCAACCATTTCTAAGCGAAACAGCCGTTTCCTCTGGTTTATTCCAATAACCCACCATCGCATTTGGACCTCTTACGGCAATTTCTCCAATTTTACCTAATGGTAATTCCTTCGCCTCTTCATCTACGATCTTTATTTCCACACAAGGAATAGCTTGACCAGCAGACTTTAATTTACCTGCAAATGGCCCTTCGGTTGTATGATATTTTGGTGCTAACATTGTTGCCAATGGTGCTAATTCTGTTTGTCCGTATCCTTGACCAAATTGTGCTTTGGAAAAAGTATTCATAGCTTGAATCAAGACCGCTTCTGCGATAGGAGAGGCACCATACAAGATGAATTCAAGGGAAGACATATCGGCATCTTTGATACTCGGATCATTGATGACCATTTGGATCATTACTGGAACTAGCAGAGAATGGGTCACTTTGTTATCGGCAATGGCTTTGATTGTTCCTGCTGGTGTAAACATAGGAATGAAAACGTGAGTTGATCCAGCCAACATGCCACCTTGAGTCATTGCACCATCTGCAAGGTGAAACATAGGCGCAGCATGCAAAATTCTATTTTCTTCATTTAATCCTACTAAAGTAACCAATGCAATAGCACTAGACCACATATTTGAATGAGTTAGCATCACCCCTTTTGGAAAACCAGTCGTTCCACCAGTATAATAAATCCCTGCTAAATCATCTCCTTTTCTAAAAGCATCGGCAGTTGGTTGATGGACACTTAGTAGTTTTTCATAACTCAGCATGCCTTCGGGCAATTCGCCATCGCCAATAAAAATAACTGACTTTAAGTTCACCCCTTGTGCTCGTAAGGCAGGAACCATTTTCGCAAAAGCATCATCGACCACAAGTACTTCCACACCTGCATCTTTTAGCGAATAGGCGTTTTCAACAGGTGACCAACGAATATTCAAAGGCACCACACAAGCACCTGCCCAAGGTACTCCAAAATAATATTCTAAATATCTATCCGAATTTAAGGCAAGAATAGCAACGCGTTCTCCTTCTTGTACACCAATACTTTTCAGGGCTCCTGCAAAGCGAGCAACTCGATCTTTCAATTGTTTCCAAGTATGTTGGCGAGCGCCATTAATCGTAGCGATTTTATTACCTCTAGTTTGTGCGTTTCTGTGTACACTTTGGGTTAAATAATACATATTTTGAGTTTTTCGTTTACTGCCAATTGATAGGCTAATCAATTTAAAAAAGTGAAGATAATAAAAGGATAGTGATGGAAAAATAAATCTTACGAAAAAATTAAATTAATTAAAATTATATGTATTTCTATTTTTACGATTCTTAAAATTAAGATAAAAAATATATAATCCAGTAATGAAAAAACGTTGGTGGTAATTAGACTTTTTTGAGAAAATCTACTAATTTAGTAGCAAATATTGTTTATTCTTTCCTGTTGTCTAGTCTCATATAATTTATATACCAAAATATTAATTTTGGTAAAAACCCATTGTATACGAGTATTTCCCCCTCTCTATACCTATTTTACTATCACCTCAAAGAGAATCACATCACATGAAAAAAGCTTTACTAGTTTCAGTAATTGGCCTGTTAATAGGTGCTAATTCTACACTCTATGGTCAAGAAGTCCGTACTATTTCGGGGGAATCTAATAATTTGTTACAACCCAAAATGGGAGCTGTTCATGGTCAAATTATTAGGGTTACTTCCAATGGATATGCCGATTTAGTAGCAGAACCAGCAGGCTTAGACCGACCAAATCCAAGAAAAATTAGCAACTATCTTTTTGCTCAAGACGGATTGATTGATGATCCGAGAGAGCTGAGCGATTATGCTTGGGTTTTTGGACAATTTATTGACCATGATATAGTAGCTGTTGAAGAGAATAAGGAGGAGTTTATGCCCATTCGGGTACCAGCATTTGACGCCCATTTTGACCCTAGTGGTACTGGACAGGTGATTATTCCAATGAGTCGATCTGCCTTTGACGAAAATTCAGGAACGAGTCCAGACAACCCAAGAAAGAACACAAATGATATTACTGCTTGGTTGGATGCGTCTAATGTTTATGGTTCAGATGTCTATAAAGCCAATTGGTTACGGACTTTCCAAGGTGGAAAATTGAAAACTTCTCCTGGTAATTATTTACCCTATAACACGATAGATGGAACAATTAATGGGGCGGTGGATATAGATGCTCCAAGTATGGCAATGGAGAATCCATTAGTAGAAAAATGGTTTATAGCTGGAGATTTTCGGGCGAATGAAAATTCACTCTTAGCAAGCATGCATACCCTTTTTGTAAGAGAACACAATCGGATCGCTGCAGAAATATTAGCTGCTAATCCAACTGCGGAGGATGAAATCATTTATCAAGCAGCACGAAGGAAAGTTGGCGCTCTAATCCAGTCAATTGTCTACAATGAATGGTTGCCAACACTTGGAATGAAAATGCCCGTCTATCAAGGATATGATCCATCGACGAATGCAGATATCATGAATGTTTTTTCTGCTGCTGCTTTTCGGTATGGACATACGACCATCAACAGCAATATCATCCGTATGGATAATAATGGAGCGATAATGCCACAAGGAAATACGACGCTAAGGGAAGCATTTTTTAATCCCCAAGCAATCCTTGATGGTGACGGAATTGCACCTTTATTAAAAGGCATGGCTACTCAAGTTCAACAAGAATTTGATTGTAAAATGGTAGATGATTTACGGAATTTTTTATTTGGTCAACCAGGGGAAGGAGGACTTGACTTGGCGGCTTTGAATATTCAAAGAGGCAGAGATCGTGGATTGTCAGATTATAATACTATTCGCGCAGATTTTGGTATGGAACGGATAAAGTCTTTTAGTGAATTAACCTCTGATCCGCATGTCAATCAAATTTTTGCAGACTTGTATCAGGATATTAATAACATTGATCCGTGGGTAGGTTTGTTGGCAGAAGACCATATACCTGATGCGCTTTTTGGCCCAACTGCTATGCTGATTATTGAAGAACAATTCAAGAATTTAAGAGATGGAGATCGTTTTTATTTCGAAAATGATCCAGCTTTTTCCGCTGATGAATTGAGAGAAATCCGAACCACTAAACTAGCTGATATTATCAGAAGAAATATGGATATTGAGATTCAAGATGAGGTATTTATGGCAGCACCACCTCAGCAATTAACAACTGTGAATGAACCAATAGTAGCTGATAATCAAATAGTTAGTTTTCCTAACCCAACGACTGGATCATTTACACTTGAATTTAGTAGTCTGATTAATGGGGGAGGAACTATTGAGGTTATTAATACGCTAGGGCAAGAAGTTGTAGTGAAAAATATCAACCTAGACAAAGGCTTTAATCAGTTTCAAATAGAACTATCTAGTCATTTGACCAATGGTATTTATCAGGTGTTGTTGAAAGGAGAAAGGGGAGCAATTGCCACAAAGATTTTGTTGTTAAAATAGAGATAAAATCCTAATAGCTTATAAATATTGAAAGGCTGTTTTGATAGTAATAGTCAACGTCTTGATCCGTAAATTTATCTATCCGTGGGGCAAAAAAATCACGGATAGATAAATATACGGATTTAGTTGTTGACAAAAAGGATAGAATTACAATTCGCATCACATCTACTCTAAAAATTCACTAGGCAGTTTCTTCGATGCTTTAGCTCCTAAATGCTTAATTTTTTCAGCTCTTCCAATCAAAGTATCTCCGAATTTTTTAGAGTCCACTAGTTTATTCATCGCATCACTATAAGCCGTCTGCGTTTGATTCAGTCTAGCACCAATATTTTTTAAATCGTCTACAAAGTTGACAAATTTGTCATAGAGCATACCACTTTGTCGAGCAATTTCTATCACATTTTTCTTCTGTTTTTCCTGCTTCCAGATGAACGCTACCGTACGCATAGTCGCCAACAGGGTAGAGGTGGTCACTAACACAATATTGCGCTCCAATGCCTCCATAAATAAATTACTATTTTTCTGAACAGCCACCGCAAACGCTGATTCTATTGGAATAAACATCAACAAATAATCAGGCGTATTGATTTGGTATAATTGAGTGTAATTTTTACTACCTAAATCTTTGATATGGTTTCGAATACTTTCAATGTGGAGATTTAAAAATGTCGTTTTTTGTCCTTTTTCATTGGCATTAAAATATTGCTCGTAGGCTTTTAAAGATACCTTTGAATCAATCACAAGATGTTTTCCGTCAGGCATATTAATAATAAAATCTGGCCGTTTACGCTTCCCTTTTTCATCTATATAAGAACTTTGGGTTAGAAAATGAATGCCTTCCTGTAATCCAGCTTTTTCCAATAAAGTTTGCAGTTGCATTTCTCCCCAATCACCCTGTATTTTAGAGTCTCCTTTTAAGGCGCTAACTAAATTGGCGGCATCTTCACTGAGTTGAATATTCAAATCCCTCAGTTGCTCTATTTCCTTTTTTAAAGACACCCTTTCTTTCGTCTCATCCATATATTTTTGCTGGATGCTCGTTTCGAAGTCTTTTATTTTTTCTTTTAATGGCGATAAGATATGCGCCATTTGTAGTTGATTTTGGGTCGTAAATTTTTGACTTTTTTCTTCTAAGATTCGATTCGCTAAATTTTCAAATTCACTTTTAAATCGCTGTTGCATGCCTGCTAATTCGTCTTTCTGTTGGGAAAGTCGTTCTTCTAAATGCAGTAAGTTTTGTTCTTTTGCAGAGACAATTTTATGGAGTTGAATGATTTCTTGATCTTTTTCATTGACATCTGCACGAAATGTATCGTTTTGAATTTGTAACGTATTATATACCTCTTTGGAGACAAACTGCGCACGAATTTCTGCCTCAGATAAATAACCCTTGGCAAAGGTGTTTTTAAAATACAACCAGCAGATAAGCCCGATGAGTAACCAGCCAAAAATTAGCAAAAATATGAGTTGGGTATGATCCATTTTATTTGACAATTTGAAAGTACTAGCCCCCTTCAATTATTTGTTTTTAATGCTCACAATAATAAAACAAATAATTGGTTAAAGCAATCAATATCAAATTAATTGTTAAATTCGCTTTTTGAATTTCAAATACGCTATTCAAACCTGTGTTCATTAAAAAAGTATGGATGGATTTTTGAAGAGATGTAATATTATAAATTAGAGCATCTAAATTAGGCGTGTATGAAATTTTTTGACGCAGAAAGACGCTGACTATTATGATTTTTTATGTTTCACTTTTGTTTTTCAATCTAACCATAAGCTTAGACATAACTTTTCGTAAGAAAAGAAAACATAA
>CALDTJ010000258.1 GCA_937924145.1 uncultured Saprospiraceae bacterium
CAACTTTCTAAGTTGTAAAATCTAATACTACTGCTATATTTCAAAAGTTTTAATTGAAAACCACGAAGTGGTTGAATTCGAATAGCCCCGAATGAAATTCGGGGGTGAATTGAACAAGCAATTTGCCACAACCACGAAGTGATTGAACTTAACTCACTCATATTCAACCACTTCGTGGTTGTGGGAGAGAGGGAATTATTTACTGTCCCCGAATTTTATTCGGGGCTATTCATGTTTAACCACTTCGTGGTTTATGCGACAAATTGTTACTTATAACTTTTGAAACAAAGTATTACCAAACTATAAAATAAATTTCAACAATATAAAATGGCTAAAGCACCACTAAACATCGTATGTATTTCTCGCTTTTTCAAAGGAGAAGAATTCATCAAAACCGCTCACGCAGAAGGAAATAACGTCTACTTATTGACATCCAGTAAATTGAAAGATGAAAATTGGCCTTGGGAGTCGATTACAGAGGCATTCTATATGGATGAAGACGAGCGAGAACGGTGGAATATGGAACACGTCGAAAATGGATTAGCCTATAAAATGAAATCTATAAAGTTCGATTTATTTGTCGCTTTGGATGATTTTGATGTAGAAAAAGTAGCGCATTTAAGAGAACATTTCCGAATTCCGGGCATGGGTGAAACGACTTCTCGATATTTTAGAGATAAGTTAGCCATGCGAGTAAAAGCACAATTAGAAGGCATCCCCATTCCAGAATTTACGGGCCTTTTTAACGATGATGAAATTCACCGTTACACCTTAACCGTACCTGCACCGTGGATCATCAAACCTCGATCTGCTGCCTCTGCGATGGGCATGAAGAAATTGCATACGACAGCCGAGTTGTGGAGGCATTTAGAAGTGCTAGGAGATCAACGACACCATTATCTATTGGAGCGATTTGCCCCAGGAGATGTATTTCATGTAGACAGTTTGTGCATGGATAAGAAGGTGATTTTTGCTAGAGTGAGTCAATATTTAGATACACCTTTTGATGTGGCACATGGTGGTGGTATTTTCCGTACTCAAACCCTGCCTTATGGCTCCGAGGACGAAAAAGCCTTGCTTAAACTCAATAAGCAATTGATGAAGGCTTTTAATATGGATTATAGTGCTACTCACACGGAATTTATCAAAGGAAAAGTGGATGGGAAGTATTATTTCCTAGAAACAGCGTCTAGAGTAGGAGGGGCGAATATTGCAGAAATGGTAGAGGCCTCTTCTGGCATTAACCTATGGAGCGAATGGGCTAGATTAGAAATTGCCAAAGCCAATGATACAAAATATAAATTACCAAAAGTAGCGAAAAAGCACGCTGGTATCATCGTGTCTTTGAGTCGCTACGAACACCCTGATACTAGTTCGTTTACGGATGAAGAAATCTGTTGGCGGATGGATAAGAAGTGGCACATTGGTTTGATCTTGCAATCAGCTACCTCTCATGATAAGGTTAGGGAGTTATTGGATCGGTATACAGAGCGGGTGGCTAGTGAATTTCATGCTAGTTTACCTCCTGAGGCTCCTCCTGTTTAGGACTTATTTTGTAGGATTGGATCACATGAGCAAACGAAGTTTGTGAACCGCTTGCGGATGGGAAGGCAACGGATCTGAACGGTTTCTGTATTAGATGTGTTCTAGGTCGTGTTCGTGTAATAGGTGAACACGACCTAGAACACGTTTAGCAAAGAAACCGTCTAAATCCGTCTGATCCGTGATCCAATCCTATCTAAAAAGGATTAACCAATCAACTTACGCATATAAGCCACCAATAACCGCACTCCATAACCAGTTCCACCCTTCATCCGACTATATTCCGAATCACCAAAAGCCACACCAGCAATATCCAAGTGCGCCCAATTAGGATGATCCTTAATAAAGAACTCTAAAAACTTACCAGCGAAAATAGCTCCTGCAAGCGGTCTACCACTAAAGTTTTTGACATCTGCAATATCCGAATGTAAGTCGGTGCCATACTCATCCCACATTGGCAGTGGCCAAAGACGCTCATGGGTCATTTTTCCAACCTCCATTAAATCGGCAGCCAAAGTCTCATTTTGGGTAAATAAGCCTGCGGCGGCATAGCCAAAAGTCCTAACCGTACTACCTGTCAATGTTGCCAAATCTAATACAATATCAGGTTGATAATTTTTTTGAATATAGGCGAGTCCATCTGCTAAAATCAACCGACCTTCTGCATCTGTATCAATGATTTCAATGGTTTTTCCAGAATAGGAATTGATTACATCTCCTGGTTTAACACTACGTTCATCGACGGCATTTTCTGCGGAAGGGATGATGCCTACTAAATGTATATTCAATTCCAATTTGGCAGCTAATTCTATCGCACCGATGATGGCGGCAGCACCGCCCATATCACTTTTCATGTAGTGCATATTCATAGAACCCTTGATAGATAAACCTCCAGTGTCAAAGGTGATTCCTTTGCCAACCAATCCTAAAGTGGGTGTTTTTTTATTGACACCTTTAGGTTTATATTCCATTTTTATTAAAACAGACTCGTGTTGACTACCATTACCTACTGCTAAAACAGCATGTAAGCCTTCTTTTTTTAGTTCTTTTTCTCCTAGTACGTTAACCTTATAACCATATTTTTTACCAGATTGTACGGCGTAATTGGCAATAAATCTAGGTATTTTTTCATTACCTGGGCTATTGACCAATCGAATCATTTCTAGCTGGGTCTCACCAGTTAATGTCCCCTCGTTTCCTAAAGTCTTTGCTTTTTTATCGGCATGGATGAGTTTTACGGTAATTGCCTTAAGAGCTTTCTGGTCAGCTTTAAATGCGCCAATTTGGTAAGTGGATAATTGTAGACCTAAAGCTGCATGATAAGCGTAATCTACTGGTAATTCCGATAAATCAACTACCACATTTTTTGCCCAATTTTTCTGCTGCTTAAATGCTAAACTTCGGAAGGCATCCGAACTTTTAGCCATTTCGGCTGTTGTCCCTAACCCAAGTAAATAGACTTTTAGAGACTTAGTTGGGTGATAGAGTACGACAGATTCTTTGAAGTTTCCTTCAAAGTCTATGGGGCTATTGATACCTGAAAGTTCGGCTATTTTTTTAGTATTGATAACACCTTTTTGGAAAGGTAGAATAAGGGTCGCTATGGTTGTCGGTAATTTAGTAGCGCAGGTGATTTTCATTAAAATGAGTTTTATTATTTTTTATGGTTACTTAGCTAGAAATTTTTTCGCAAAATTAGTTCTTATTTAGATTAATTGAGCGATAAAACTATCGCCGTTTAGCAGACTATAAACGAATGAAATCGACAGAAGGGTTTTAGAAAGTTGTACTTTTGAATTTTTGAGCAAATAATTCCATATTCATTTAAAATGTTGCCCTTTCTTTGTTATCGAGTATCAGTGATTTGTTTAAGAAAGGGTTTCAATAACATCAATAACAGCCATTTTCGCTTTTAAGTTAATGAATACAACTTTTGAAAGTTTATTACTTTTTTAGCATTCTTTATTAGACGTTCTTTTCTTTTTTCCATTGATGAAAAAAGAAACAAAAAAATCTAGTTGTATTCAACTGCTCCGCAGAATCGCTCTTTTGCCACTGGCAAAAGCCTACTCGACCAAATTAAACGTGTACCTAGGCTGCTTTTCGAACTCAGAGTAGTTCAGAGGGTAATTATTTATCTTTTGATATAGAAATCTTTTCTTAAGCGAAAATAGCTGCATAAATAAGCAGTATATGCAGTCATGCGCAATATGTAAAAATAGCCAAAATCCCCTAGTTCATCATTTCGAAGGGAGGCAGAATCAACCACTTTTGGAGATTCTGCAAGAACGGATACCTATCTGGGATAAAGGAGTAGGAGTCTGTACCGAATGTTTAGACGGAATACACCAAGAATTGCTCAGTAATTTATTGGATGTACAGAATTATTCCTATGGTGGTATTCAAGTATTACCCACTCCAATTCGATTGAATGTTAATCCGAAATATACAGGGAGAGGCGTAACTATCTGCCTGATAGACAGTGGGTTTTATCCGCATCCAGATTTGGTTACGCCAAAGAATCGCATCAAAAAGATGTTGGATATTACCAATGAAAATAGACCAGCAGACTATTTCGAACAACCACATAATGTCTCTTGGCATGGAACTATGACTTCAGTGGTTTGTGCAGGAAATGGATATTTATCCAATGGACTTTATAAAGGAATTGCCAGTGATGCAGAGCTAGTTTTACTAAAAGTGGCTAATGACAAAGGAAGTATCCCTGGGGAAATGATTGCCAAGGCGTTATTATGGGTCTGTGACCATCACGAAGAATATGACATCCGAATTGTCAATCTGTCGGTAGCAGACGACTATGATATTTCTTTTCACGAAAGTGAGGTCAATAAAGCCATTAAAATCCTTACGGAAAAAGGCGTAATCGTCGTTGCAGCAGTTGGAAACGACCCGAATGCACGAATTATTCCCCCAGCCAATGCACCCGAAGTGATTGCGGTAGGTGGCTTAAATGACCAGAATTCAATCGAGCCGATGCAGCAAATTTTGTATCATTCTAGTTACGGATGGACGATTGACGGACTTCTCAAACCTGAATTGATTGCGCCTGCGATTTGGTTAGCAGCGCCGATTTTACCTAAAACGGATACTTATAAAGAGGCAGATGATCTATTTGATCGATTTTATAAATCATTTGGTGTAGAAAAAGACAATATTCTGCGGGAGATCAGAAATCGAAAGTTGATCTCTGAGCATTATCTACATGCCGATGGGACTTCTTTTGCTGCACCAATCGTTTGTTCGGTGATTGCCCAAATGTTGGAGGCCAACCCTAATTTGACCTTAGAAATCATTCGAGAAAACTTATTGACTACCGCGCAACCTTTGCCTTACGAGGATCGAAAACGGCAGGGCTATGGAGTGATTCAACCTGCCAACGCAGTTGCCAAAGCCAGTCAAGAGACGCATTATAATTGGATTAAGTTTAGTCCAGTCATCGACCATGCCGCACAAACGATTAGCTTTCATTTTCATTATCATGATGCCCATAATATTCATGTGAGTGGTGATTTTGTGAATTGGTCAGCGAATGCCTTACCGATGGTACAGAAAGAAGAGGGGATTTGGGAATTGACTATACCATTATTTTCGGAAGGTCATTATCAGTATAAATTTGTGATAGACGGTTGGATTTGGAAAAGTGATCCAATGAATTTTTATCGAATTCCTGATGGGTTTAATGGGTTTAATAGCCGCTTTTTTGTTTAGGTAAGTAACGAGCAAATAATAAATAGTGCATTTGGAGCTAGAGATTTTGTCCTAGAACTAGGCATTTTTTTTTGGAATAGCACCGCTATTACAAACAAAAATAACGAAGTTATAGGGCAAAAGATCAGTTCTTAAATGCATTAGTTATTGTTTACTTGTTACTAAGTGAAGTGCTGGAAGGACTACTCATCGGCATGAAAAGATACAGCTTTTGCACTATAAGTAGAAAATAATAAAGAATCTCTGAAAATTTAGAACAATTACGTTTTGTTTAACGTTTAGTAATAAATAGTTAAACAAAATAAATTTTCAAGATGACCAGAGCGACTTTCTATTCCCAATTTGATCCGATGTCCACTGTTTTAAAAAGTTTTGCTTACAACTTAACTAAAAACATGGATGATGCTAGAGATTTATACCAAGAAACAGCTTTCAGAGCTTTTTCTAATCGAGAGAAATATAAGCAAGGGACAAATCTGAAAGCATGGTTAATGACGATTATGAGAAATATTTTCATTAATAACTATAGAAAAAAGAAAAAGCAGAACACGATCTTAGATAGTACAGACAATAACTATTATATTAATTCTGGAAAGCATACCTCAAGAAATGAGGGAGAAGGAAATATAATGCTAGAAGAGTTGAAAGGAATGATTGCAGAACTAGAGGAGGAGTTGAAAATTCCTTTTTTGATGCATTACCAAGGATTCAAATATCAAGAAATAGCCGATAAATTTGAATTGCCATTAGGAACGGTAAAAAGTAGAATTTTCTTTGCTAGAGCTGCTTTGAAAGATAAGATTAATAAGCGTTATAATGCACAAAGTAGCTATGCAGTTGCCAGTTAAATAAACTAGAATCAGTATTTGTTTGACGAAATAGAAAAAAGCCAGATTCCCTTAGGAGTTTGGCTTTTTTCGTAGTCATATAAGAGTGTCACTTCCAAGTGCAGCTATGATTTTCAAAATAAATTATTTGAAATTAATTAGCTTTCACTCAAAAACAATTCTAATAGACTTCGAACGTGATCTACCGACCCAATATTATACCGAGCCTCTGATTGGACATCACCCACTTTCACCGTAAAAGCAGCTTTAGGCAAAGCTTTGAAAGTATCTTCATCGGTATGATCGTCGCCGATAGCGAAGATGAAGTCCCACTCTTTAGCACTACTCCAACCAAGGGTTGCTTGTCCTTTACTAACCCCTGCATTTTTAATCTCAATGACCTTATTGCCTTCCAAAACTTGAAGGTCTAAATTACTGGTCAAATAGGCCAAAACATCTCTAAATTCTCGGATTCTTTTAGCTCCTAATTCTTTATCAATGCGTCGATAATGCCATGCTAGGGAGTAATCTTTTTCTTCAATAAAAGAACCTGGTGTTCGCTCTACCATGCTTTCTAAAACAGATTGTACATCGGGTTTCCATTCATTTCTAAGTCCTGGATTTTTGACCCATTTTTTGCCTTTTTTAGTCCAAACACCATGTTCTGCGGCAAATTCTAAAGGTAAGTGTCCTAGCCATCTACCAATAGTTTCCCTATCTCTTCCCGTATTTATGACTACTTTATTTCGTTTGTCAGCACATAATCGCTCCAAAATAGACAATAATTTGGCATCAGGCACAACTGCTTGTGGGTCATTTTGAAATGACATCAGCGTTCCGTCATAATCTAATATGAGCAATCGTTGGCTACTGTTTTTATAAGCTTGGATCAGGTCTGATGCCGTTTCACTATTTAATAATTGCACCTCGCTATTTTCTTGTTCTTTATTTAAATCCATAAGACTTTTGATAAAATTTTCTGCCCAATTTTTAACGTTGTATTTTTTTAGCCCATCTTGCATTTTCTTTAAACGCCAACGTTGTTCGGAGGCATTCATTTCGATGGCAGCTTTCAGGGTTTCTACAATGTCTGCACTATCGTGTGGATTGACGATTAGTGCCTCCGTCAGTTCATTAGCTGCACCAGCCATTTCACTGAGGATCAAGACGCCTTTTTCACTTTCTTCCTTGCTTGCGATATATTCTTTGGCGACTAAATTCATTCCATCTCGCAATGGCGTAATCATCGCAATTTGAGAAACTTTGTAGAGTGTAGACAATACTTTAAAAGGTAAAGACCTATAAAAATATTGGATAGGAGACCAATCATAAGACCCATACAAACCATTGATACGTCCGACCAAAGAGTCCACTTCTGCCTTCAATTCTTGGTACTGATCCACATTGGAACGAGAAGGAACGACGACTAAGAGTAGCGTTACTTTTTCTATATACTCAGGGTAAGTTTCTAAGAAATTTTCGAATGCTCGGATTCGCTGAGGAATTCCTTTGGTATAGTCTAATCGGTCAATGGATAAAACGATGGTCTTTTTTCGAGCCATTCGTTCGATCTTGAATGCCTCATCTCTAGGATCTAGCGTAACTTCATGTTTAGCATATTTCCAGTAATCAATTCCCATTGGAAATACATCGACATTGACTAATCTATTATTGACGACCATGTTGCCAAAATTATGTTCCATACCTGAGATCCGATAAGCAGCACTCAAGAAGTGACGCATATAGTTATAGGTGTGAAACCCAATTTGGTCAGAGCCTAAGACTCCATCTAGCAATTTTTTACGCCAAGGTAAGACCCGAAATATTTCGTAAGAAGGAAAAGGAATATGTAAGAAAAAACCAATGCTAGCAGAGGGGAAAGACGCCCGAATCATAGCAGGTAAGAGCATCAGTTGATAGTCATGCACCCAGATCAAATCACCTTCTTGGTAATTTTCTTCCACTGCTTTCAAGAATAGTTTATTCACTTTCTGGTAAGCCTCCCAATAGCTATCGTTATTATATGTGGTGTACTGTGTAAAATAGTGAAAATGTGGCCAAATCACTTTATTACTAAAGCCCTCATAAAAACATTCGATGTCTTCTGGTGTCAAAAAGACAGGAACCAAGCCATCTTTTTTGAGGTCATTTTCAATAGCAGATCGTTCCCAATCGTTCTCAATTGCCTTTCCAGGCCAACCAATCCAAAGTTTTTCTAAGGACTCATCCAAGGAACTTAGGCCCGTTGCTAGTCCACCTGCACTTGGATGGTACATCAATTCGCCTTTCTTTTTATCAATGGTAATTGGCAAACGGTTCGATATGATAATGAGTCTTGGCATAGTACTGGCGACTTCAGTCGCCCTTTTGATAAGTACAAGCGACTTCAGTCGCCCTTTTTATATTAATTATTTCTCTGGCGACTGAAGTCGCGGGTACTGGAGCGCAAATTAACCTTTATAACTTTTAATTGCCTGATTTACCGTCAAAAAATTGGAAAAGCTATTTAGATTTTCTAGTTTTCGGTATTAAATTTTGTGACAAGCCAGTATTGACAAACTATGCTAGAAAAACTATTACCGATTATTCAGCGATTTCAAATCGAAGGTCAAGCCTCGCACATAGCACCTATTGAAATTGGACACATCAATGAGACTTATAAATTAACTTTAAAGAATAGAGAATCAGACAATGATTTTGTACTACAAAAAATCAATACCCAAATATTTAAATCTCCTCAGGACGTGATGGAGAATATTACAAAAGTTGGACAGTTTTTAAAAGAAAAGAACTACCCAAAAGAGATTTTGATGCCGATTCAGAGCGTAGATAATCAGTATTTTATTAAATATAAAACAGATTATTGGCGCTTATTCCCCTTCATTAAAAATACCCAAACTTTTAACGAAGTAGACACTACGGAAAAAGCCTACCAAGCAGCCTTTGCTTTTGGTGAATATGGTCGCTATCTCAACGATTTTGATGCGACTGCATTAAAAGAAACCATTCAAGATTTTCACAATACCAATTTGCGCTACCAGCAGTTTTTTGAGTGGACTAAAAAAGTCAAAGGAACTCGCAAAAAGAAGGCTCAAAAATCTATTGACCAACTATTTAAATATCGCTATTTAGTGAGTGTCATTAAAGATATAAAGTTGCCTTTGCGCGTCGCTCATAATGATACAAAAATCAATAATATTCTTTTTGATAAAACGACTCAGCAACCAGTTTGCGTCATTGATCTAGATACTTTGATGCCAGGAACTATACTTTATGATTTTGGTGATATGGTTCGAACTTTTACGCCTTCTTTAGAAGAGAATAGTGCTGATTATGATCAGATTTTTGTTAGAAAAAATATCCTAAAAGCCTTAACGGAAGGGTATATTGCTGGTTGGAATGAGGAGTTAAATTATCTAGAAACTAAGTTACTACATTACGGCGCTCAGTTGACCATTTTTGAACAAGCCTTGCGTTTTTTGACTGATTATTTAGCGGGAGATCCTTATTATAAAGTGGCTTATGCCGAGCATAATTTGGTGCGGGCAAAGAATCAGATTTGTTTGTTGGATAGTTTGGTGAGTTTGTGATAATCAATAGCTGCCAGCCCTCCGAAGGGCTGGCAGCTATTGATTAAAAAGCTACTTGAAAGCATTCAACCGACGCAAAGTGACAGCCCCAATTTCAGTATGTTGTTCATTATCTTGTAGACCAGTATCCAATAAAATTACACCAAAAAAGACTGCCCAACCAATAGCTCGCTTAATCAAATCAGCGGATGCACCATAAATTGCTAACCCATTTTCAATTGCAGCTTGCTCGGCAAATAACATCCAAAAACTCGCTAAATCCGTAGCAGGATCTCCATCTGTAATATCGCCCCAATCAATAATTGAGACAATTTTACCTTCATGAACAATAATATTTCTTGGATGTAAATCTCCGTGTAATAGGCATTTCTTGGTAGGGAAAGGGCATGCTAAAGCAGTTGCTAATTGTTGTTCTATTTTAGGCGTAATAAAGTCCGTTTTAATTTTTAATCTATTGATCCTAATAGACAAATCGGACATTTTTTCTTTTAGATGAACTCCACGACTAGTATTTTCGGGAGCACCAGTGGCGTCCATTGGGTGCAATTTTTTTAAGAAATTAGCCAAGGTAATTGCGGCAGATTTATCAGGACGATTAAGATTAGCGGTATTCCCTTGTCGCCAAGGAATAATAGTCCAAGGCCAAGGATATCTACCATCTTTCTGACCAACAAAAATAGGTGCAGGAATATCAATTTGCAGTTGTGCCTGAATTTTCGGCAACCAATTCACTTCATTTAATAATAAAGGAACGGCTACTTTTCTTCTTGGCAAACGAATGATGTGATTTTTACCAATTCTATAATTCTCATTGTCCCAACCAGCATCTAAAAATTGGATGTCTTCATTAGCTAACTGAGGGTATTGAGTCGATAATAAATGTTGGATGAGTGGAAGGTCGATATGGACTTCTGCTTGGGGTTCTTTGGTAATCATTAGTAGTGATGTCTTTTTTGGATGAAAGATCTTCCAGAACTTGGAGTTCTGGAAGGTCTAACTAGAATGCCATTTTCAAAAATTCTTGCTGAATGGCCTTCGTTTTATTTCTAGCGTACCACAAATGTAATTGTTCCGCAGCAGTAGTAGAAATCTGCTTTCTCAATTCTAAATCCTCCGTTTTTAAACCTTCCGCTTTGGCATCCATTACCAATTTTTGCACCTCAGCAGGACGTGGCCCCCAAGAATTTAAAACCTCCAAAGTTTCCGTATCCAAGACAATGATTTTAGGGATAGATCTCGCATTATTCGTCAAGAAGGCATCAATTACGGGTAGATTTTCATCTCTAAGAATAAATCGTAGGGTAATATTTTCATTTTCTAAAGCAATATGATTCAGTACAGGGACAATTTGTGCTGCATCTCCACACCAGCCTTCAGTGATGACTAACCAAGTAACAGGTCGGTCGATTTTATCTAATTGCTCAATCGTTTCTTCGGTCAACCGACTCTTTTTATCCAAACGATTCATACGAGATAAATTCAACTTGGTATAATTGAGCATCGCCTGACTATGATCGTTGCCAGTCGTCTTATTTTGAGCAAATAAATCGTCGATTAATTGTCGGTAAGTGCCATAAGTATAGGCATTGTCAATAATGGATTTTTCTATAAATTTCATGCTATAATTTTTCTAAGAAAACAGCATGAATTAAGCCAAGGTTTAAGGTTGGAACAAAAATATAGGGTAGTCTAGAATTAAATAAAGACGAATATGGACTCAAAAATCTTCTTGGTTGATTGTAAAATTGTATGATTGTGAGATTGTTTTTAGTACGTTGACAATCACGCAATCACATCTACAAGTCAAGCGTCGAACTATCAATCATATCCACATATAACTTACTTTTTTTGAGAATAACTTTGAAATGGTGTACATTTTCAGGGCTGACAAAAGAAAGCGCAATACCCGAATTTTTTGCACGCCCAGTTCTACCAATTCGATGAATATAATCTTTAGGAGAGCGAGGTAATTCATAATTAATGACGCAAGGCAAATTATTGATATCAATACCTCTTGATAATAAATCGGTTGCGATCAAAACTGGAAGGTTACCAGCCTTAAATTGGTTCAGCGCATTATTCCTAGCTGATTGACTTTTTTTACCATGAATAGCGGCGGCTTTGATACCATTCTTACGAAGTTTATCCGCCACATTATCCGCTTTATAACCAGAAGAGGTGAACACTAAAACTTGTTTTAAATCCTGTGTTTTAATCAAATATCGTAATAACGGGCCTTTCTTTTCTTCTGGAACAAAATAACCAGATTGTTGGATTTGAGAGAGGTCTGTTTCTTCCGTTTCAATTTTGATAACCACAGGGTTTTTCATTAAAACGGCGGACAAACTATCTAAATCAGGGCTTAAAGTTGCCGAAAATAAGAGGTTTTGTCGGTTTTTAGGTAAAAGCCTAAGAATCCGATTCATTTCATCTTTAAATCCGAGGTTCAGCATTTTATCAGCCTCATCTAAAACCAAAGTTTTCACTTTGTGTAAATTAACTGCTCCAGATTCGATTAAATCTAATAACCGACCAGGGGTTGCCACCAAAACTTGTACACCATACATGCCCTTCATTTGAGGATTGATGGAAACACCACCGTAAACAACCCTTGTTTTAATAGGGTCAAGCAATGCTTTACTAAATAGCTTAAAAACATCACCGACTTGTTCCGCTAATTCCCGAGTAGGCACTAAGACCAATGCTAGTGGATTTCTAGATTTTGCTATTGGGCTACCCTGTAACATGGTCAAAATAGGTAAAGCGAAACTAGCCGTTTTACCCGAACCAGTTTTAGCAATTCCTAGGATGTTCTTTTTTTGTAAAATAGCAGGAATGGCCGCCGTTTGGATAGGGTAGGCAGTTTTATAGCCTTGTTCCGCTAAAGCAGCGATTAAAGTATTGGGCAATCCTAGTTTGAAGAATGACATAAATTGATTTGGCGTGAATTGTTATAAAAGGTAAAGCTACTGGAAATATAATGATGGGAGGTGTAAGCTGTGATATTTTTTATTCGAGTAGTAGCGTTCAAAACTAGATGTTGACAATTTACCATATAGGCACATAGTAAAACACAACTTGTCCTTGATTCCTATCGGGATAGTTCACACAGTTTTTTAAGCTAGATGTTGACCAAGCAGGAGCATTTTTACTAAGTCAAATTTTGATAAGACAAAATTCAAGTCATCATCTAGCTTTGAAATATGCTACCGCTCGAAATTGTCAAAGCTCCTGCTTGAAAACTATGTGAACTATGTGCCCTTACTATGTGTCTGTGTGGTAATTCAAATATGACTTGCTGAAACCACCATAATTGCATATTTTACAATCAACTAAATATAAAAAAATGAGTGAACTAAAACTAACCATTAATCCTAAAGTAGCCGAAGTATTCGACAATTATCCTAAAGGTTTTCCAGAAAAATTACGACATCTACGTCAGTTAATTATAGATACTGCCGAAGAAATTGGCGTAGGGAAATTAGAAGAAACCTTAAAATGGGGGCAACCAAGTTACTTAGCACCCAAGGGAAGTACGGTACGATTAGGTTGGAAAAAGGTGAATAATCAATATGCCATTTATTTCAAATGTACGAGTAAATTAGTGCGCACCTTTAAAGAAGTTTATGGCGATGTATTTAACTACGAAAAGACCAGAGCGATAGAGTTTACCTTAGAAGATGACGTGCCAGAAGAAGAACTAAAACATTGTATTTCAATGGCCTTGCAATATCATAAAGTCAAAAACTTACCATTATTAGGTGCAGAACCAAAGTTATTATGAAAATCCTAATCGCTCCTGATAAATTTAAAGGTTCACTTAGTGCCGAAGAAGTATGCACCGCTTTATCTAAAGGCATAAAAAAAGCCAATTCAAATGTAGAAATTATCACTCGCCCAATGGCGGACGGTGGCGACGGTTCGTTAGAAGTCCTAGCCCATTATTTTGATTTAAAAACAATAACGGTAGAAGTAGATGATCCTTTATTCCGACCAATCAATGCATCCTATAAGATGGTCGATACCACTGCCTATATCGAAATGGCAGCGGCTAGTGGCTTAGCTTTATTGAAAAAAAAGGAGCGAAATTGTATGGAAACCAGCTCTTTTGGAACAGGCGAACTTATCTTAGATGCTATTCGAAAAGGAGCTACGACCATTTATTTATTCATCGGTGGCAGTGCTACGAATGATGCTGGGATGGGCATTGCAAGTGCCTTAGGTTGGTCTTTTTATGATAAAGGAGGTGGTCTTTTAGTACCGATAGGAGAAAGTTTGAACGAGGTGAGTCGAATAGATGGTTCTTTCCTTTCTTATCAACCAGCCAAAGTTAAATTCAAAGTCATTTGTGATGTGAACAATCCATTTTATGGAGAAAATGGGGCAGCATACATTTATGCACCACAAAAAGGTGCTACGCCCGATGAAGTGAAAATTTTGGATGATGGATTAAGAAATTTAGCAGAAGTTTTAAAAACAGGAGGTTACGCGGATATAGCAGATGTATCAGGGGCAGGGGCAGCAGGTGGAGTAGGAGGTGGCGGTATTGCTTTTTTGAATGCCGAATTGGTCGCGGGTATTGCTACTTTTTTAGAAATAACTGCCTTAGAAAAACAAATAGAAAATTGTGATTTAGTGATAACAGGGGAAGGAAAATTGGATGCTCAAACGGAGCAAGGGAAGGTGATTAGTGGTGTTTGTGCTTTGGCAGCAAAATATGATAAACCAGTTATCGCAGTATGTGGAGCCGTAGAAAAAAATGCAGTGAACAAACTGAATTTAAAACAAGTTTATACGGTAATAGAAAGAGTGGAATCTTTAGAAAAAGCGATGAGTGAAACTTCGGAAATTTTAGAAGAGATTGGTTATCAATTATTTAACGAGCAATTGTAAAGCTAGTATATGAAGAAATATAGCTGTTTATTTTTTTTGATGGTACTATTTAGTACGTTAATGATTGCCCAAACAAAATTTGAGCGAGAATACAAAGTAAAGGCAAACGAGGTGCCTGCTAAAGCCATACAATATGTCAAATCTTTAGGAGCCGATAAGAAAATAAAGTGGTATCAAGAAATCAGTCAAGCAGGTAAAAGTGTCGAAGGCAAAACCAAAATTAGAAATAGTTGCTATAGCGTTGAATTCGATATGGAAGGAAATTTACAGGACGTGGAAGTAAAAATTGGTTGGAAAGAAATACCTAAACGGAGTGAGCTAAAAATATTAGAACATTTGATCTTTAGATTTGACAAATTTAAAACGCAAAAAATACAGCGGCAATATACTGGAGATTCAGCAGTAATTAAACAAGTATTAGTGGGTGAAAAAACTATCATACAACCTACCATTCGTTATGAGATGGTCGTCAAAGGAAGAAAAAATAGACAAGTGAAATTGTACGAATTTCTCTTTTCGGAAGAAGGGGAATTTTTAGAAGAATTAACTATTGAATTAAGAAATACCGATAATCTGGAATACTAATGGGGCGAATTTTTATCATGCTATTATTGGTTTTTTTGGTAGAGACTTTATGGGCGCAAAACACCTACCGATACGGCACTTTGCCTTCCTTTAATCTTAGTAAAAAGCTTGAAAATGGCTGGAAATTGGATAGTGAAATCGAAAGTCGCCAACGATTTAAAAGAGGGACTTTCGGAGAAGGAGCTACAAGTAATTTCAAACACGAAAGGGTTGATCTTACTTTAGTTGCGGCTAAGAAAATAGGTTTAAATAATAAAATAGCAGGTGGTTATATGATTCGATTAACGGAAAATAAACCACGTCACCGATTGATGGAACAATTAACTTTAGTTCAATCTTATAATGCCTTTCGGATGGCACATCGTTTTGCAGTAGATCAAACTTTCGGAGGAGAAGACCCAACAGAAATACGGGTAAGGTATCGAATAGGCGCAGAATTTCCAATGAATGGTCTATTTGTCGATCCTAACGAATTTTATTTCAAAATCACCCACGAATATTTGAATAAATTTGCGGAAAGCGAATATGACTTAGAGGCACGATTAGTACCTACCTTGGGCTATTTGATTACCGATACTAATAAGGTGGAAATTGCGCTAGATTATCGAGTGGATAGTTTTATTGATGGCGGTTCAGCTAATAATTTTTGGTTGGGTGTCAATTGGTATTTAAAGTTATAGCTGATTAAAAAATACTTGTCCATTTTTCGGTTGCCACCTAATAATAATAAGGCCTGTTACTTTGCACAAAAAAAAATATGACCACCTTTAAAAAATTACACCAACAAAAAAATCCATTATTAATTGGCAATGTATGGCTAAACAAATCGAAAAACCTAAGGCTGTTCGTGCAGTTGGTGCGGCTAATGGGCGCAATCGCATTTCGATCATTGTGCCTTGTCATCGGGTGGTTGGATCGGGTGGAAAGTTACGAGGTTATGGTGGTGGCATTGAACGGAAAGAGTGGCTGTTGGTGCATGAACAGACATTTTTATAACAAAAAAAGCGTTTCCCATAAGAAAACGCCTTTCAAAATCAGCTTATGAGACAATACGCCTCGCAAGTACAATGATTTTTTACTGTATTTGTTCACCAAGCAATGATGTATAAGACAAACTATGTCCGAATGGATACAATGGATCTTTAGAATCGTAAGGCATATCTTCTTTTTGACCTTCCACTGCCTCTACTGATGAAGGTAATTCTAAGGGCAATTTACCTTGTGGCGCATACTTCCCAAAAATGATTTCAAAAATGACTTCATGTTCGCAGTAAAAGTCGGCTAATACGGCTTTACTTTTAGCATTAATCTCAGGGACAATAGGCGGGCGACCGATGGTCAAAACGGTAATCGTTGGCTTTTGCTCAATCAACGGAATCAAATCTGCTTTTTCTTCTTTCGTAAAATTCAACCGACCTCTTTCGAAGAAATTTTCTAATATAGCATTACTAAGCGGTTCTCCTTTTGGTGTCTCTAAACCCAATACGATGAAATCAGCCTCGGCTGGACTATCTACCACTTTGGCGAAAGCCGCAGCCGCATTTTTATCCAATCCTTGTACGTATATTTTAGCATCAGCCGCTAAGGGCAAGATATTATTTTCATTTTTTAACAAAGTAATGGCGCGTCTTTGTGCTGCCCGTCCTTTTTTTCGAAATTCCGCAGTACCCACTTTTTTAGCACTGTTTTCTGGTAAATAGGGGTTGTCAAACAAGCCTAATTTGAATTTATCTCGCAAGATTCTACGGATAGAAACATCAATAGCTGTTTCTGAAATACTGCCATTTTTTACCACTTCTACTACCAATTCAGGTTTTTCTTCTCCACCGATCATATCACAACCAGCCTCTAAAGCTTTCGCCACTCGCTCCGCATGAGTCAAATTTTCCACTCCCCAAGCGGAGGCTGGTTTCATCAGCTGATCAGAAATAACCCCCCAATCGGTGCATACCACACCATCAAAATTATACTTATTCCGAAGTAAGTCGGTGATGATTTCTTTATTAAAAGCAAAAGCAACTTCCTCACTTGTTTGCCCAACAGGTATGCCATAATAAGGCATGATTTGAGCCGTATTTGCCTCAAAAGCCCCTTCAAACGGAATCAGATGATAGTCAAAATTATTACCAGGATAAGCTTGATCCGCTCCATAATCAAAATGGGCATCTTCTCCATCTTTTTGTGGACCACCACCCGAAAAGTGCTTAGTCATACAGGCCACACTTTGCGGCCCTAATTCGTCGCCATTTTGAAAACCTAGCACATAAGCCTTTGTTTGTGCTCGACTCAAATAAGCATCTTCACCAAAAGTCCCGTCTGTTCTAGCCCAACGAGGTTCGGTGGCTAAATCCGCCATAGGCGACAAGGTCAAACGGATGCCCGTTGCCAACAATTCTTGACGAGCAATATCGCCAAACTCTCTAGTGATAGCAGTATCGCCAATAGCCGCTAAGCCCAAAGGACTCGGCCACTGAGAAAAATCTTTCATAGTAATGCCTGCGCCAATATTTTGCTTAGTCCCATGTCGAGGATCAGAGGCAATGGTGACTGGAATGCCTAATCGAGTTCGTTCCGCCAATTTTTGCAAATTATTATGCCATTTGACTAATTTATCGGGACTTGGCGTCATCAATAAATTAAAATGGTTCATTTTCTTCTCTACGACCATTGTGGAGTTCGCTCCAAATGCCAAAGAAATCGGATTGGATAGAGACGGGATTTCCATTAACTCGCCATCCATACTCGTCGCCATCATCGTGATGAACATGATCCCTGCCTTTTCTTCTAGGGTCATTTGAGCTAATAAATCCTCAACTCGTTCCTGCAATGGTGCTCGACTATCTTCGTAAATATCCAACTGCCCGTTTTTATTAAGGTCTCTATAGGTGTGTCCGCTGATGCTGAGGGTAGGGGCTGGGTCGCCTAGTTGGGCTAGGTTGGCTTTGCTGGTATTCATCCATTTGATGTAGAAATAGCCGTAGGTGAGTAGGGCGATGATTAGTAGGGTGGCTAGGATATAGCCTATGATTTTTAGTGCTTTTTTCATGATTGATTATTTGACTACTAAAGCACGTAAAGGTAGGGATTGTTTTTGTATTGTGGAATTTTATATTTGATTTGAAATTCTAAAAGAAAGGGGACGATCTTTCTGGTATTGTATCTTGAAAGCATTATCGTTCAATTATTTACCATGAATTATCTTTTCAGTAACTCATGAAAAATAGAAGACAAAATACTATTTTGTTGGAGGGATAATATCTGTTAAAGATGCTGGATTTTGGCGATTATCCCAAAAGTGCAATAGTTGTACCTCCGTTTCATTAAAGCGATAGTAAACGGCAGTATGTTTTGTAATGACTGCTTTGCGCACATCTTTTCTTAATTTAGAGGTAGGAAACATGGTGGGAAAGATCGCAATGCCCTCAATTATAGCATCAGTTTTATCTAAAAATTTTAGTGCAGCATCAATGCCAAAATTATCTTCTACGAAACCTAAGGTAATAGCGTATTCTTCTTTAGAGGCAGGTGACCATATAACTTTTAAACTCATTTCTGGTATTTTTTCCGAAATTCTGCCATTACCTCTTTATGTGCTATTCCTTCACCATTATCCAATTGCTTAATTGACAATTCAATTTGAGATTTTTGTTGTTTATTTAAGGTTGTCCAAAAATCTGTGATCGCCTCTGCTGGTTGATCTTTTGTTTTTAAACCATAAGACAACAAATGTTTGACAGAGTTGATAAGCATCGCATCATTGATCTGTAAGATTTGTTGAATAAGTTGTAGTTTCTCTGCTTTTAAATCCATTTTAAGCTTTTTGAAAGGAGTATTGTTGTTAAAAACTAATCTAAAGTTAAGTATTGTTTTCTATTCTTACAAGACTGGCCAAAAAGCAAGGGGTTATTTTTCGTAATTATATTTTGAAAGTATTATTTGCATGAATTACGTTAAAAACGTAAGAGATATGAATTTTAGATTAAAAACTTGAAATATTGACTTTGTTCCCTAGTTTTGATGGCGATTTTTTTACACTAACGGGTCGAGTGCCTGTCGCACAGGCGATGGATTATGGTATAAAATTCAGTGCGACCACTTCAGGGAAAGGTAGATTAAAATTGACTTTAGATGGATATGAAAAGACAACGACTAATGGTGATAAAATCCGAGATTATAAAGGTGTTTCGCCATTAGATGAGGCACAATGGATTTTGCACAATCGGGGCGCATTTAAAGCAGAAGAGCGATTGCGTTGATTATCAGTAGATTAGAAAAAGTCTTTATATTTATTTCAAAATAGTGTGACTTTACCAAAGGTTATACCGTCTATAAGATACGAGAGATTAATTAAAACTAATAAATCTCTTCTTCAAAATACCCTCCCCATTTTCCGATAACCAATGAATAAAATTGATGTAGGCAATATGCTTTTGGAGCAATGAAATGAATGTTTGTAAGCGAAAGATTTTATTCTAGAAAACATAGGATTTGACAATCCTGCACCTAATTAAGGAATTAATTACTCTTTTTTGGGGAGCAGGGAGGCCTGACCTAGACCTCCCGCACCTTTTAAAGCGTAATCTATATAAAGACATAACACTACTTTTTAAAACTACACAACTCAAACAAGACACTTAAATTTGTAAACAGGCTATAAAATTCGAACAACATTTGACACAGGGAAGGTGGTCTATTTAGATCACCTTTTTTTATGTCTAGATGGAAGTAACGGATAATTTGAAGAACTTAATCTGCCACCTGATTCATCCGAAGTAATAGATACAACGCAAAACCTACCGCTACGCCAGGAATTATTCCAAGCAACAAACAAATCCAACCATAATTCACTTTAGGCGATTCATAGATTACCCAAATGGCTAAAATAGCCCAACAGCAAAATACATCTGCGGAATATCCTGAGGCATAAGGATTTACAAATCCAGCAGCAAAGGCACCAAGAATATCAGGGTTTTCTAGTAATGGAGGAATGACCACTGCACTAAAAATAGCGGTAAATATAATTGCCATTAAAGCGATGCTGATGGTGAAAACTCTTTTTCTCATATTATTTATTTTGCTAACTGCTAACTGCCTGATCGGTATCCATATTTCTTCCTCCGAATTGGGGTCATTATTTTTATATTTTGCACCCAATACTTCAAAATGAGGACGATCATCCACTTGATAAATAGAATTTGGCAACCATTTCCAAAAAATGTATTGAAAAATACTGGTGTCTGCACTCGACCCTTTATAATCAAAAACGGCATATAGGCCACCTTCCAGATCAAAGGATTCCATGCCGTTTGGGATATTGTCAAAGTTATCTACTTCCACCGTTGCCCATTTTTCAAATTCCTTTTGAGGACTAAAATTTTGGTAATAATCAGGCGGATAAATCTGCATAGAGATTTTATCTGTTGTCGATCTATTATTGATGGTCTTAATGCTCGGTGCAAATTGTCCCCAAAGTTGGCCCGTTTTATTATTGGCTAAACTCATTTTTAGGTGATTACCAAGGAGTTTTTTCGCTTTTAGTTGTATGATTCTTGGTTCCATTACTGATATATATTTTGAAGAACAAAGTTAGCAAAATCTTTTGCCCATGTTTGGTAGGTCAGTTTAGAAGGGTGTACACCGTCACTAAAAAAGTCATTTACTGTTTTATTTGCTAAATCTCCTTTTAGCCAATCCTTGATTTTTAGTATTTGTTGATTGTAAATAATATTGGAATGATTAGCGACAATTTTTTGCAATTCCTGTCCATGCCATTCTACCAAATTACCAATCGTTTGTTGAATCAAAGGTGTAAAAGCAGGAAACTCTTTAATCGGCGGCATATTGGCAAAAGCGATGGGTGTAGACGGAAATTTCACCCTTAAATCTGCTATAATTTGTTGAATACCTTTACGCCAAGCATTCGGACTATTTCCCTCAAAAGCATCATTTGCGCCTAAACCAATAACGATCAAATCAGCCTGTTTTTCTGTGATATTAGTAATCAATTCAGATGGAACTCTTTTCGCTGTAATCCCACTTTTAGCATACACTTTCCAACGGATATTTTTATTCAATTTTTGAGCTAATTCATCAGCCAATGTTCCGCTAAATCCTTCTGAATGGGTTTTTACGCCAACACCTGCTACCGTGCTTTCGCCAATGGTAATTAATTGGAAATCAGAAGGTTGGTTAGTGTTAGTGATACCTTGGGTACCTGTTGCCTCGGGCAAAGATGGAACTTTTGCTCTAATCTGTTTCCCTTGCACATACATGATGGGGAGTAGTGGAATTGTACCAATAGCGCCAAAGAAATATTTGAGTTGGTTAGACATAATTATTTGTTTGCATTTATTAACAAATTAGCTCTTTATAAGTTGAGTACGGTTCTCTATCATTAATCCATTTGCTCACAGCTATTCGACCACTAGAAATAAATATAAACGAAAAATTTATGTAAAATAATTTTAAAAAACATTTTGTTTTATTTGAAAAGTATTTTAAGTTTGCCCTCGACTTAATATTATACACAAATTTTGGACAGTTTTATTCATTTCGGGTAAATGATTGATTATCAATTAATCATGCTCCGATAATTCAACTGTACCAAGATGACTTACACAACCAATCCACAATTAGAAAAGGCGTTTGATTACATTCAAAACACCAAGCAAAATGTTTTTCTGACTGGCAAAGCAGGCACAGGGAAAACCACTTTTTTGCATCGGGTCAAGCAAGAATGTATTAAGCAAATGGCCATCGTAGCACCTACGGGCATAGCGGCGATTAATGCCAAAGGGATGACGATACATTCGTTGTTTCAATTACCTTTTGGGCTACACTTACCTAATCGAAAACAGCCAATAAGTCAATTTACCAAAAAGAAAATTAACCTCATCAAAAGTTTGGATTTATTGATTATTGACGAAATCAGTATGGTTCGGGCAGATGTATTGGATGCCATTGATAAAGTATTGTGTCGATTTCGAGATCCTAGAAAACCATTCGGCGGGATTCAATTATTGATGATCGGAGATTTGCATCAATTACCGCCTGTCGTAAAAAACGAAGAGTGGGTCTTATTAAAAGATTATTACGACTCTGCCTATTTTTTTGATAGCAATGCCTTGAAAAAAACGAATCCAATAACAATTCAGTTAACACACATTTATCGCCAATCGGATGAAGTATTTATCAAGTTATTGAATAAAGTAAGAGACAACCGATTGGACGAAAACGTAATGAAAACATTAAATAGTCGGTACATCGTAAATTTTCAGCCAAAAGAGGAAGAGGGTTACATCACTTTAACTGCACTAAATAGAACTGCCCAAGCCATCAATGAAGAAAAACTGATGGCATTGCCGAACAGCAAGCACCATTTCCATGCGAAAATAACAGGGGAATTTCCTGCTCATGCTTTCCCGACCGAAGAGGTTTTAGAATTCAAAGAAGGCGCACAAGTTTTATTCATTAAAAATGACCGCTCGCCAGAGAAGCGTTTTTTCAATGGGAAAATAGGGCGCATCGTAGAAATCGGAAAAGAGCATATATATGTCAAATGCCCAAATGATGAAAAAACGATAGCAGTCTCACCTGTGGAGTGGAAAAATGTGAAATATACCCTCAACGAAAGTACCAAAGAAATCACGGAAGAGGAGAAAGGTACTTTTGTACAGTATCCACTAAAATTAGCGTGGGCAATCACCATACATAAAAGCCAAGGGCTGACTTTCGAAAAAGCGATTATTGATGCGCAAGCTGCTTTTGCACATGGTCAGGTGTATGTCGCTTTGAGCCGCTGTAAAAGTTTTGAAGGGATTGTACTACGTTCTCCGATTGGTTTTGGGAGTATCAAAACAGATGGTTTGGTCAAAGACTATTCGGCAGAGGCTGAGCGGAACCCACCTGATGCGACCCATTTATTATTGGCAAAAAAGCAGTATGAACAAGATTTAATCGAAGAACTTTTTAATTTCAGAACCACTCGTTTAGTCCTCAAAGATTTGATAAAACAGGCTTTAGAAAATCAGCCAAAATTTATTGCGCCCGTATTTCCAAAAGTATCCGATTGGGAAACCCAAGCCGATCAATTGCTCTTTTCCACAGCGGCGAAGTTTGCTCCAAAATTACAAGCGTATTTCACGACTTCTGATCTACCAACAACCAATACGGTTTTGATGAATCGCCTTCAAAAAGCTAGTCATTATTTTGGAAATTGTATTAAAGAGGGGTTAATGCCCATCTTAAACAAAATTGTCATTTTATCAGATAATCAAGAAGTGAAAAGAAAGGCCAACAATACCTTGAATTCACTCAAAAAAGAAATATTCCTAAAAGAAAAATGTTTTGAAGAAGTCTTAAATAATGGGTTTGCATCCCAAAAATATTTACAAACAAAAGCCAATGCCGCAATAAGATTTGCTGCCCAGCAAAATGCAGCACCAGCCAAACCAACTCTAACAATCCCCGAAGAAGTACCACATCCAGAACTCTACAAAGAGTTATATCTCTGGAGAAATACAACTGCTGCAAGGCTTAAACGTCAAGCACATGAAGTCATTCCTTCTATATCTCTAATCGACCTCACAAAAAAACTACCCACTCAAAAAGCGACCTTACTAAAGGTCAAAGGTTTAGGAAGAGCCAAGACCCAAACCTTCGGCAAAGAGCTTCTAGCATTGGTAGATGACTATTGCTATCGCCACCAATTAGCCGCTAACTTGTCTGATTCTGTAAATACTGCTGACAAAGCACCAGAAGATTTGCCCAAAGCTTATTCGGTAGAGGCAATCAGAGAAACACATCCCAAAGCTTATGCGCCTTGGACCGAAGAAGAGGAAAGCACCTTGGTGCAACTCAAAGCGGAAGATCAATCGGTCAGTTATATTGCGGGCGTCTTGGGGCGGAAACGTGGTGCGATTTATGCTCGATTGAAGAAGTTGGAGGATGGGGTGGTAGCTGTGGAAAGTTCGTAAGTTATGAGCAAAAGATCTAGTCTCTTAGAGACGCTATAGGGGTAACATGACAGGCAGACAACAGCAACAAAGTATAAGCTAAAAAGGAAAGATTTTTCATAGACTATTTATAATGATGCAGCAATACCATGAGAAGGGGGTGGGTAGGTGGAGAGCAGAAAATGAGGTGTTTTATTATGATTAGATCAGTTTACTCCAAAAAAGGTTTAGAATAAATCACTTGACCACTGACCCCATCTAATGCCTTTGGTGTCAACCCAATCACCATGCAATTTTCAGGTGCTGACTCAAAAGGCAGAGAGATGCCATAATCTTTCATCAATTTATAGCCAAATCGAGGGTAATAATCTTTATGACCGAGTAATGTGATAATGGTATGACCAAGTGCTTTGGCTACTTTGTGAGACATTTTAATCAATTTGCTTCCAATGCCTTGACCGTGTAGATCGGGCCAAACAGACACAGGTCCGAGTATCAGTGCATCAAATTGTTTTTCCCCATTATCAATTTTGATTTTGGACAAAATAATATGTCCAACTATTGCTCCGTCCTGCTCTGCCACTAAGGATAATTCAGGGATGTAAGCATCCGTTTTTCTTAATTTTTCGACAATGAAATGTTCCGTATGGCTACTGTATTGCATCTCCAAAAACGCTTGTTCAACGAGTTTAAAAACAGTTGGGTAATCTCTAGGTTCTTCTGGACGAATTTGCATTTTTATATAGAATTTAGATTATTATTTTAGAGTAAAGACTAGAGAATATTCAGCAAACGGAATTGAGAGAATAGAGCGTCTTACCACGTTTTTAACGTATAACGTTGCTACTCTCTGCTATCTACTCTGTTTTTTTCAAGAGGCTGAAACTAATCAAAAATCTTCATGAATGGCTACTGCAATTTTAGAATCAGCCGTCCCGTAATATAAAAACCACTTGTTTTTAAAAAAGACCAATCCTTCTACAAAACAAACTTCATTGACTTCGCCTACTTTTTCATAATCTTTATCGGGGTAAATAAAATGAGAAGGTGTTCGGTCAATTAATTGATAGGGTTTATCTCTATGAAATAAGGCTTGTCCTGCAGCGTAGGTAAATTTTGGCAAAGTCGGATCATTAAAATTAGCAGCATTACTAGCATTATAAATCAACAAAATTCCTTCTTCTTTTAATAAAGCAAAAGGGCCTGGTTCTACTAAACGACTATCAAAATACCCCATTCTAGGATGCAAGACAGCGATCATTTTTTGGTTCTCAGTATTTTCGGCAACTTCCCAATCAATCAAATTTTCGGAAGTAGCCATGAATAACTGGGTATCGCCAAAATACATCCAATATTTGCCATTAATTTTAGTTGCCACGATTTTATTGCCAGCCAACTTAGATACAATTGCCCCCGATTTTGACCAAGTATCTTTATATTTTCCATCTCCAAGGACTAAACCATGCTTGGTCCAATTGATTAAATCTTTTGAGGAGGCTATACTTAAACGAGCAGTTTTTCCATTATAAGCAGTATAGGTTAAAATATAGGTACCATCTTCACTTTCGACAATTCTAGGATCTTCTACGCCATCAAAGTAACATGTTTTACATTTATTTAAATCAACCGTTTCTGTGGCTTTTCGATAATTCCATTCATATATTTTTCCATTATCTTCCGCAGGGTAGAAAACAGGATTAGGGCTTTTAGTAAAATTCAGACCATCTTCACTGATGGCTAATCCAATTCTAGAAGTACCGCTTAAATCTTGTGCTCGATAGAAAAGATAGACCTTATTATCCTTTACTATTGCCGACGGGTTTAGTACATTTCTTTCTTCCCAGAGAACTTCTTTTTGAGTTAAAGGGCAATTGAATTTTAGGTTTGGTGATGGTTTTAGAATAGGATTAAGGCTATCTACTTTTATAAAATCAGAAAAAGCCCACGGTTGTTTTTGTGTTGGTGGATCGACTTGGACTATTTGGCTTTGGCAAGCAAATAATAGGATTGAAAAAAAAGCTAAACTAGTTATTTTAGACATAAGTCAAGTTGGTTTGTCCTGCTGGATAAACATCAAATGTAATCATTTCATGTTCAAATTATTAATTATACTAAAGAAACAATACCTTACCAAAAAATCTATTTTTTAACAAAACAAAACGGAAAATTATGTTAATGGCTTTAAAAGTAATCTTAGGTTTGATTGGTGCTTTATTATTATTTATAGGTGGTCGGTGGATGTTTGCACCAGACGCTATCATGGATGAACACGGTATTAGTGCAAGAAATTCCACAGGAAAGAATTTTTTAAGAGGAGATATTGGTGGATTATTAGTGGGAGGTGCTATCGTTATTTTTATGATTTTATACCAAGGTGTCGCACAATGGGCAGCTCCCTTGATTATTTTAATGGGAACGGTCATTCTTGGAAGAGTAGTGAGTTTAATTGCAGACGGAAAAAGTAAACAAGGAATGATTGCGATTGCAGTAGAATTGGTGATTATTGCTTTGGTGGTCGGAATTGCAGGACTTTCTTAATTGAGCCAAAGATCAGTCAGATTTTCGGAAATCTGACTGATCTAAATGCCTATAAAGTAATCACGCCATTAGGCGTATCAATAATCATTTTGAGCGTTGGGGTAATACCTTTTTTTACCACTAAATCAACATTTAAAGCAGTAATTGTAGGTTGCACAGTTTCAGGGGTAGGATGAATTAATTCCAACCCAATCAGCGTACAACCTTCCTCCAATGATGCTGTCGGATGTACCGAGTCTTTCCAATCCACCATAAACGGCAAAACTTCTACCTTGGGAGAAGATAAGGGCAATGCCATTGACCACCTCAAAGTACTTCCATCCGTTTTTTTACGACTACCAGTAAAAGTCTCTCCCATTAAAGGATTTGCTTTTTTTAGAATAGCAGTATCGCTTGCCAAATCAGTTGTTTTGATTGCCCAACGAGTAAAAGCAGGTCCATCAATTAAATCTACGCCCATCCATCGGAGTGGTGAAATATCCGTGTTTTTAGGATCGACTGCTAATAATTCCAGATAGGCACCATTACCCAAATTGAGTAAGGTGTTTTCGGTGCCTTTGGTCAGATGTTGACCGCCGTAGACTACGGTAATACCGCATTTTTCGGATAATTCTTTTGTGGCTTTTTCTAGGTCTTGGACGCAATAGACTAGGTGGTCGATGGTTCGCATATTGTTTATTATGGACTTTATTCTGAAATGATTAAGTCTTTCCAGCACTGCAGTGCTGGAAAGACTTAGGTACGAAAAAAATTAGAATAAACACTAGTAGTTTTGATAATTAATACAAAAAAAATACCTGTTAGGTTTTGAAAATCTAACAGGTACAGGTATACAATGATAGCTTAAAAAATGGGAGATTATGATAAAATGAAAAAACACTTCTAATTTTTGCAAGACAAATGCCCTCGCTCCTTGGAAATGTCTCTTCATTTTACATTATCGTTTCAACACCTTCCAACTAGTCACATTCGCCCCATCTCGTAATTGTACTAGATACATTCCAGAAGGATAATCCTCCACATTGAATTGAATAGTTTGAGCAGTCGTATTTTGATGAATGACTTGATAGTCAAGTTGTTGACCTAGTATGTTAGAAAGCGTAATCGTCGCATTTTCTAAAGATTCGACCAATTCCAATGCTACAAATAAATCTGTTTGTACAGGGTTGGGATAGATGTTGATCTGATCGACTTTAGCTAATAAATCTTCAGCGGAAGTAGAGCAAATTCCGTTCTCATCATAAGTATAAGCACTTTCAAAATAATTGCTACAGCCCGAAGTGCTATTGGTTAATTCGATGCCATATTTACCTGTTTCTTCAATACATAGAGCAAAAGCAGTATGATCTAACAAATTACCTTCTTGAAACCAACGTAAACTGTAGGGATCTGGTAAAATAGCGGGATTGAAAATACTCAATAAATTGCCTTCTTGCTGTAATACGGGCGCACTAGGAACAGGAATCGGCCCTAAAAAAGCAACAGGAGAAGTATTAAGGCAACCCTCTTCGGAAGTTGTTTGAATATAATAGGCGCCATCTTCTACAATACCTAAAGTAGCGTCAGTAGCTCCTGCAACAGGAGTAGAATCCCGATACCATTGGTGAGTAGCAGAAAGCGCCGAAGCACTTAAATCCAAAGTGTCTCCTTCACAAAAAATGAAAGCACCGTCAAAACTCACAATAGGTGCAAATGGAATATCATAAACGATGACAGAATCAGTGACCATAATCGTATCAACAGGATGAAATATATTAATAGACACTTTCAAATCTCCATCTTCTAAACTGCCATTAGACAATTGATTAAAGTTGATGGTACCACAAATATCATCACTACCACCTAAACCACTATCATCATCAATCACTTCTAATTTGTAATTACCTTCACCGATATCGAGGCTCAATGGAAAAGTAATCGGAGGTTCTAGATTGTCAACCGATTCATTGGAGAAGACA
Organism: uncultured Saprospiraceae bacterium; assembly: GCA_937924145.1. GTDB lineage: Bacteria > Bacteroidota > Bacteroidia > Chitinophagales > Saprospiraceae > JAFMDF01. Next base: position 28,617 of record CALDTJ010000258.1, read on the forward strand.
ATATTATCTTGTGCATCACTAATACGAATTTTAATGTCTGGTTTACCAAGAAAATCATCGCAACTTGCCTCTAAAACTTTGACTTCCGTCAAGATATAACCCACCGTATCAATAATGGCTTGGTATCGAACGGGGTAAGTCCCTGGAGCATCGTAGGTTTGCGGTTGAGGATTTTCGTCCGCACTCGTACCACCTAATCCAAAATCCCAAGTATAACTATACCCATCAGCGTCATTACTTGGGTTATTATTTTCAAATTCCACGGTCGTACTTCCACAACCAACATTATTGGTCATCGTGAAACCTGTATTAGAAGTAGTGGGTGGTGCGATATAAAAATTACGAGTAAAAGTAGCATCCTGTGATAAAATAGAAACCTGTGCTGTTACGGTAATTTCCAATTTGAATAAACCAAATTGTAAAGGCGTTCCACAGACTCGAATACAACCATCTCGCTCATCGGGCAGGTCGTAATTTTTTTGATTAGGTTCCCATGATAAACCTGCGGGCAGGTTATTGATGGATTTTATTTTGATCTCTCCAATGCCAATACCTGCTGGCAAAGAAGGGACTAAATACAAGACTTGCGAAGTATTGGTCGGAAGTCGATAAGTAATAGATTGGTCGTAGTTAGCTCGGTACTGGCCATCAGGAAATTCTTGCAAATAGAAAGTATCTTCCTGCAAAGAATCGGGTAAGGATATTACGCAATCCGGACAGCCAGTTTGAGCCACTAAACTATAGTGAAAGCCGCTCAATAAAAATAGTGTAAGAAGAAGAATCGGTTTCTGGAACGACCTTGTATTAATTAAAAATCTAAAACCCGCCCGCCAGAGGCATTCGGGCTGGTTTAAAATTGAAAATCTAAGAGTAGGGGGAATGTATTGCTGATTCATAGATGATGGATTTTGTGGAAATCCAATAAATCCAACTACCATTTCCAATATCAAACGATATATTTTTGAAAATTGAAAAGTATAAACCCGCCAGCCTGACGGCTAGTCGGGCAGGTTGAAAATTGGAAATTTCCAAGTCTGTGTAAAATCGGGTTAAGGTACTCATCATAGGTAAACAAAACGCTCGGCTATCAGAGGATAGTTAACCGAGCGTTCTGGGACACAAATTAGGACAAATTTCCTAATCAATGCTGTTGTGTATCAATAGTTTATGTCGAATATTGGCAAAAGATCAATTGGTAGCACGGACTTTAGTCCGTTCGGTTCACAAGCCTTTAGGCTTGTCACAATTAATGAGCGTAACTAATTTATGAGGAAAAGGCTAAAGCCTTTTTAACCTGACGGACTAAAGTCCGTGCTACCAGTTTAACGCTTTCCAATAATCATTTTCTTAGAAACAGCTCCTAATTCGTTGCTGATATTGTAGATGTACATACCTTCTCCTAAGTTACTAGCATCGTAATTAAAAGCATTATAGCCGTTATTGATCGTCACTTTTTGGTTGTGCATTAATTGTCCTGCTAGATCAAAAACACGGAATTGGAAATCTCCACTTACTTCAGAAGACAGTTCAATTAGGGTATGGTCAATAACAGGATTTGGGGTATTAGCAAGCGTTAAATTATTAGCTAAAAAGTCGGTAGTACTCGTAGATTCGCAGCCGCCAGCTTCATTAATCGTTAGATTGTATTCGCCCGTAAAAATCCGTCCGGGAATAGTTTCCTCGATAGTACCTAAACCATCAGCAGAAACCATTGCGGCAATAACTAGCTTATTGACTCCAACAGTATTGTTTTCAGTCGGAATGCCTTTTAAGACGATGCAACCTAGTGTCGTATCTTGGAAAATACAATCTGGTGGATTACAGAAATAGTTGACCCCTTCAGGTAAGCCTTCAACGGCACCGACAGTAGCAATTTCTGCCTTGATTAAGTTGAACGTAAATCCATTGATAGTCGCAGAATCACCGACTCTAAAACTAAAAACCAATTCGTAAGGCTCGCCAATACATGCTGGAAAATCCGCTATCCCACCCATTTGAGTAGAAGGGTCAAGTGGTAGTGGAGAAACAACTTGTGCGGAATCAGCAAAACTAGGATCAGGCAGACAAGCCACATCATCTTGGGCATTTATCTGAAAGGCTAAACCACAGAAAAGCGTGAATAAGAGTATAATTTTTTTCATGTGAAGGTAATGGTTTGGTAATTTAAAATTTTTAACCTACCTCATAAGGATTGCTCCAATGTTTGAGGTTGGTAATGAGTAAATTGCTGTCAGTCAGTTCTTTACGGTAAATTTTATGTTTAAATATCAATAGTAATTACTTGCAAGATAGCAGAATTCCCAATTTTCATATAGAAAAACAGATTAAAATAGAGCATCATGTATAGGATTATACAAAACTGAATTTTTGCTGATAAAAAACGACTAAAACATAGGGGAGTCGCACTTTTAAAGCATCGGGAAGCTAAAAGTGGGATTTAAGACAATCACCGACAAAGGATAAGAATTTTCCTTAATCTGTGTCGATATTCCCTAAATGTAGCTTAATTTCACATTTGGTTTTCAAATATCTGTTGTGAGTTGTCGGTTGTCGGTCGCTAATAACGGATAACCGACAACCGACAACCGATTTTACCATCACAAACTATTTTGCAATATGCGACTACAACTCCTATTTAGAGGCAGTTTATTGGCCTTTGGTTTGGTTTTTCTTTCCTTCTGTGCGACTGCACAATCTGCGACTATCCTTGGAAAAGTATTGGATGAAAATACAAAAGAGCCACTGATTTCTGCTACGGTAAAAGTAGGAACATCTGGTACGGTGACAGACTTTGATGGACAGTTTGAAGTTGCTGCTTTGGAGGGAGTCAATCTATTGGAAATCAGCTATATAGGTTATGAGACCGAAGTGATTGAGGTAACAGTGAAGGCGAACGAAAGCAAGACCATAGAAATTGCTTTAACAGAAACAGTCAATCTTTTACAAACGGCAACCGTCACTTCTGGAAGATACGAGAAGGCATTAGGTGAAGCGACGGTATCTTTGGATGTTATCAAGGCAGGCTTAATTGAGAGTACTAATGCGACTGCCATAGATCAAGCGATTGAAAAGATTCCAGGCGTAAATTTTGTGGGTGGACAAGCCAATATTCGAGGAGGATCAGGCTTTACTTACGGTGCAGGAAGTAGAGTCTTGCTATTGGTCAATGATTTGCCAGCTTTACAATCTGATGCAGGTACTTCCAATTGGGGAGATATTCCGATTGAAAGTGTCGAGCAAGTGGAAGTGATCAAAGGAGCAGCCTCTGCATTATATGGTTCTTCTGCGATGAACGGGATTATCAATGTACGGACGAGTTATGCTCGTTCGGAGCCAGAAACAAAAATTAGTTTGTATGGTGGGGTGTATGATGCGCCTAAAGATAAGTCCCAAAAATGGTGGAACGATACTCGCTATGATGCGGGTGTTTTATTTTCGCATAAGCAAAAAATCAAAAAGTTAGATTTAGTGTTTGGTGGTCGATATGCTCAGCAGAAAGATGTGCGAGAACATTCTGATAATGAGTCGGGTAGAGTTTCCTTGGGTATGCGCTATCGAGTGACGGATCGTTTTTCAATAGGGTTTAATTCTACTTATAATCAATCAGACAATCAGTCTTATTTTTATTGGAGAAATGCAGGTGAAAATATCTTTCAACCTGATACGACTACGCTTAGTAATTCGACTCCCAAACGATTTTTTATTGATCCATTTTTAGCTTACTTTGATAAAAAAGGGAATCATCATAAGTTGAGTACTCGATATTTTAGTATTGATAATAAATCAACTACAGGTACGGATAATTTTTCTGATTTGTATTATGGAAATTATCAGTTTCAGCGAAAATTAGAGGACCAAAATTTAGTATTCACAGGTGGATTAGTAGCCGCAAGGACGGACGTTAGAGCGCCTTTATATGGAGATACTTCCTACGTTTTAACGAATAATGCAGCGTATGTACAAGTCGAAAAAAAGTTATTTGATCGATTGAATATTTCAGCGGGTGTTCGTTATGAACGAAATAAAATTGATGCGCCCTCAACGGTCAATGATCTAGTCGTACCCGATAGTTTAAATGAAGAAGGCAAACCAATTTTTAGGTTTGGGATGAATTATCAAGCTGGCAGAGCCACTTACATCAGAGGATCTTGGGGGCAGGGGTATCGGTTTCCGACCATTGCCGAGAAGTTTATTACTACCGATTTGGGAGGTACACCAATTAGCCCAAATCCTAATTTAGGATCAGAAACGGGTTGGAGTACAGAAATCGGTTTGAAACAAGGGTTTCAAGTATCTGACTGGCAAGGATTCGTAGATGTTGCTGGATTTTGGATGGAATATGAAGATATGATTGAGTTTATTTTAACCAATGTATTCACTGGATTCTCCGCTCAAAATATAGGAAATACCGTGATTAAAGGAATTGATGGAAGTGTGCAGGGGCAAGGGAAACTATTTGGCATTCCGACGAATATTCTTGCAGGCTATACCTATGTAGATCCTAAATTTAAGGATTTTACGGAAGATGAAAGACTTCGTTCTAGTGCAGATTATAATATTCTAAAATACAGATCAAAGCATACTTTTAAAGTAGATGTTGAAAGTCAATTTGGTAAATGGAATGTAGGGGTCGGTGTCTTTCGAAATAGTCATATAGAGGCGATAGATGGTATTTTTAATACGATTATCCGAGGACTTCGAGATTTCCGAGCTGAAAATGATAATGGTTTCTTTTTAGTAAACGCTAGAGTCGGATTCCAAGCCAACGAACATTTGAAAATAGCTTTTATTGGGAAAAATTTGACAAATGAGTTGTATACTAAGCGACCAGGGTTGGTGGAGCCAACACGATTATGGACGATGCGAGTGGATTATAAGTTTTAGAAAAAAAACTTGGATAATTCCAAATCTTCCAACATTTAAAGCTTGATCGTTTACCATTCAGATTCGTTATAAATGTACCTATGAATTTGTTAGAAAGGTGGGCGGGTTAATTTGAATGCCAAGGACGGTACATTTGGGCAATATATAGCTTTATCTTGGAGGTAACCATACCGATACAGAAGGGCAAAAGCTTATAAAGTGCGATGGTTCTAGTCTCCAAACAAACTAGAACCTCCTATTAAAGTCGTCTACTGACGACAACGCTGGTCAGAAGACCAGCAAATATAGATCGCCTTCTAATTCTATCTGCCCATCTGTGTCGATACCGCAGCACTCGAAGTGCTAACAGAACTACCAATTAGAAATAAAGCTTATTATTTACCAGAAATGAGTGGTTTTTCTAAGTCCGTATAATATTCATATAAGCCACTTTTTTTCAAAATTTCTACCCCCACGGGATAATTTTGATAGGGTTTGTAGTAGCCCCCAACCAATAAATCATTGGAGAAAGTCTCTTTATTTGCCGCTTTTTGTAGGTAGAAGAGGCCCTTATCAAATTCGGCTAAGGCGCTGTGAATAGCTGCAAAAGTAATACAGTCGGACGGATTATTTTCGTCTAAAGTAGCAAGGTAAGTATCGACTTCAGCTCTTCTGCCCAATTTGGCAAGACAAGCAAATTTATCTACTAAAGTAGGTCTGAAATTAGGATTCAGTTGAAGAGAGGCAGCCAATAGTGCTAATGCTTGGGTATAGTTTTTTCTATACATCTCTAGTTTTCCCTTTACAAAAATATGTAAAAAGTGATTGCCAAAAACGACACTTCCTTCGTTGAGTACCTCTTCTGCTAAACTATACTGACCATCCAAAAGAATAGAATAGACATATCCTGCATGAATTATGGGATGTAGTGGATCCAATTCCGTAGCTAATTTTCCGAAGGCCAAAGCCCCTTCAAAGTTGCCAATTTCTCGAAGTCGAATACTATACCAATAATTAATTAATCCGTTATTTGGTTCTAAGTCTAAGGCGACTTCATAAAAAGCTAAGCCTTGGTTAAAGTTTCGTTGGGTGCAATTGATATTGCCTAAAAGGGCATAAGCCTCTCCGTTATTTTTATCAATTTTTATAATTTGTAGGGCTAATTTTTCTGCTTTTTTTAGATACTCCTGCTCTCCGTTTTCCGATAGCAAAAAATAGGCAGTAGCTTTGGCGATGTGAGCTGGAATAAAATCGGGATCGCTAGAGAGTGCCAAATCGTACTGTTCTAAACTTTTTTCCAGTCCCTCATTCGTTCTATCTTTCATCAAGTATTTGCCTAATAAATAGGCATTATAAGCGACCACATTTTTAGTAGACAAATGGGAAATTTGTTGGTTGAGTGCTTGATTAATGGGTTGATTGAGTCGTTTAGCGATGCCTAAAGCAGCAGCAGATGCCACATTTAAAAAATTCTGATTATTCCTATTATATTTTTCTGACCAGACGATAGAATTATCTTCGACTCGAATTAATTGCAAAAAAATATTGAACGCATTATTTTCTTTTTTAATGCGACCTTGCAAAACATGCGTAGACAATAAATCCTGACCGATTGCCTGAATATCTTGTTGCGCTTTTTGGTATTTAAACGAAGAGGATTTGGAGATGATTTTTAAAGTGGGAATTTTATTTAAATGAATCAATACGTCTTCCGTAATACCTTCTCCTAGATATTGATCGTCCAAGAAACCTTCATGGCTAAAGGGTAAGACTGCTATGGTCAATTCGTTGGCTGGTTTAGTAGACGGAGTAGAAAGCGTATAAAAAAAGAAAAGGGCAACCAATGAAAGTAAGCCAAAAGCTGCCAAGACTAAGGTACGTTTGTTTTTCTTTAGTGGAGTAGCGGATTCAGCAATAAGAACTTTTGGCGAAAGGGGGGCTTTTACCTCAATTTGGGGCACGACGGTAGCGGCTACTTTTTTACCGACCGTATGCTCTTTTTCTAAAAAAGCTTTTCTGTATTTACTAGGACTTGCACCATACGCTGTTTTAAAATATTTGGCAAAATTCTGAGGACTGAGAAAGCCAGTTTCGTAACAAATTTCTGAAATATTTAAGGTCGTATTTTCTAAAAGGTCTAACGCTTTTTCTAAACGAATTTGTCTAATATACAAGGAAGTGGAGATACCGATCTCTGCTTTTAATTTTCGATGCAATTGCGATCTACTCATACCAATTTCTTGGCAAAGTACCTCAATCGAAAAGTCAGCATTGTCAATATTCTCCCTTATAATGCTTGTAAGTTGCTCTACAAAGGATTGCGGCATTGAGGATTATATTTTTTGGGGTCAAAATAATTTGGGGGTAAAATGCATATTGTGCAACAATACACTAATTCTACAACAATATACTAAGTCTTACAATCATAAGCTAACTATTTGGAACAATAAAATACTAGTTTGTATACAAACAGCTTTAACTTTGCCAACTAGACAACCTCAATGTAATTTATAGCATTCTAAACGTAATTTACAGTTTATAGTTTTCAAACAATACTTATATTTCGAAACTATACTGTAAATCTTTCCATCACTAATTGCTATAATTGGATGGTACCCATAGTAGATAATATCCCCTCATTTTACTGACTACTTTATTGAAAATCACGCTTTGATACCTTTCAAAGGGTGACCCCATTAAATTACAAACACATTTAAAACGAACAAATGTTTCATTTTAAACTTCATTCCTATGCTGTCAAGTCAGCACTAGTCTTTCTATTATTTTTTGGATGGGCTTCATCCATTTTTTGCCAAACAATGACGGTTAATGCAGTCCCCAACGATGCTTACATTGATATTAGTTGGGACATAGACCAACCCGCTGGGCAATCCGTTCCAAATGGCGTATTTTTTGAATTGAAAAATGGCAGTTCAGTGTTATTTTCTTCTCAGTTGACTGAAACGGAGGCGACTCCAAATTTTACTTTTCAGGACAGTTACCGACACTTCGTTGGACCTAATGTTACTGCTGATTATACCATCAAGGTTTATAGAATTGGTTTTGGAAATGAGCTTTTATCGCTCAGTGAAACGGGTATAACTACCTCCCAACAAATCCCCACTTTAACGGCGACTACAGGAGATTTTGCAGATCGAGTGATCTTGAGTTGGACGAATACCTCAAAATTGGCAACTCGGACGCTCATTTATCGAAACGGTCAACAAATAGGACAGTTAGAAAGTACCGATGAATTGAATGAAAATTATGTTTTTATAGATTCTTTTAGCACCGCTACTAATAGCTTGGTCAATGGAGAAAATTACAACTATTGCCTCCAGCCTTTTTATATTCCGCTCAATCAATCTTATGCGCAAGCTTGTGGACTAGGTGGCACTTTTGACATGGGACTAAGTGCAAGTGACGGTACTTTTACCGATAAAGTAAGTTTGGTTTGGAACGATGTTGCTGCTTTTGCGGATATGTTAGAAATAGTGGCGGACGGAACAGTTATTCAGACCTTGCCTGCGACTGCTACTAGTTACGATGTGACGAATATCGTTCCTGGAAAAATTGTGAGTTATGGGCTGCAAATTATCAAAAATGGACAAGCCATTGTAACTGACTTTGATGATGGAAATGTGCCCCCGAATGGACAGATTTCTGGACGGATTTTGACCAAAACGGGCAACTTCGCCTTGGCAAACGTCAAAGTAGTTTTAGAGACTACGGTTTTAGGTGCAGCCATTAAAGATACCGTTTTTTCTGATAATAATGGTTTTTACGAATTTACGGATATTTACTACGGGCAACAAGCGAGTATAGAAATTAAACCCATAAAACCAAGTTTTACGTTTACCACACCTGAAAAGTTGATCCCCTTAAATACGCAACAACCCCAAAAAACGGGGATTGACTTTTTACAGGTGGAGTCTTTCCAAATCGACTCCACTTTGACCTTTCCAACCGTTGAAATCAACAATTTCCAAACGACTCCTCAACCAGATCAACACTCGGTTTTAGTAACATTTGACTACAATGCTAGCAATGTTTTTAGCCGATTGAATTTTAATATAAAAAGAGGAAAGGATTTATTGACCATTGCAGCATCCAATACCACCACAGGTACTATTTCCTATAAAGACACTACTGGTATTCCAAATGGTATTTACAATTATGAAGTTCGGGCTTATGGCTTTTTTGATGTAGATGGTGACGGAGATCTGTATGCGATAGAAGAGGTAGCAAATGTACCAACAACTTACCCAGAGGTAAAGGTGACAGAGAATTTTACTGGTACTAGGAATGATAATAAAGGGGTGGTAGATTTATCGTGGACTTATGCTGCTAGCAATTACGAAGGCTTTAAATTGAGAAGAAATAATGAACTCATTGCTACAATCGCTCCAAATGCCGTTGGTACATACGAGGATAATTCAGGTGTTGCGGGAGAAATTTCTAACTATGCCTTAACGGCATTTCGCACCGTCGGTGAGATAGATTATGAATCTGCGCCATTGGAGGTGAGTGGGATAGTTTATCCAAGTATACCATCGCCAAATAATTTTACAGCAATGGCAGGAATAGATCAAGTTCTGCTGAATTGGGAATTACCTACCAATTTAGCACCACTAGATCCTGACTATAATTTTACGGGTTTTCAAATAATACGAAACGATGAACCAATCGGAGTGATTTATCGAGGTTTCCCTTTCGAATATACCGATTTAACAGGTATTCCTAATGAAAATTATACTTACAAAATTCGAGCATTCAAAGAATTAGCGGATACCACGGCTTATGCTAATGAAGAAATGGCAATGGTCACCTTTCCAGCAGTTTCCACTACGAATAATTTTATTGCCTCGGACGGGACAGTCGATTTTTTAGTGAATTTAAGTTGGAATGCAGTCAACTCCGATAATATTAATGGTTTCATCTTGTATTTTGATGGAGATTCCATTGCTACGCTACCCGTACAACAAACTTCCTACTCAACTTTTGCGAATCATGCTGCGCCAATGACTTATGAGGTTAGACCTTATAGGGAAGTTAATGGTCAGATCTATACAGCAACTGGTAGCACAGATACTGGATTCCCTAATTTACCTGCCGTTGGTTTAGCACCGATCACTAATTTTATGGCGAGTGATGACTTAGCCAATCAGGTCGTCTTAACTTGGGAATACCCTTCTTTTGTTTTAGCCGATTTTACCGTCTATCGAGACGGAGTGGAAATAGGAACAGTGAAAGCAGGCAATCGAAAATTTTGTGATACTGCACCAGTTGTAGGTCAAAATCATTTATACCAAATCAAAGGGGAGTTCATGGGCGAATTTTCGGATATGGCTGCGGACTATGGAAAAGTTAGGTCCAAACAACGGATAACTGGAACGGTAGCCAGTGCGGTCAACCAAAGAGGAATGTCGAATGTACGGATTGATGCTAGATCGGGTAATTTTCATGTTTTTACGACCACAGATTCTACTGGTGTTTATTGTTTTGAGGATATTCCAGTAGTAGGCAATATCACCTTGACGGCTGATGCCACGAATGCTGATTTTGTAGAAAATCCAAAGATGATTGCAGCAGATGGTTTGAGTCATTTCGTGGTCAATTTCCAAAATAATTTTGAACCGACTTTAGTAGACTTTACCTCTGCGGCGGTGGTAGATACGCTAATTTTAAATAATTTGGATTGCCCGAATGGGGTCAAATTAAGTTGGACTACGACCAATAATAATTATGATGGTTTTGAAGTGACGAGAGGAGTAAAAGTGATTGCATTGATTCAGAAAGGTCAACCATTATTTTATGAAGATACCTTAGCTAGTCCTGGGGTATTACAAACTTATCAGGTTCGTGCCTACTTGGATGGTGAAATAAGAACCTATACCGAACCTTTTTCGAATGCTTTGATTACCAATAATTTAGCACCCGCAGCCAGTTTAGATGCTAACGTGATTGACGGAGGCAATGCTTTTGATATTGTTTGGAGTCATCCTTGTGATGAGCACAGTTACTATCAGCTAGAACGAGATGGCGAAATCTTAGACTTAATACCGACTGGAAGTCCGTTGCAATTTAGAGATACCACAGGCGTACCTGGAGCCTTATATACTTATAGTGTGACGGCAGTTTGGGTGAGCGGGGGAGAAAAATATGAATCAGAGGCTGTCAACTTGCAGATTAATTATCCAGCAATTGAAAGAGTAGGAAATCTGACCGCTACGGTCCCTTCGAATAATAATACGACAATTTCTATAGGGGTAATCGCTCCTATCTACTACTTAAATCAAATACAATTAGACTGGGAGTATGATAGCGAATTTTGTAATGGATTTAGGATATATAGAGATGGTGAGCTGTTGACAACCTTAGATTGTGAAACTAAAACCTTTAGTGATTTTTATGGAGTTCCTGGAGTTGTATATGAATACGAAGT
>CALDTJ010000259.1 GCA_937924145.1 uncultured Saprospiraceae bacterium
GTGCTTACAAAGCACCGCTTTCTGCGAGCACCATAGAAAGCGGTGCTTTGTAAGCACCTCTTTCTTTACGCAAAAAATAATAACCCACAGTTTTCACCGTAGTGCTTTTTTTTAGTTTTTATTTACTACTCAACAAATCATAATCCAAATAATAGATGATTTTTAAAGAGAGACTATTGGTCTGAGGAGCAGTCCACAACTCATCTAAGTTCTTACCAAAACCAATAGCAGCATCGTCTCCACTGTTGAAAATGCTATTTTTCCAAACAATAAAAATATCACTGCCAGGAGCAAATCGCCATCTGTAGACCATATCAATCGTAAAGGCATTGAAGTTATTATCGTGGTTGTCCGTATAGTCTGAATGTCCCAAAGTACCGTCTTGATTGAGCAAATAAAAATCATCCGCTTGGTACATGACTCTGGACCAATAATGTCGCATTCGGAAAGTTAGTGCCATATTTGGGTTGAAATTATAATTGGTATTAAAAATATTCTCTAAAGTTTTTCGATCTCTAATCCCGAAAATAACATCTTCCTCATTGTCTCCAATTTTATTAACAAATCCCACATTATTATGCTGAATAAAATTGGTGATTTCCCAACTGAAGTTCAACTTATCATTGACTCTATAAGTAGGTTCGATACCATAATAAATTCTATTTCTACCTTCCTCATTGAATTTTCTAAAATTACCGTAGAAACCAAAAGATAGTTTTTTCCTTCTATCCGATCCCATGTACCAACCTGCCATATTACTGGTTGGGAAACGGTAAAATCGACCTGCTGTTCTCGCCTCAAAATAATCGTAGGTGGTAATTGGTTCATGATAAGTGAAGACGTTAAACCGCCAGAACTTTTTCGTTTGACCATAAGCCCAAAAGTTCAGAGAAAAATCTGTGAAAACATTAGGTTTGTACAAACGGCTGTACTCAGGAGAAAAACCAACTCCACCAGAATTAAAGATACCGAAAGGCTTGTTCTCATTATATTCTACATAACCATCAAAAGATCGCTCGTTGTTATTATTCAAAAAGCCTAAATCATTAGGATCATAATCATCACTTTCTTGATTGTAAAAAAGACCTGCGGCAATTTTTCCATTCGTCTTTCGGACGCCAATAGACATTCGATGCCCTAAATCGGTACGATCCGTATAATATTTCTGGCTCAATGCACCTCGACCTCTAATACTATACGAATTAGCTTTATTTCTAAGTTCAAATTCTCCACCTGTAACATTGGCATCGTAAGCATCACCAAATCGAGTGACATTGGTATTGATTAAAGTAGCATAGGAGTTATTCTTTAAATTTTGGTCAAAAACCGTTACGTTATAATTGGTCAGAGGACTGGTTTCAAAAGAACGCTCTTCGCCAGTTTCCGTATCCCGAATTTTGGCATGAGCACTTGCTGAAACCGCATTGAATACGCCAATTCCAAGCCCTTTGGTCGTTCGACCAGATACTTTAGTAGCGTTGATTAATTGGGTAGTAGATGGATTATCAATAATTTCTTCCGTCTCGCCTAATTGTCCTTCTACCTCCCAAAAATTAAGGGGTCTACCACCAACTCGACGAGAATAAAATAAACCACCTTTATTAAACAGCTCTAACCCTTCGGTAAAAAATTGTCGATTTTCATCAAAGCGAACTTCAAAAGGGGAGAGGTTCAATACTTGATTATCCGAACGAGCCTGTCCAAAATCAGGAATCAAGGTCATGTCCAAAGTAAAGGCATCGTTGATCCCATATTTGACATCCATTCCAGCATTAAAAGAACGCCCCCAAGAGGAAGAGGGAGTAGCACTTTTATCTTTATAATTTTCTCCATAAACAGCGACAAACGGCGTAGCAGATAATCGGAAAGGGGATTTGATATTGGAAATATTAGAAATTTGACCAAATTGATTCAAGAAACCATTTTGATTTGGATCAATTTTACTCCAAAAACTTTTTTCTTGATAACGTTGAATCAATCTACCAAAGTTAAGCCCCCAAACTTGTTCTTCTTGGTTTGGAAAACGAATGGCAGAGTAGGGGATACGCATTTCAACGACCCAGCCTTCTGCATTTTTCTTGACCGCACTTTTCCAAACGGCGTCCCAATTTTCGTCTTCTCCAAAGACGGAATATTTAGCATCAAACTGTGCGCCCGCAGCAGTCACAATAAAACTAACGCCATTGATTCCACCTTTATAAGGGTCAATAAAAATACCGAACCAGTCACTATTACCTATTTCATCCCGTTGGGTGACTTGTTGCAAAATACTATCAGGTGCAGTATCGTACATCATGGCACCGACATATAAAGCGGAGTTATCGTACATTACTTTGATTTCGGTTCGGTGGGTAGGTTTGCCACCTGCGACGGGTTGTAATTCCACTAAATCGGTTGCAATTGGAGCGTTTTGCCAATTCATTTCGGTGAGTTCGCCATCAATTTCAGGCGCCTTTTCAGTACGGAAAGCTTTGGTCTGTTTTTTAGAAAGGTCTAACTGTTGAGCATTGGCAACGACTACCAATCCTATTAATGCCAATAGGCATACTACTGTTTTTTGCATCGGGTGATCTCTTATTTTAGTTTCAAAGTACAGGCGACTTTAGTCGCCTTTCGATAACAGACGTATACTGAAACTAAGGATTTAAAGTTGATTTTAAACTCAAGAAAAGTGAATTTTCTAAATTTAAAACGCCATTTTATAAGGTTTCTAATTCGAATGACAGGAAGATTCCTGATTAGTTGCACCCTTTAAAAAAAAGTTAATCCAACAGACCTTTTTCATTTAAGTAATCAAAAATTAGTTGATCGACGGGAGAAATTTTAGCTCGATCTGCATTGGTGAGCCACGCTATTTCGTCAATTTCTGCGGCAGCTTTAATAATACCCTGATAGTCAGAAGTGTAGCACTGCATCAATACTTGAATGCCTGCGGCATGACTATCTGCTTGTGCTTGGAAGTTACCGACGAATTCAATGGTTGAAGGAATCAAATCAACCGTCAATTCTTCTTTTATTTCTCGGATAAGAGCGGTGTTGTCGCTTTCGCCTTTTTCTCTTTTTCCACCAGGAATGTAGAATTTAGTTTTGCCTTTGCTTCGAGTGCTTAGGATTTTTTTGTCTTTTAAATAAATCCATGCTAGTTTGTCGATGATTTTCATGGTGAGTGTTTTTATTTTAGGCACTACGGTAAAAAGTATGGGTTATTGTTCTTTCTAGCGTAAAGAAGGAGCTGCTTACAAAGCACCGCCTTCTATGGTGCTTGCAGAAAGCGGTGCTTTATAAGCACCTCTTTCTTTCAACTTGGTACAGAGAACGCAGTACAAAATGTTTATTCTACTAAAAGATACCCATAGTTTTCACCCTATTGCCTTATTTTATAAATGGAAGGATCATAAAGTTAGGGATTAATTCCGTGGCAAACACAAGTATGGTTTGAAAAAAATAGTACAACAGAATTTTTAAAAAAGAATAAAGTACCAAAAGAATGGAATACCAAAGTCCGTTGGTATATTGATTGCGGAGAAGATTATTTTTTATTTGAAGGAAATTCTTTAGTCCATATAGCTATGCGAAAAAAGGAGATCGAACATGAATTTAGAATTCGAAATGGAGCGCATAATTGGACTTATTGGCGGGAGTCTTTGCCCGAAGTTTTGGCTTTTATAGCTAGTGCTTTTCATCAGTAATAAAATAGAAGTCAGACCGAAAATTTTTAATTTTCTGTCTGATCGTCCATTAGGACTGTCAGATGTCAGACGTATGATTTTGAGCTAGACGTGGTCAACATCATAAGTCTGACTTCTGACAATGAAATGGTCTGACAGATATCAAAGATATTGGTCTGACTTCTTTTTTACTTCTTAATAGCCGCTTGCGTATCCGCCAAATACTGCATTTTAGCAATATTAGTCAAATATTCATTAGGGGCTGTGCCAGATCCTAACTCTTTAGACGTATAGAAAATAAAGCTTTTTAAATCATTCAATTCTTGTTCAGTAATCAAGCCTTTTAGGGCAGGCATACCTTGTGAAGCTAAAGCCCCATTCATCACAATCTCTTCATAATTATTGAAAACATCGTCCGTCGAACGAGCCAAATCAGGGGTAGAAGAATGTCCAGTTCCTGGCATAGGGTGACAGCTGATACAGAATTGGGTGAATACATCCCAACCGTTGCCAATATTAGCAGGTCCAGCGTCATCTCTCATGGCAGTTAGCGGTTGCTCAAAAGCAGGCATTTTTTCTGGATGCTCCGCTGCTCCACCCAATTTGAAGGTGTACATCGTACCGGGGTGAATCCGAGGTACGTGCTTATGTAACTTCGCTAAATAACCACCCCAACCAACTAAAATAGAAATGTACTGCTCCCCATCTACTAAATAAGTAATAGGTGAACCAACAATTCCAGAACGAAGGTCGATTTGTTTTAAAACTTTTCCATTATCCGCATCTCTAATCGTGAACATTCCCTCTGCATCTCCTTGCATCAGTAAGCCAGTTGATGTACTCAATAAACCACCATTATAAATACCTACTTGGTCAATCCCCCAAACTTCTTTTTGAGTCTTAGGATTCCATGCGACCAATCGACCGCTGGTAGTATTTGGAATTGGTGCGGCTGGATTAGGATCAAAGACATTCGGCATATACAGCTTATTATTCAAAGAGACATTGGCATCAAATCCTCCACCTAAACCATCTGGATTATCGGGGCTAGCCGTTTGTACAAAACCTTGAGATTCTTTAGCGGTAGGAATGTAGACTAATCCAGTTTTATGATTGTAGGTCATTGGTGGCCAATTGTGTCCACCGTGGGTACTTGGCGCAATCCAATGGACTTGCCCGTCGGTATAACGCGCACCTTCCGCCTCAATCGGTCTGCCGTTTTCGTCCATACCTGTTGTCCAGTTTTGGTAAACAAAATTATCGGCAGAAAGGAATTCTCCCGTTGCTCGGTCAATCACATAGAAATAACCATTCTTTGGAGCTTGCATCAGGACTTTTCGCTCTTTTCCTTCAATTTCCATATCGGCTAAAATAATGTGCTGCGTAGCCGTATAATCCCAAGAATCTCCAGGAGTCGTTTGATAATGCCACACATAAGAACCATCATCAGGATTCAAGGCTACGATACTAGAAAGGTATAAATTGTCGCCACCACCTGGGCTTCTAAATTCTCTATTCCAGTGCGCACCATTTCCAACACCGATATAAAATAAGTTCAACTCTGGATCATAAGCCATTGCATCCCAAACCGTTCCGCCACCACCTTGTTTCCAGTAAGCATCTCCTTTCCATGTTTTCGCAGCTTCTTCTAAATCTGGGTGTTCATAAGGCTTATTTGGATCACCAGGGACAGTATAGAATCGCCATGCTTGTTTTCCTGTTGCTGCATCATAAGCCGTAACATAACCTCTGGCACCTAGTTCTGCACCACCATTACCAATAATCACTTTACCTTTTACAACTCTAGGCGCACCTGTAATCGAGTAATTCGCAGTAGGGTCAATCGTCATGACTTCCCAATTCTTTTTACCCGTAGCGGCATCAATAGATAGCAATTTACCATCCAAAGTTCCCATGAATAAATCCCCTTTATAGATTGCTAATCCTCTATTAGAGAAACCACAGCATAAATCTATATTAGCATCTGTATTATAATCATGGACAAACTGCCATATTTCTTTACCTGTTCGGACATCGTAAGCCCAAACTTTGTTGAAAGGACCAGAGAAATACATGATTCCATCGACTACGATAGGCGTTGCTTGTAAGCCCCTTTTCGTACCCAATTCTTCTGCCCATGCTAAGCCTAATTCTCCCACATTTTCTTTAGTAATTTGACTTAGGGAAGAGTATCTGTCTTCTTGATAATTTCGACCGTAGGAAAGCCAGTCGCCTTGTCGATCATCTGCACCAATTAAGGTTTGGTCAGAAATCTCGCTGGTTACTTTGGCGATGTGTTCTGCACTACCTTTAACTAAGGGTTCTTCTTGGCAAAAGGTAAATAAAAAGATGGTTGACAGGATGGCCAACCCGACTAAAAGTTGCTTTTTCATATTTAATCCGTTTTGTTTCGATTAGAAATTATCACACAAAATAGGAAAAAATATAATAGGTAGGTAGTGAAGGGCAGAGGGCGATTAGCTATTCTAAGTCCTCTGCCGCCAATTTTAATATTTTAAACTTCGTAAATAAGCAATGCTCTCAGGAACTTGCTCTACCACTGCACTACTTTCATCTTCTATAAAATAATGCGCGATACCGATTCTTTGAGCTTCCTTCATAATTCCGACCATGTCTAATTGACCCGTACCTAGTGGCACATTAAATTCGACATTGGTACCGCCCGTCAAATCTTTTTTAATGCCTTTTTTCATATCTTTTAAATGGAGTAGTTTCCAGCGATTACCATATTTTTTTAGTAAAGCAACAGGATCACCACCACCGAATTGTACCCAGAAAATATCCATTTCAAAAGAGACATTTTCAGGATTGGTATTTTCTATGATATAATTTAACAACGTTCCATTTTTATAGGGCTGGAATTCATAGCCATGAGGATGGTAACAGAAAGTCAAACCATTATCTTTGAGAACTTTCCCTGCATTATTGAACACTTTAATTGCCCGATCTGCGTCAGCTTTAGAAAAGTTACCACGGTCTTTGTGAGGTATCCATGCACACATGACATATTTTGAACCTAATGCTTTGGCAGTTTCCACGACTTTCATTGGATCATCTCTCAATTCATTGAATTGTGCGCCTGTAGAGGGAATAGAAATACCTCGTTCATTACATAATTTTTTATAGTCTGCTGGATCAATTTTACCAGAGCCACCTTCGATTTCGGTGATACCCATTGCTTGAATACGATCTAGGGTGCCGACTGCATCTTTGGGGAAATAATTTCTAAAGGAATAGGCTTGGACGCCAATAGGGGCAGTGAAACTAAGGTCGCTAGATTTCACCATTTTTGGATTGGTAGAACAGTTAGTTAAAAGAAGAAATATTAATAAAAAAAGGGGAAGTGTTTTATACATTTTGAATGATTTTTATTTGATAAAATTCAAATATAGCGAAAGAAAAAGGGAAAATCAAAAGAGGCATGACTGCTAGAAATATAAAATGATGGACAAAAAAATACCTACCCAAATTTTAAATATATGCGGGTAATAGGTATTCTTAGGAAGTTAAGTTTAAGTCGTGTTTTGGGGATTTTTAGTTATTGTTTTACAATTTTTTGATTGAGCGGATTTATTCATTATTTGAGGAATTCTCTAGTATTACTTTGATTTTTTTTGCGGTAGAATTATATTTTGTAACTATATTACCTATTTTTTACTACTACATGACTACTACATCTTTTATTAGTAGGCTTGTTTTTCCGTAGTTTGCCCCTATAAACGTACCTTTATTGTCTCATTTTAACTTATCACTTGCTTTTTTAAGAAAAAAACAAATACGCCACTTGCTGTATACTAAGCATATCATATTTCTGTATTGTCTTTTTATAAGTCTCACCTTAGTAAGTCAAAGCACTAACATTGGAACACCTTTTACTACCAATTATCTAAATAAAGTATATGATGCGGGGACTCAAAATTGGGATATCCAACAGCATCCAAATGGATTCTTATTTTTTGCCAATAATAATGGGCTGTTACAATTTGATGGGACCAATTGGCAGACTTTTCTATTACCTAATAAAACAATTGCTAGGTCTTTACATATTTCCACTAATGGAAAAATATATATAGGTGGGCAAGGAGAGTTTGGGTATTTTGAACCAACAGAAGTCGGACAACTAATCTATCATTCTTTATTGGACATCATTCCTGAAGCGGAGCGGAATTTTTCGGATGTATGGGAAATAGTAGAATATCAGGATCGAATATATTTCAATGCTTCCGATAAGGTCTATGAGGTGGTAGATAACAAAGTCAATGTCTATGAAAATGGAAAAGTAAAATTTATAGGGAAAGGCCACCAACGTCTTTTTATTGGAAGTGATTTAGGGGTATTTGAATTAGTGAATGGAAACATTGAGCAAGTAGAGGGAGGTGCGTTATTGCAAGGGACAATTGTTCGAGATATGGTAGAGCGAGAAAATGGACAACTATTCTTTTTTACTAAAAGTCAAGGAGTATTTGAGTTGACGAAAGCAGGGATTCGACAAAAAATAT
Organism: uncultured Saprospiraceae bacterium; assembly: GCA_937924145.1. Taxonomy (GTDB): domain Bacteria; phylum Bacteroidota; class Bacteroidia; order Chitinophagales; family Saprospiraceae; genus JAFMDF01. The sequence goes on from CALDTJ010000259.1 coordinate 8,189, forward strand.
ATGAAGGAGAAACGTTTCTAAAAGAACATGAAATATATTGCGTCACAGCTATCAACGAAGATTTATTGGCAGTCGGCGTAATCTCTGAAGGACTAGTAATCATGGATAATAACGGACGATTTATCCATCATTTGAATAAAAAGAATGGCCTGCAAAACAACAATGTCTTAAGTATTTTCAAAGATAAGGGGGAGGATCTGTGGTTAGGTTTAGACAATGGAGTGGATTATGTAGCGATGCACGCTCCATTTACAAAATTGCTGCCTGATGGAGAACAAGAAGGAACGGCCTATGCCGCTAGTATTTTAAATAATCAATTATACTTAGGTACTGCAACGGGTATCTATCAACAAAATTGGCAAGCCTATTATAATCCGCTTCAGGAGAATAATTTTAAACTAGTGAAGGGAAGCGAAGGGCAAGTATGGAGTTTAAATCAGATTGAGAATAGATTACTGGTCGGTCACAATGAAGGCGGGTTTGTCTTAAGAGATAATCAACTGAAACGACTGTCTTCTTCATTGGGTAATTGGACATTTCTACATTTGTCCAAACATCCGAATTATCTCGTAGCAGGTACTTATGAGGGGCTTGAACTGTATCAAAAAAATGGAGTGGATTGGACTTTTGTCCGAAAATATGAGGGGTTCAAGGAGTCTTGTCGTTTGATGGAACAAGACAACGCTGGAAATATTTGGATTGCTCACCCATATAGAGGGATTTACAAGATAGAGTTATCAGCGGATTTGGTAAGTCTAACCGTTAGTTTATACGGGGAAAAAGACGGCTTGCCAAGCGATAATTTGAACCATGTCTCTATGGTAAATGGCGAGGTTATTTTTACAGGAGAAACAGGAGTTTTTAAATATAATGCAGCTCAAAATAGATTTGTACATGATGAAGTATTTGAGGGCTTGATTGGAAAAGAGCAAAGTATACAAAGGCTTTTTGAGGATGCAAAAGGGAATATTTGGTTTAGTACGACCGACGAAACAGGTGTATTAAAGGTAGAGGATAAAGGTTTTTCGAAGGCTATCACGAAGATCGTTTATCCTGAATTGGATGGTAAATTGGTTAGAGGATTTGAATTTATCTATCCCTACGATGAGCACAATGTATTTATTGGAGCAGAAAAAGGGTTTATTCATTTTAATCCTTCAAAAAGTGGCCCTTCGGCAGATTCTTTATTCACAACGAATATTGTAAAAGTAGAGTCGATTAATGGAGGGGATAGTACTTTGTTATTCGGACAATATCGAGCGGAGCACAACGAAAAACAAGTTTCCTTCTCTTGTGATAGGAATGCTTTTAGGTTTAGCTATACCGCACCCAATTTTCCGCTAATCGAGAATTTGCAGTATTCGACAAAATTGGAAGGATTCGATAAAGATTGGTCGAGTTGGAGTACTAAAACAGAAAAGGAATACACCAATTTAGGAGCGGGCGATTATCGTTTTTTGGTCCAAGCAAAAACCGATCAGCAGCACAAAAGTCAAATGGCGAGTTATACCTTTTCTATTGATCCGCCTTGGTATGCTTCTTTACAAGCTATTTTACTCTATTCCTTATTAGGTTTATTATTATTAGGAAGTTTGATTTTTATTCCGCGAAGACGATACAAAAAAGAACAGGCTATATTGATTGAAGATCAAGCCAAAAAAGAGAAAGAACACCAAGCAGTAGTGGCAGAAAGTGAAAAACAAATTATTACCCTAAAAAATGAGAATTTAAAAACCGAGATCAATAGAAAAAATAGAGAATTGGCATTGACCACTATGCACCTAGTTCGACGGAATGAATTGATCGTCAAACTACAAGAACCACTTCGCCAAGTGCTCCGAAAAACAACAGACAAGGTGGCAATTACAGAAATCAAACGGATTAATAAACTTTTGAGTGAAGATGCTGCCTTAGAAGGAGTTTGGGATCAATTTGCGCATCACTTTGACCAAGTACACATTGATTTTTTAAAACGAATTCGAGAAACGTACCCTCAGCTTACCGCTAATGACCAAAAGTTATGCGCTTACCTAAGAATGAATTTAACGACTAAAGAAATTGCGCCATTGATGAATATTTCTATTCGTGGGGTAGAAGTAGGCCGTTATCGGCTAAGGAAGAAATTGAACCTAGATAGTGGGGTGAATTTGAATGAGTTTATGTTGTCTGTTTAAGAGGTGAGAGAAAGTGAGAAGACCTTCCAGAATTCTAAGTTCTGGAAGGTCTATTTGCTTCTAAATCAATCGCTTAGCCCGAGTAGACGCCTTAAAAGTCAAGCCTCGACCCATATTCAAAAGTACTAAACCAGGAGTCTTTCCAACTTCCAGACTACCCAACTCATCTTCATACCCCAAAGCGGCTGCACCGTTCAATGTCGCCCAAGTGAGTAAGGTATTTAAAGGAACGTAGGACTGATATTTAGCAATAGCCTTCATTTCTTCCACGATAGACAATTGCCAGTTAGAAGTTAAACTATCCGTACCAATGGTCACTTTAGCATTGGTATCTAAAAAGTGCTGGTAATTGGGCAGTCTATTTTCGATGTATAAATTAGCGTTTGGGCAAGTCGCCCAATAACAGTTCTTATTCCATGCATGTGCTTTCTCTATATCTGCTTTATTCGTCATTGTATTATGAACAAATAAGGTTTTGCAGTCGGGGTTCATGTATTTTAAGGCGTAATCAATTGAGTTGATGCCCATTGCTTGGAAATCATCAATACTGATATCAAAATTTTTGTAGAAATCTAAAAAAGCTCCTTTCTTTTTTTGAAAAAATAAATTCTCGTCAGGTGTTTCTTGATTGTGAATACTGACCGTACTCCCTTTTTTATTAGCTTTTGCCAATTTTTTGAATAGGTTTACCGAGACAGAGTAGGGGGCATGAGGAACCATACTTTTTTTATTCCCATCCTGATCAGCTTGCCCTTTATAAACCTCATTGTATTGTTGGTAGGTGTCTTCCGTCCAAGCATCTTGCAGGAAATCGAACATCTCGACAAACGTATAATATTTAATTTTACTATTCGACTTGCAGGCGGCAGTATCGGTTTTGTTTGAAATATCTCCTACGGCTACGATTCCTTCTTTGTACATTTGGGCATCTCCTCTTGCAATCGCTTTATCAATCATTTTCTGTGAAACGTCTCGAAATTGGACGACACTCGAAATAAAAGGAATGAGCGAAGTACCCGTATCGACTTTACCTTTCATGTGCGAAAGTTCCAAATGACAGTGCGTATTGACCAATCCTGGCGTAAGTATACCTTTATGGATTTCTAAGTCGGTTTCGGCATAGTCTTTACGATGACCTAATTGGACTATTGTTCCATTTTTATCGACCTCTACGACACCATTTTTAATAGGAGCTTGATGAATTGGGAAAATATAGTCAGCAGATATTTTTCGCATATTTGTAAGATGTTTTACGTAATTATATGATTATGAGTGATTTATTTTTACTTATTATGTATTTTTTGAATAATATTTTATTGGATGTAGAATTATTTCGTATATTTAGCTTAATAATTTTACACTTTCGAGCAATTAGAATTAATGAATTTTTTATTAATACTTAATTGTTAGCTGAGGTAAAATTTTAACCAAACTCTATAAACTTTAGCAAGTCATGTATCAACAAAAACTCTATGATGCATACACGGGCATAAGCTATTCTCAAAAAAATGCGATTGTTCAGTTTTTAAAAAAGAACTTGGAATCTTCATGGGTAGAAGAAACCGCTATTTTAAAAGCTGTAGAATACGCATCCAAAGAAATTCCATCTTTTGGCGGTTTTATTTTAACGGCTGAAACGAATGGAGAAATTGTAGCGGCCCTTGTTGTCAACAAAACGGGGCTAAGTGGATTAATGCCCGAGTATGTAGCAGTACTCCAAGCCACAAAAACTATTGCCAAAGGTAAGTTAATTGCTAGAAAATTAGAAGAAAAAGCGATTACCCTTTCTCAAGGCGACATTGCCAATTTAATTATGGACTTCGGTCCCAAAGAGCTAATGCTGGAGGATATGACTCCCGCAGCGAAAATGTTGCCACTACCTGTAAACGCAGACAATCAAGTTAAAGCAGCGACTGCCTAAGCCAAGTTAAAGCATACTCTACAAACACTTACAACATTAATCCTTTGCAATTTCTTCCCAATAGAACATAATAATTTGAAGTTTTTAAAAACTACCTGAAGCATAATCGGTGGGTAAGACTTTTATTGAATTTTCCTCACAGACATTAGCATCAAAAAATTGAAGGCTTAAAAAGATTGGTAAGCGATTGCCCTTCTCTTTTGGTGGATAGCATAGACGTTCAAAGTTTATAAAACTTGGAAAGTCATCAATCCATTAGGAAATCTGATGCCAAGGAGTAGATTTTTTGCGTGGGTGTTTACTTTGCCAAAGGCTAAATTTTTTCAATTCTCTACTGACTTCTTTAAGGTCAAAATGGGTATAATCAGGTAAGTCTTCTATCCAACGGTCACCCAAAAATTGGGCATGTTGTGGATGTGAAGGATCTTTTTCTACGCGCAAGGCATATTCATAACCACCTACGCCACCTGCATCTTCATAAGGACATTTCCCACTGCCTTCGGAGCAGATTAGTCCACTTTTTTTACTTTCTGAAATGCCTTCTATTTCTAAGATGTGTTGCCAGTTGTCACCAAAATCGTAGAGGTAACCGATCTTTTGGCCAATTTCTAAAGGAAAGTTTTTTAGATAAAAACGTGTTTCGTCTTCCGTATTAGGAGCATCTAAATCATCATGAAGTAACATACCAAATCTTCTTCCACCAATTTCAAACTCGTGTAGGTGTGAATTCCACCAACCCATCACGATTTGAATCACTTGATGAAAACGATCTAAACGATAATCATCGGTGATTTGAAATCGACGCCAAATAGGTATATGACTATTGGCTAAGGAGATTTTGATTTGTAACTGCCTCATG